>NZ_CAXUDY010000003.1:0-139313 GCF_964250025.1 Alistipes sp. DJF_B185
CTTGTTGCCAAAACTCCGCAAGTCGTTACTTATGAACCGCTTGGAACACGGTACGAATCCTAATTACAAATATATCGCATCTGATAATCCGGAACAAATATCAGCAGGTAAAAATGAAAATAAACCTCGTTATTTTTGATTATTACCTGCAATAATATTATATTTGCAAACAAATAAGAGTTGTTTGACAGCATGAGAAATATAGTGTATCAAAGCACTTTACCAATTTCTTATCCGTTGCCCATTCTCATGCGAGTTTCTTTTAATCTATTTGTAGTCAATTAAATACCTTCAGACTACATCAAATATACAAAAAAAGCGCCCGCTGTAACAGGGGCGCTTCTCGATTGCGTAATAATTTATTACTTGCTCATGTAGTTCTTTACGTAGTGGTGGTGCTGGCCGAAACGCTCGAAAGCGGCGCGGTCCAGCTCCTCCTGAGCCGAAGGATCGGCCACCGAGATAATCAGGCGGGCACGCTCCTGCAGCGTCTTGCCGTAGAGGTCTACGGCGCCGTGCTCGGTTACGAACCAGTGGATGTGGTTGCGGGTCGTGACGACGCCTGCGCCCGGCGTGAGCACGGGAGCGATCTTCGAAATGCCCTTGTTGGTGACCGAAGGCATGGCGATGATGGCTTTGCCGCCCTTCGAGAGCGATGCGCCGTATACGAAGTCGATCTGGCCGCCGACGCCCGAATAGAACTTCGTGCCCAGCGAGTCGGCGCATACCTGTCCCGTGATGTCTACCTGCAGGGCCGAGTTGATGGCCGTCACGCGGTCGTTCTTCGAGATGATGTAGGGATCGTTGGTGTAGCCCACGTCCATCATCAATACGGCCGGGTTGTCGTCGATGAAGTCGTAGACGCGCTGCGAACCCATCAGGAACGTCGAGACCATCTTGCCCTTGTCGATATTCTTGGCTTCGCCGTTGATTACGCCGCTTTCCACCAGCGGAAGCACGCCGTCGGCGAACATCTCGGTATGGATGCCGAGGTTCTTGTGGCCGCCCAGCTGCGCCAGCACGGCATTGGGAATGGCGCCGATGCCCATCTGCAGCGTCGCGCCGTCCTCGATCAGGGCTGCGCAGTGCTTGCCGATGGCCGTCTCGGTCTCGTTCGGCTCGGAGAAGTGCGCCTCCATCAGCGGAGTGTCGTCCTGCACGAAGTAGTCGATCTTCGACGAGTGGATCATGGCTTGTCCGAAGGCGCGGGGAACGTGCTTGTTCACCACGGCGAGCACGTAATCGGCGGTCTCCACGGCAGCCAGCGTCGCGTCTACCGAGGTACCGAGCGATACGAAGCCGTGTTTGTCGGGCGTCGATACCTGAATCATCGCCACGTTGCAGGGAACCGCGCCGCAGCGGTACAGACGCTGCGTCTCGCTCAGGAAAATCGGAATGTAGTCGGCGTAGCCGCTCTGCGTCACTTTGCGGACGTTGCCGCCCACGAAGAACGAGTCGAGCTGGAACACGCCTTCGAATTTCTCGTCGGCATAGGGCGCCGGGCCTTCGGTGTGCAGGTGGTGGATGTGTACATCCTTCAGTTCACCGGCCTCGCCGCGCGCGCACATGGCGTTGATAAGGCACTGGGGAGCCGAAGCCACGGAACTCAGGTGTACGTGGTCGCCCGATTTGATAACCTTGACGGCTTCTTCGGCAGTGGTAAATTTGATCTGGGTAGTCATTTTTACTTTAAGTTTGTATTGGTTTTAGTTAGCTGGTACCTTGTTTGCGTTTTCCTGTACGTAGTTTTTGATGGCTTTGTCGGAGTAGGTCCAGAAGATCGGCACGTTACGCATCGAAATGATGTTCAGCGCGTTGAGCGCCAGACCCATGCTGACGTCCACGCGGTCGAGCCGCTCCACGCCCGGCGCGATGTTGTAGAACGTCACCACGATATGTTCGGGCTGGCCGCTGCGCATCGTGTAGATGCGGCCGTAATGGTCCGACGAAGGGTAGGCGAGACCTTTGGCAAAGGCGTAGGTGCCGTTGCGCTCGCCGCCCATGTAGAGCCGGAAGCCGCCGTAAAGCGGCGTGATGTCGAAATGCAGCATGACGGTGCCGGAGATGTTGTCTCCGGCGCAGATGACGTTCGAGATCCGGAAGTCGTTCACGAACGAAGGGGTGCTGATGTCCGAGGGCTGGTGCTCGCGGGCGAACTGCACGACGGCGTTGTTGCGCAGGCTCTCGAAGCGGCGGGCTTCCTGACGGATCTTCTTCTTCTGAGCCTTCTGCAGCGCCTTCTGCTCCTTCTGCGTGAGGTCGGTCCGGGGCTGAACGGCCGATGCCGCTCCGCACAGGGTGCAGAGCGACATCAGCAAAACAATCAGACGTTTCGGCAGCATAGCGTAGCTATTTGCGTTTCACTTCTACCTGTTCGTATCCCTCGACGATGTCGCCGACGCGGATGTCGTTGAACGATTCGATGTTCAGACCGCAGTCCTGACCGTTGGTGACCTCCTTGACGTCGTCCTTGAAACGTTTGAGCGAGCCGAGCTTGCCCGTGTAGATGACGATACCGTCGCGGATGACGCGGATCGGGGTGTTGCGCTGGAGCCTGCCTTCGCGGACGACGCATCCGGCGACGGTGCCGACCTTCGAGATTTTGAAGATCTCCAGCACTTCGACCGAAGCGACGATCTCCTCCTTCATGACCGGTTCGAGCATGCCCTCGATAGCGTCCTTGATGTCGTTGATGGCGTCGTAGATGATCGAGTAGAGACGGATTTCGATCTCCTCCTTCTCGGCCAGCTTGCGCGCCGAAGCCGACGGACGTACTTGGAAGCCGACGATGATGGCGTTCGAAGCGGCGGCCAGCAGCACGTCCGATTCCGAAATCTGACCCACGGCGGCGTGGATGACGTTGACCTGCACGGTCTCTTTCGAGAGCTTGATGAGCGAACCCGACATGGCCTCGATCGAGCCGTCCACGTCGCCCTTGACGATGATGTTCAGCTCCTTGAACGAGCCGATGGCGATGCGGCGTCCGATCTCGTCGAGCGTCACGTGCTTCTGGGTCATGATGCCCTGCATGCGTTGCAGCTGCTCGCGCTTGTTGGCGATTTCGCGCGCCGAACGGTCGTCCTCCATGACATTGAACGTATCGCCGGCCTGCGGGGCGCCGTTCAGACCCAGCACCTGAACCGGTGTCGAGGGGCCTGCGGACTCCACTTTCTTGCCGTTTTCGTTGAACATGGCCTTCACGCGGCCCGTGTAGGTTCCGGAGAGGATCACGTCGCCCACGTGGAGCGTACCGCTCTGTACGAGGATCGTCGAGACGTATCCGCGGCCCTTGTCGAGCGTCGATTCGATGACGGTGCCCTGCGCCTTCTTGTTGGGGTTGGCCTTCAGGTCGAGCATCTCGGCTTCGAGCAGCACCTTTTCGAGCAGTTTGTCGAGGTTCATGCCCTTCTTGGCCGAAACCTCCTGATCCTGATATTTACCGCCCCACGACTCGACCAGATAGTTCATCTGCGAGAGCTGTTCCTTGATGTGGTCGGGGTTGGCGTTGGGTTTGTCGATCTTGTTGATGGCGAAAACCATCGGCACGCCTGCGGCCTGCGCATGGTTGATGGCCTCGACGGTCTGCGGCATGACGCTGTCGTCGGCCGCCACGATGATGATCGCAACGTCGGTGACGGCGGCGCCGCGGGCGCGCATGGCCGTAAAGGCTTCGTGGCCCGGCGTGTCGAGGAACGTGATCTTCTGGCCGTTCAGCTCGACGCTGTAGGCGCCGATATGCTGGGTGATGCCGCCGGCCTCGCCCTCGATGACGTTGGTCTTGCGGATATTGTCCAGTAGCGAGGTCTTGCCGTGGTCCACGTGGCCCATGACGGTCACGATCGGCGGACGCGGCACGAGGTCCTCCTCCTTGTCTTCGTTGTCGTCGTTGATCGCCTCCTGAATCTCCACCGAGACGAATTCGACCTTGTAGCCGAACTCCTCGGCTACGACCACGAGCGCTTCGGCGTCGAGACGCTGGTTGATCGACACCATCAGTCCCAGATTCATGCAGGCCGTGATGACCTGAGTCGGCGTGACGTTCATCATCGTCGCCAACTCGCTCACGGTCACGAATTCGGTGACTTTGAGCGTCGAACGTTCCATTTCCTCGCGTTCGAACTCCTCGTTCATACGCTCGGCTACGGCGTCGCGCTTGTCCTTGCGGTATTTTGCACTCTTGCTCTTGGCGCCCTTGGCCGTCAGACGGGCAAGGGTGTCCTTTACCTGCTTCGAAACCTCCTCGTCGCTCACTTCGGGGCGTACGATCGGCTTGGGAGCCGCCTTGCCCTTGTTCTTGTTGCGGCGGCCTTCGCCCGGTCTGGGCTGGTTCTGGCCCGGACCTCCGGGACGGTTCTGGCTTCCCTGTCCGCCCTGATTGCCGCCCTGACGGTTGCCGCCCGGCGTGTTGCCTTTCGGGGCCTTGCTCACGTCCACCTTCTCTTTCTGGAGACGTTTGCGTTTATGCTTGCCGCCGGCGACGAATCCCGACACGTCCATCGTGCCGAGCACCTGCGGACCCGTCAGGGTCACGGTTTCGGGGCGGAAGATATTGTCTTTCGGCGCTGCGGGTTCGGGCTTGGGTGCCGGTGCTGCAGCCGCAGCTGGTGCCGCAGCCAGAGTCGTTGCCGGAGTTGCGGCCGGAGCGGGGGCCGCCGCGGGAGCCGGTTTTCCGGTTTCGGCCTGCGCCGCAGTCGCCGCGGCCGCAGCCGGTGCTGCGGGAGCCGCAGGTGCCGTCTTGACTTCGGGAGCTGCCGGTTTCTCTGCGGCGGGTTCGGGCTTCGCCGCGGGTTTCGGCGCTTCGACGGGCGCACTGGCGGGTGCGGGCTGGGCCGCACGGGGCTGTTCGGCCGGTTTCACCGGTTCCGCCTTCGGGGCGGGAGCGGGGGTCGGAGCCGCCTTGGGTTTGGGCGACAGGTCGATCTTGCCGAGGATCTTCGGCTGCTGGATTTCATCCTTGACGCTGATTACGTTGCTTTTGATGACCACCTCTTTTTCCTCCTCGCGCTCCTGCTTTTTAGCTTCTTCGAGAGTGATGGTCGTCTGCTTCAGGGAGATGCGCTCACGGATCGAATCGCGTGCGTTGCCTGCGGCGCGGTTCGCCCCGAACTCCTTCTCCAGAACGGCATAAGTCTCCGAATCGACCAGCGTGTTGGGCGATCCGTCGCTCTTGATACCCTTCTTCTGCAGGAAGTCCGTGATGGTATTCAGTCCCACCTTGAACTCCTTTGCAACCTGAATGAGCCTTAATTTTCTTTCGTTACCCATATCGTGTGTTTTCCTTTCTTTCGCTTGTGATTACTCTTCGAATTCCGCCTTCAGTATCGCTACGACCTTCTGGGCCTGCTCCAGTTCGAGGTCGGCGCGGGCCGCGATCTCCTCTACGGGCAGCTCCAGCACGCTCTTGGCGCTGTCACAGCCGACGCTCTTCAGGGCGTCGATGATCCAGCCGTCGATCTCGTCGGCGAATTCGGTGAGGGCGACGTCCTCTTCCTCCACTTCGCGGTATACGTCGATGTCGTAACCCGTCAGCATCTTCGAGAGACGGATGTTCAGACCTCCCTTGCCGATGGCCAGCGACACCTGATCGGGTTTGAGGTAGACCGAAGCGGTCATCTTCTCCTCGTCGATGGTGATGCTCGAAATCTTGGCGGGATTCAGCGCGCGCTGGATCATCAGCGACGGGTTGGCAGTGTAGTTGACCACGTCGATGTTCTCGTTGCGCAGCTCCTTGACGATCGAATAGATGCGCGAACCCTTCATGCCGACGCATGCGCCTACCGGGTCGATACGCTCGTCGTACGACTCCACGGCGACCTTGGCGCGTTCGCCGGGGATGCGGACGATCTTCTTGATGGTGATCAGTCCGTCGAAGATTTCGGGAACCTCCTGCTCGAACAGGCGTTCGAGGAACTGGTTGGCCGTGCGCGAAAGAATGATGCGGGGCTGGTTGTTGTTCATCTCGACCGACTTGACGATGGCCTTGATGGTGTCGCCCTTGCGGTAGAAGTCGTTGGGAATCTGCTCCGCCTTGGGCAGAATCAGCTCGTTCTCCTCGTCGTCGAGGATCAGCACCTCTTTTTTCCATACCTGATAAACTTCACCGGTGACGATCTCGCCGACCTTTTCCGAATACTTCTCGTAAAGGCTGGCCTTCTCCAGATCGAGAATGCGCGAGGCGAGGTTCTGGCGCAGCGACAACACGGCGCGGCGGCCGAACGACGAGAGTTTGATCTCGTCGGCGTATTCGTCGCCGATCTCGTAGGTCGGGTCGATGGCCTTGACCTCCGAGACGGCGATCTGCGCATTTGGATCTTCGACCGCGCCGTCTTCGACGACGGTGCGGTTGCGCCAGATTTCGAGGTCGCCCTTTTCGGGGTTGATGATGACGTCGAAATTCTCGTCCGTCTCATACTGTTTTTGCAGTGCGTGGCGGAAAACGTCCTCCAGCACGCCGATCATCGTACTTTTGTCAATGTTTTTCAGCTCTTTGAACTCGGCAAAGTTGCTGATAAGATTGAGATTGTCCATTGTGTCGTTTATCTTGTTTTTAGTTTATGCTTCTGTACCCCGCGGCTTTTTTTCGTCTGCATGCCGGATAGCGTCCCGCTCCGGGGGCTGCTTCTTGTCTGAGGGCCGCTCCAAGCCTGCGTACCGCCCCTCAGCTGCGTTTGCCTCTCATCTGCGTCCTGCTTCCGGTTTTTGTCCTGCTCCCGGTCTGCCTTCTAAGCCTGTGTTTGCTGTCTGCGTTGCCGGACGGCGGCCTATTTGAAATCCAGCCACTCCTTCGTGGACTTGATTTCGTCGAACGCATAGCGGCGCGTGACGGTCACCAGCTGCTTGCGTTTCTTGCCTTCGACGGCCTGCTTCTCCTCGTACGAGATCGTGATGCCCTCGTCGTCGGCAGCATCGAGTTTTGCGAGCATCTTGATCCCTGAATTGAGCAGCACCTCGACCGTGCCGCCGATCAGCTTGCGGTATTGCCGCAGGCTTTTCAGCTCCGAACCGATGCCTGCGGAGGCTACCGTGAGCGAAAAATCCTCTTCGTCGCGGTCGAATTCCGCTTCGACGGCCCGGCTCAGCTCCGCGCACGCTTCGATGGCTACCGACGTGTCGCTGTCGATCAGCAGTTCGATCTCGTTGCCGGGCGTGCAGGTGCAGCCCACGACGAACATATCCGTGCCCTGAAGTTTGCGTTCAGCCGCTTCGATTATCTTTTTCGTGTCGATCATGTTTCTGAAATTCGGTCGTATATGGTATAAAATAAGGGGACTTACCGTCCCCTTACCGCTTCGCTTTGTCTTTCGACACTGCAAATATAATGAAAAATTCCGATATACCAATATTTATACGAAATTTTTACTCCTCTTTGGCCTTGGATTCATAGGGTTTGATGATTCCGCGCTTCGATTCGCGGATGAATTTCACCAGTTCGTCGCGCTCGGCGCTTTGCGGGATCTGCTTTTCGACCTCTTCGCAGCCCGACATGTAGTTCAGTCCGCTCTGGAAGAGGATGCGGCAGGCGTCGTGAATCTCGGCGATGCGTTCGGGCGTGAAGCCGCGGCGCGAAAGCCCGATCTTGTTGATGCCCGCGAAGCGCATCGTGTCGTTGCGCACGATGATGAACGGCGGGACGTCCTGTCCCAGCAGCGCGCCGCCCTGAATCATGACGTGGTCGCCGATATGCGTCCACTGGTGTACGGCCGCATGGCCGCCGATCACCACCCAGTTGCCGACATGCACTTCGCCGGCGAGCGATACGCGGTTGGCGATCACGCAGTTGTCGCCGACGACGCAGTCGTGGCCCACATGGACGTAGGCCATCAGCAGGTTGCGGTTGCCGATGCGGGTCGTGCCCGTCGATGCGGTGCCGCGGCTGATGGTCACGTATTCGCGGATGTCGTTGTAGTCGCCGATCTCGGCCGTGGTCACTTCGCCTGCGAATTTCAGGTCCTGCGGCAGGCAGGAGACCGATGCGGCGGTATGGATCTTGCACCCCTTGCCGATGCGGGCGCCGTCGTGAATCACCGCGCCGGGACCTACCCAGCAGTCGTCGCCGATAACCACGTCGCCCGCGATGCAGGCGAAGGGCTCGACCGTGACGTTGTTCCCGATTTTGGCGTCGGGATGAACATATGCCAGCTTGCTGATCATCTCCTTTACTTTTTATTTTTTACGACCTGCGCCATCAGGACGGCCTCGCATGCGAGCGTTTCGCCCACGAAGGCTTTGGCCTCCACGACGGCCACGCCGCGGCGGATGGGTTCCAGCAGGTGGATTTCGAACTGAAGCGTGTCGCCCGGAACGACTTTGCGCTTGAATTTGACCCCGTCGATCTTCATGAAGTAGGTCGAGTAGTTTTCGGGATCGGGCACGTCGCCCAGCACCAGAATGCCGCTGCACTGCGCCATGGCTTCGACGATCAGCACGCCCGGCATGACGGGTTCGTCGGGGAAGTGTCCCACGAAGAACGGCTCGTTCATCGTGACGTTCTTGATGCCGGCCACGTCGGTGGCGTCGCGGTGGAAAATGCGGTCCACCAGCAGGAACGGCGGGCGGTGGGGCAGCAGGTGGCGGATGTCGTTGATGTCGTAGAGGGGCGGCTTGCGGCAGTCGTACTGGTAGCGGGGCTTCTCGCCGGCCTTGCGGATGGTGTGCTTGAGCTGCTTCATGAACTCCGTGTTGGCGTAATGGCCGGGGCGGGTTGCCCAGACGCGGCCCTTGATGCGTACGCCCAGCAGTGCGAAGTCGCCCAGCAGGTCGAGCAGCTTGTGGCGCGCCAGCTCGTTGTTGCAGCGCAGTTCGAGGTTGTTCAGGTAGCCTGCGTTGATCTCGATGTCGGGCTTGTTGAAGATCTTCTTGAGGTGCTCCAGCTGCTCGTCCGGAACGGGGTTCTCGACCACGACGATGGCGTTGTCCAGATCGCCGCCCTTGATGAGGTTCATCTTCATCAGCGGTTCCAGCTCGTGCAGGAAGACGAACGTGCGGCACGGGGCGATTTTGTCGGCGAAGTTGTCGCCGGGGTTGAAGGTGGCGTATTGGTTGCCGATCACCTTCGAGTTGTAGTCCACGTGCAGCGAGACGGAGAATTCGTCGTCGGGGTAGAGGATGATCGCCACGCCCTTTTCGGGGATCGTGTAGACCATCTTTTCGGTCACGTGGTAGAACTTGCGCTCGGCCGGCTGGTCGGTGATGCCGACTTCGGTGATGGCCTTGGCATAGGCGCAGGCCGAACCGTCCATGATCGGGGTTTCGCCCGCGTCGATGTCGATTACGGCGTTGTCCACGCCCAGCGTCCAGAGCGCCGACATGATGTGTTCGATCGTGCTTACGCGGTGACCGCCGGATTCGATGGTCGTACCGCGCGAAGTGTCTACGACGTTGTCGCACAAGGCGGGAATTATGGGTTGACCCTCGATGTCCGTGCGGCGGAATACGATTCCGGTGTCCGCATCGGCGGGGTTCACGGTCATGGTCACTTTGACACCCGTATGGAGGCCCTTGCCGGAGAAAGAGATCGGGGCCTTCAGCGTTTGTTGTTTTGTCGACATAAGCAGTGTTTCTGAATATTTGCGCCCAAAGATATGAAAAAATCGTTAAAAAACGCTATTTTTGCTCAAAATTATGACAACCTCCGATGGCCGAGAATATACCCGACAATAAACCCAAGACGGTGCGCCGTCCGCGTCTCAAATTGCCGTTCGACAACCGCAAAGAGGATGCCGGCGTGTGGGCCTATGACCACCGCATCGGCTTGTGCGTGACCATTATAGCCTATCTTGTGCTGATGATCGCCTTCGTTTCGTCGAAGATCGTCGTCGGCCGCAGGCCCCACACGCAGGGAATGTTTATCGACCTGCAGACGCTGGCCGAACTGGAGAAGGAGCGCGACCGGCTCGAACAGCAGGTCCGCGAGCGGCAGCAGCAGGACCCGATAGACTGGAAAAGCGTTCAGAATCAGGTCTCCAACGAAAACGCCCTGAACGAGAAACTCCGCGACGACCGCGGCACCAACGCCGCGGCGCTGAACGACGCCGCGGCCGAAGCCGAGCGGCGCATGCAGGCGAACCGCGAAGCCTACGAGCAGGGGCTGGCCGAAGAGCGGGCTATCCGCGAGCGCAACGGCGCGGGGAAGGACGAGGAGCGTCAGGACCGCAAGGTCAAGGGCCGCGTGACGGTCTCCTTTTCGCTGACCGATCCGGTGCGCACCTCGCGCAGCCTCAATATCCCGGCCTACCGCTGCGAGGGCGGGGGCGACGTGGTCGTCGAAATCACGGTCAACCGTGCGGGTGAGGTGGTCAACGCCCGTGTGCAGAGCGGCGGCGACGAGTGCATGCGCGAATCGGCCCTGCGTGCGGCACGGGTTTCGCGCTTCAATATCGACCAGTCGGCCCCTGCGCGCCAGCAGGGGACGATTACGTACATTTTTATCCCGCAATAAGTTCTTTTTGCCCGGCCGGAGTGGGATATTCCGCGGAAATTGTTAACTTTGCCGAAGTAAATTCCGGCTCGGACAGAGCGGTTTCGCCTGCGGCGAACCGATGCGGCCTGCATGCGGCCTGCGCTGTCTCTGTTCCTGCCGCCGACCGAATCGGAGATGCGTAAAATTCTCGTCATACTGTTGGGCCTTTTCGGCTGTCTGCTCTTTTGCGGGGGCGGCGGTCGGACGCTTGCGCATGACGCAGGGCATGTCTCCGTCACGCTTTCGGTCGATCGCGCCTCCGACGCCGTGTGGCTTTGCGAGCGCGAATACAACGCCGACCTGAACCTGCCCCGCGTGCTTGGGGAGGTATCGCCAGCTCCGGCCGCTCCGGTCTTCCAGCGCGGCGGCCATGCCGAATCCGGTCCGGCCGCCGACCGCTATGCCGCGGACCGGCATGCGAGGGGAAGCACGAAAGTAACCTCTGAATTCAAATCGTCTGACCTTTCCGTCGGTCTGCATGCGGTGGATTATTATGTCTACCGTCTGTGCCGGCTCATTATTTAGCCTACGTATTTTTGCCGGTTTCTCTGAAAAAATACTAACGTTAGATAATGAAAAGGATATGGATAAGAATAAAATCTGCGAGGCGTTGTACGCCTTGTCGGGAAATGTTGTGGTAAAACGCCGCAAGTTCCAACTGCTGCCCGCCGTGCTGTTTGTCGCCGGTGCAGCGCTGATCGTAGTGAATAACATGTATGGCGCCGATCTCACGAACAACCTGCGTTCGTCGATCGTGTTCATCGGCGGGATTATGGTCGTCGCAGGCATGATTATGGCCGCGGCCCAGATGTTCGGTTCGGGCGGAGCGCCTTTCCACCGGGAGGAGCGTTGTTTCCTGCTCTACGAGGAGCTCTATTTCGACCGCGGCATCCGCAGCGACGTGATGCAGGCCGTCTCGGACGGAGATGCGGAGCGTCTGTTCGGCATGAAACGTGCGCAGGTTCCGGCGCTGACGGTGGCCCTCTACCGCACGCCCGGCAACCGCTTCGCCGCCATGCAGGCATTCGAATATGCGGATCTGGAGTACAAGCCGCTGACGGAGCTGAAGATTGCGGATAAGACGGAACTGAAGGTCGCCGATAAAGTGCAAGCGTAAAGAAAAAGATAAGTAATGATAGACATCAGTGGTGAAAATGTAGTATTGGTAGGTGCGTTGCTGCTCTTCGTGGCGGTGATAGCGGGCAAGGTCGCGTATCGTTTCGGCGCCCCCGCATTGTTGCTGTTCCTCGGAGTCGGCATGCTGTTCGGCTTGAATTTCATCTCGTTCCGTTCGGTCGAGATGACCCAGTTCGTCGGTATGATCGCTTTGTGCATCATTCTCTTCACGGGAGGTATGGACACGAAGTTCTCGGAGATAAAACCCATCATCGGACCCGGCGTCGTGCTGGCCACGGCGGGGGTGGGCATGACGGCGTTCATACTGGCCTCGTTCGTGTGGCTGGTGGCTCCGTGGCTGGGGATCGAGATGCCGTTCGTACTGGCGCTGCTGCTCGCCTCCACGATGTCCTCGACCGACTCGGCGTCGGTTTTCTCGATCCTGCGAAGCAAGAAGCAGGGGTTGAAGCAGAACCTGCGGCCCCTGCTGGAGCTGGAGAGCGGCTCGAACGACCCGATGGCCTATATGATGACCATTCTGCTCATCAGCGTGGTGTCGCACAGTTCTGGCAGCGTGGGGATGGGCATGAGCGTGGTGTTCTTCGTCGTGCAGATGATCGTCGGCGCCCTGTCGGGGTACCTGATCGGCCGTCTGGCCGTCTGGACGATCAACCGCATCAACCTCGCCAACCATTCGCTCTACTCGGTGCTGCTGCTGGCGTTCATCTTTTTCTCGTTCGCCTTCACCGACCTGATCAAGGGCAACGGCTATCTGGCCGTCTACCTTTCGGGTCTGGTCGTCGGAAACTACAAGTTGCAGCAGAAACGTCCGCTGACGGTCTTCTTCGACGGTTTTACGTGGCTCATGCAGATCGTGATGTTCCTCACGCTGGGTCTGTTCGTCAACAGCGACGAACTGCTCGAACCCCGTGTGCTGATTCTGGGCGGACTGGTGGGGGCGTTCATGATTCTTGTGGCGCGCCCGCTGACGGTCTTCATCTGCATGGCCCCGTTCCGCAAGTTCACCGCCAAGGCGCGGCTTTACGTGTCGTGGGTGGGATTGCGCGGCGCCGTGCCGATTCTCTTCGCCATCTATCCCCTGATGGCGCATGTGGAGAACGCGGGACTGCTGTTCAACGTCGTATTCCTCGGCACGATCATTTCGCTGCTGGTGCAGGGCACCACCGTGAGCGGCATGGCCAACCTGCTGGGGCTGGCTTACGAAGAGCGCGAATCGGCCTTCAGCGTCGATATGCATCAGGATATGAAGTCGGCCCTTACGGAGGTGGAGGTCAACGAGACGATGCTCGAAAGCGGACACATGCTCAAGGACATCACGCTGCCGGAAAATACGCTGGTGATGATGGTCTGCCGCAACGGCGAGTATTTCGTGCCGCAGGGCAAGACCGAACTGCTGCTGGGCGACAAACTGCTGGTCATTTCGGACCGCAGCGAGGAGCTTGCGACCACTTATAAGGATATGGGTATCGACGACGTGATGAAGCTGGGATAGGCTTCGGCGGCGTCCGGCGCTCCGTATTCCGGAATCCTCCCGTGCGTGCGGCGCACGGGCAATGTCCGGGATTCAGTGACTTAAACCTTTACGGACATTCTATGGTCCCGGCGGCCTTTTCGGTCGCCGGGACTTGTGTTCTCATAGGTTTCGGATATTCCGGTGCGGTGCCGGCTGTTCCCGGCCAGTTGCCTGTTGTTCCCGGCCGGTTGTCTGTTGTTCCCGGCCGGTTGTCTGTTGTTCCCGGCCGGTTGTCTGTTGTTCTCGTTCGGCTCTTGTTGTCTCGTCCGATACCGGTTGTCCTGCGCAGCTTCGGGTATCCCGTCCGCTTCCGGATATTTCCCGGCTGGAACCGGAGCTGCCTGCCGTCGCAGTTTGCAGAAAAAGAACCGAATGTTTGTGCCGTTCCGTATTTTTTCATATATTTAAGGGTGTCTTTTCGTGCAGGCGGAGACCTGCCGATTTTTGTGCGCCTATGAAAACCAAACGTCGGAAAATTCTATTGTTGTGCATGCAGGTGCTGCTTCCTGTAGTGCCGGGGCTTTGGACCGTGCTGTTCAGGCCCGAAACGGCGGCGCTTTCGCCGCGCATGCTGGTCACTTGGATGCTGTGCCTCAACCTGCTCTTCATCCTCATCTATTGGCGGCGTCTGGGCTGGTCGCGCAGCGAGCGGCTGGACACGGCCCTGCTGCTGGTACTGTTCTGCTTTTTTCCGCTGCCCGGCCATTGGCTGCTCGACGGCATGCTTGACGGCAGTTTGTGGCTTCAGATCGCATTCTATTGCATGATGCAGGCCGGATTCTACGTGGCGATCGTGCTTGCGCCCGACTGGGTCGGCCGATTCCAGCAGCGCCGCTACGAGGAGCGTGTGTTGTCGGGCCGCGAGAAATTCGAATCCCGCAAGGAGGTGATGAAGGCCCGCGAGGAGCGTGAGAAGTCCGCGAACGACTCGAAGTCCGGCGAAAAAAGATGACTGAATCCGGGGCCGGAATGCCAAGAGGCTGTCTGACGAGTTCTGATTTTACGATTTCACCCGCGCTGCAATACATTGCAGCGCGGGTGAATTGCATTTTCCGGAGGGTAAGCAGCCGTCTCTGCGGGACTGCCTGCCGTGCGGATCGGTTGCCCTTTGCGGCCGTTAGGGAGCGTGTCTGTGCGTGCGGTTTCGGGAAGCGGTTTTGTCTCAGTGTTTCAGCATCCGGCTCGAAAACGGGATGCGCCGGCCTTCGGAGTCGATGATTCCGGCCTCCAGTACGCCGCCGTTGGTGTCGAAGTAGCGCAGCGAGAAGGAGTGCACGCCGCGCCGCAGGGCGGCCTGTCCGCTGCGTTCGGTACGGGAGTGCAGGCCGTCGTTGTCGACGACCGTTCGCCCGTCGATGGCGAGCGTGCTTCCGTCGTCGGAATAGGTGTAAAACGAATAGATGCCGTCGGCCGGAATGTCGATATAGCCGTCGCAGATCAATCCGATGTTGCCCGTCACGCCGTCGGGAATAACGACGCTGTCGGTGATGAAATTCGCCTGCAGGGGCGCTTCGTCAATATCCGCGCAGTTGTCGCCGTCGTAATCGTACCAGCGCACCAGCAGTCCGTTTTGCAGGTTCCCGGCATCGGCGCTCGGTTCGGCGTAGCGCGTGGGGCGGAACGAGGCCCGGCGAATCTCTGCCGCGACGCCGCGTCGGTTGTAGCAGCGCAGCGTGAGCGTGCAGCTGTCGGTGATGCTGAACGGCGCGGTGTAGCGTTGCGACGCGGTGTCGGGAACCGTTCCGTCGAGCGTGTAGTACAGTTCGGCCGATTCGGGCGGCAGCAGGCGTACCGTAGCGGCGCCGATAAAGACGTTGTCGTCGCAGACGCCCTCGACGTCGTCGAGCCGGTAGTTCCAGCCTGCGCGTTCCAGCTGACGCAGGTGCAGGGGGAGACGGCGCCGGAAATCGGCGAAGTCCCGCTTTTCCGGAGCGCTCCATGCCGTCTCGGCCACGGCCAGCAGCCGCGGGAAGAGCCGCTCGCCCGCCGCGTCGGCCGTCGGGACATCCTCGGTCCACATGTTGGCCTGAATGCCGAGCAGGCCCTCTTGCCATGCCCGCAGGGATTCCGGAAGGGGTTCCCAGCCGTAAACCTTGCTGAGCGTGTTGCGGTCGAGTTCGCCGTTGAGGTAGAGAAATTCCGAAGGCGACTCAATGACGCGGTGTCCGTTCTGGAGCGCCGCGGTCAGGGTGGAGGGCATCCAGCTGCGCCACCACATCACCGCGCTCTGCGGGGTCAGCCCGTCTTCGGTGATCTCGTCCCAGCCGAGCAGCGTTTTGCCGTGTGCCGCCAGAAACTGCTCCGTTTTACGGGTGAACCATGCCTGCAGTTCGCCTGCGCCTTCCAGCTTCTCGGCCCGGATGCGCCGCTGGCAGTCCGGGCACGTCTCCCACGGCGTGCGCTCCACTTCGTCGCCTCCGATATGTACGTATTGCGACGGAAAGAGATCGAACAGCTCTGTCAGCACGTTTTTGCAGAAGGCGATCGTGCTGTCGCGGCCGATGCAGAGCGGTGTCGAAAAGTGTTTGCCCCACCCGCCGCGGCCGTCGCACGCCAGCTGCGGATAACAGCCGATGGCCGCCAGCGAGTGCCCCGGCAGGTCGATTTCGGGAATGACCTCGATGCCGCGCTGTGCCGCGTAAGCGACTATCTCGCGGATGTCGTCCTGCGTGTAGTAACCTCCGTAGCGGATTTTGCCCTGTTCGCGGCGTATGTTTTTCTCCGGGAGGAGGAATTTCGGGTCGCGCTCGTCGGCCGCGCGCCGCAGGCAGACACTGTCGTGTTTGTTCGGAGTGCGCCATGCCCCGCGCCGGGTCAGGAGCGGGTAGCGTTTGATTTCGATCCGCCACCCTTGGTCGTCGGTCAGGTGCAGGTGCAGGCGGTTGAACTTGTAGCAGGCCAGCCGGTCCGTCAGCGACATGACCTCCTCCTTGGTGAAGAAGTGGCGCGCGACGTCGAGCATGAAGCCGCGCCATGCGAAGCGCGGGGCGTCGTCGATTTCGAGTGCCGGCAGCGATCCCTTTCCGCTCCACAGGAGCTGGCGCAGTGATGCCGCTGCCGAAACGACGCCCTCGCAGGAGCCGCCGCGCAGTTCGATCCGCGCCGGGGTGATTTTCAGGGTGTAGCCCTGCTGCGGCAGCCGGGGATCGAGTTCGAGCGAAAGATTGGCGTTCCCGGCGTCCTGAGCCGCCGCGACGTCTTCCTCCCGGAGCAGTTGTGCGAGGTAGTCGGCCGCCGGGCGGAGCAGCGGGTCGGCCGGGGCGATGCGGATGCCGCCGCCGAGGTCGAACGTTCCCTGTCCGGCCTTTACGGAGCGGGGCGTCGGGATGATTTCGGTGGCGGGGGAGTCTTTCCGGCAGGCCGCGAAGAGCAGGCAGCAGACCGGAAGCAGGTATGCAAAGTGTTTCATGACGTTATTCGAGTGTTACGGTTGTTTGCAGGCGGATATCTTGCGACGACGAGCCGACGGCGATGACGAAGTCGCCCTTTTCCACCACGCGGCGGCCCTGCGGGTCGATAAGCGCCAGCGCTTCGTCTCCGAGCGTAAAGCTTACCTGCCGCTGTTCGCCCGGTGCGAGCCGGATGCGCCGGAAGCCGCCGAGCTGTCTGGGCGGGCGTACCGTCGAGGCGACCATGTCCGAGATGTAGAGCTGTACGACTTCGTCGCCTTCGCGGTCCGAGGTGTTGCGTATGCGGCAGCTGACTTCGAGGACGTTGTCGCCGCTCTGCCGCGCTTCGAGGCTGCCGTATTCGAATGTCGAGTAACTCAGCCCGTAACCGAACGGATAGAGCGGCGCGGCCGTGAGATCGGTGTAGTCGTGGTTCGCAGGGCGTTTTTTGTTGTAGTAGACGGGAATTTGCCCTTCGGCGCGGGGAATGGTGATGGGCAGACGGCCCGCGGGATTGTTGCGTCCGAGGATCGTCTCGGCGACGGCGTCGCCGCCCCGTGCGCCCGGATACCACGCCATCAGCAGGGCGTCGGCCTGTTCGGAGGCCCTGCGCAGGTCGAGCGGACGGCCTGCGATGCAGACCACGATAAGCGGCGTTCCCGTCGCCTTTATGCGCCGCAGCAGCTCTTCCTGTTCTCCGAGCAGCGCGAGCGTCGCTCGGTCGAAACCTTCGCCGCACTCCATGTCGCGCACCTCGTCGTGCGCGGCTTTGGCCGCGCCCGTTTGCAGGAATTCCGTGTCGAAGTCGCGGGCGCTCGATCCGCCGATGACCACGACCGCCGCATCTGTGCCGCGGGCCGCGGAGACGGCCGCCGCGATTTCCGACCGATCGCCGCCGCGCACCGTACAGCCGCGGCTGTAGACGACGCGGTCGCGCCCCAGCAGTTTTTCCAGCCCGTCCCGGACGGTGTTCGCCGCTGTCTGCTGGGCCGTATAATCCCCTAACTGGTTGTAGATGTTGTCGGCGTTGGGACCGATGACGGCTACCCGCCGCAGGCGCCGGGGATCGAGCGGCAGGGTGCCGCTGCGGTTTTCGAGCAGCGTCACCGACTGCCGAGCCGCTTCGAGCGCCAGCTCCGAGTGGGCGGCGCATCCGACCTCCGCGGCGGCAGCTTCGTCGATATAGGGGTTCTCGAACAGTCCCATTTCGAACTTCAGGGCCAGCACGCGCTCCACGGCCCGGTCGATCTCCGCTTCGGCGACGTCGCCCGCTTCCGCGGCCTCGCGGAGTGAGGCGAAGGCGCCGCCCTTCAGGTCTGCGTCCACGCCCGCCCGCAATGCCTGCACGGCGGCTTCCCGGACGCTTCCGGCCACGCCGTGCGTCTCGTGCAGCCCTTCGATGCTCAGCAGGTCGGAGACCACGAAGCCGTCGAAGCCCCATTCGCCGCGCAGGATGTCGGTCAGCATGCGGCGGTTGGCCGTGCAGGGAATGCCGTCTACCGAGTTGTAGGCCGTCATCACCGAGCGCGCTCCGGCCTTTACGGCTGCTTCGAACGGCGGCAGGTAGGTCTCGCGCAGTTCGCGTTCGCCCAGCAGGTTGCTTCCGCCGTTCTGGCCGCCCTCCGATGCGCCGTAGGCGATGAAGTGCTTGAGTGTCGAGAGGGCGTGCCGCGACTGTGAGAGGTCGCCGGAACCCGTGCCGCGGACATAGGCTTCACCGATGCGCGCCGTCAGGTAACGGTCCTCGCCGTAGCTCTCTTCGGTGCGCGACCAGCGCGGGTCGCGCACGATGTCCAGCACGGGACCGTAACAGATATGTCCGCCCTGCAGGCGGATCTCGGCGGCGATGACCTCGCCCATGCGTTCGATCAGCTCCGGGTTCCATGTCGAAGCCTGTCCCGGCGCCGTGGGGAATGTCGTGGCCCCGATGGCCATGTGGCCGTGGGGGGCTTCCTCGGCGAGGAAGAGGGGAATGCCCAGCCGCGAGTGTTGCACGGCGTAGCGTTGCATTCGGTTGGCCAGCCGCGCCGCCAGCTGCGGGGGCAGCCCCGTCCGCAGGTCTTTCTGCGTCCATGGATCGGCGCGGAACGTACCCCATAACATGCCGATATGTCCGTTTTGCACCGCTTCGCGGAAAGCGTCGGTCAGACGGACCGAGTCGCCGTGCCGTTCGTACATCTCCCAGCCGTAAGGCGACGTCAGCTGTCCGATCTTCTCGTCGAGCGTCATCTCGGCCGTCAGCAGTTCGGCCCGTTTCTGCGGCGGAAGGCTTGTGTCGCGCCAGTCGGCGCTGCATGCCGCGGCGGCCGCGCACGCCGTCAGCAGTAAAAGTCGTTTCATAGGGGTTGCTGTTTTGTCCAGTCTGCGGGTTCGGGACCCATTTCGAAGCGGAGTTCCCCGCCTGCGGTGATCTCCGCGTAATCGATGTAATATTTTCGGTACGCTTCGCCGTTGAGCGTAATGCGCTGTATGTAGATGTTCTCCGGCGAATTGTCCGCAGCCGTGATGCGGAATTCCCCGCCGCGGACCCGCAGCGTCGCGCCGTCTACGGCGGGCGAGCCGAAGAAATAGCGTCCGCCGGCCGGCTCCGTCTGATACATGCCCAGCGCCGAGAGTACGTACCATGCCGACATCTGCCCGACGTCCTCGTTGCCGCAGAGTCCTTCCGGACGGTCGTGGTAGAGTTCGCCGAGGATGCGGCGCACCTTCTCGGCGCATTTCCACGGTTGCCCGATCATCGTGTAGATATAGGTTATGTGGTGGCTCGGCTCGTTGCCGTGGGCGTACTGGCCGATCAGCCCCGATATGTCGGGCGAAGCGTGCGCGCCCATGTCGCCTTCGGCGAGGAACAGCGAGTCGAGCTTCCCGACGAAGCGTTCCCGGCCGCCGAAGCACTCCATGAGTCCTTCGATGTCGTGCGGCACGAGCCATGTGTACTGCCATGCGTTGCCTTCGGTGTAGTCCTGCTCCATGTGGCGCGAGTGGAACGGATCGAAAGGCGTGCGCCATGCGCCCGACGCCGATCTGCCGCGGATAAACCCGGTCGAGGGGTCGAAATAATGGCGGTAGGCCTTGCTGCGGGCGAGGAAATAGTCGTAATCCTCCCGTTTGCCTTCGCGCTGCGCGGCCTGCGCCAGTGCCCAGTCCGCGATGGCGTATTCGAGACAGTATCCGACCGATTCGTTGAACTCATAGGGAATATATCCGTACCTCTTGTAGAGGTCCAGCCTCCGGTCGTCGCGCATGGCCGAACTCTTCATCGCTTCGTAGGCTTTCGCCCGGTCGAAGCCGCCGAATCCTTTCAGCAGGGCGTCGGCCACCACGGGGATGGCCGGATTGCCGACCATGCAGTCGGTTTCGCAGCCCATCAGGTGCCAGACGGGAAGTTTGCCCTGCTGTTCGTGGATGCGCAGCATCGTATTGATCAGGTCGCCGACCTTTTCGGGATGGATGAGCGTCATTAGGGGATGCGCCGCGCGGTAGGTGTCCCAGAGCGAGAAGGTGGTGTAGTTGGTGAAGGTCGTGTCGCGGCGGACCGCTCCGTCGGCGCCGCGGTAGTCGCCGTTCAGGTCGCAGAAGAGCGACGGCGCGATCATGGTGTGGTAAAGCGCTGTGTAGAAGATCCGTCGCACCGCCGGGTCGGCGGTTTCGATGCGGATTTTCGACAACTCGCCGTTCCATGCCTCGCGGGCGGCTTCGCGCACGGCTTCGAAATCCCAGCCGGGGCACTCCGCCTGCATGTTCTGCCGGGCATTTTCTGCGGAAACGGCCGAAAGTCCGACCTTGACGGTGATGCGCTCGTCCTCCTCCGTCCGGAAACCGAAGCGCCCGTAGAGCTTCCGCCCGCGGGCCGAGCGGCCGTCGGCTGAGAGCGTATCCGCGCCGGTGAAGACGATCCGTTCGAAGGGCTTCGAGAATTCGGCGTGGAAGTAGACGCGCTGGTCGTCGGCCCAGCCCGTCGAATAGCGCCAGCCCTCGACCGTACGGTCGCTGCATGCGGTGATGCTGCAGTCGGTGGAGCGGTCCCAGCCCTGCCCGTTTTCGAGGTCGAGGACGATGCCCGCATCGTCCGAGGCGGGAAAGGTGTAGCGGCTCATTCCGACGCGCGGCGCGGCGGTCAGCTCGACGCCGATGCCGTAGCGCAGCAGGCGCGTGGCATAGTAGCCCGGCGCGCACCGTTCGTCGGCGCGGCTGAAACGGGACCACATGCCCGACGACGGATCGCCGGCCGTGCCGCGTCCCGGCGTGACTTTGCCGACGACCGGCATCAGCGAGATGTCGTTCAGGTCGCCGATGCCCGTGCCGCTCAGGTGCGTGTGACCGAACCCGATGACGGTCGTGTCGGCGTAATTGTACCCGGAGCACCAGTCCCATGTCTGCGGGATGCTCGTCGGACCGAGCTGTACGAATCCGAACGGGACGTTGGCGCCCATGAAGACGTGTCCGTGGTCGCCCGTGCCGATGTAGGGATCGACGTATTGCGTGTAATCCTCCGGCACGGCGGAACTGCATGCGCCGCAGAGCAGCGCGGCGATTGCCGGGAGAAAGATGATGCGTTTCATAATTCGTGTCGTTATACAGCGGATGCGGCGGACGCAGCCGCGCCGGCCTTCGCGGGTCAGGCGGCATACGGCCGCGGTCCGTGCCGTGAGCACGGTCGCGCTGTTATGTTTTTTATTGCCGTCTACCGGCCGACGATCTGTCCCTTGACCTCTACCGGGATCTCTTCGTCCTGCGTGCTGACGGTGCATTTCAGGACGAATTGTCCGTCCGGCATGTTTCGGGGATCGAGCGTGAATTCCAGCACCGCTTCCTTGCCGGGGGCGATTTCGCCGGGACCCGACAGGGCGAGGTGTCCGCTGTCAGTCCGGTAAGCCAGCCGCAAGGTTTTCGCGGAAGTGTTCAGCAGCCGGAGCTGCCGTGTGCGTTTGGGGTCGCTGCGGCTCAGCTGCCGCATGCCGATCGCCCTGTTGTCGGCGCGCAGCGCCGCGGAGAGTGCATAGGGATACCTGATTTCGGCTTCGGGAATCCGGCTGATTACGTAGCCCTTGACGACCAGCGTGTTGAATTTCCGGTAATTGCCGTTGCCCGCGATGACCGTCAGCCCGATGGAAAAATCCCCGTATCGGTCTTTGGGGTCGAAAGTCACTTCGACGATTCCTTTGTCGCCCGGCTTTACCGGCTTGCGGCTGAATTCGGGGCGCGCGCAGCCGCATTGGGTATGCACGTCGAGCAGCGTCACCTCTCTGTCTGCGATGTTCGTGTATTCGAAGCGCAGTTTTACCGTTCCGTCCGTTTCGGCTACCTTTCCCAGATTCTTCACCGGCTCTTCGAAATGCAGCAGCCGCGGATTGGCCGCCGGCGCCAGCAGCGGCGCCAGTATTGCCGCAGTGAGAGCCATTGCCTTGAACATGCGCATTAGTTTACTGTTTTTAAGGGTTGCGGGCGGCCGCCGGAAAAGCGGCCGCCCGACCCTTCGATTGATTCGGATTACTCGATGACGGGGCATTTGATTTCGCCGGTCCATGTGGGATTCGACGAAGCCTTGCCGTGATAGCCGTTGCCGGAGAGATCGGCAAACGTCCTTCCGTCGTCTTCGACCTGATCCAGACGCCAGTAGCCGATAAGTCCTTCGGCCGTCGTCGGATCGACGTAGCACTGGTTGTTCTTGAGTTCGGTCGGCGTCAGGGCGCGTTTCCATACTCTGGCCTCGCTGACGTAACCGTTGAAGTAGCGGACGTCGGCGGCGGACATGCCGATGGCGAACGGACTGTTATAGTAGAATCCGAGATTGATGGCCTTGCTGCTTGACGAGTCTACGCTGATTTCGGCGTTGCCGTCGATGTAGATCGTCATTTCGGAGCCGTTGTCCACCACGGCGATGTGGTACCAGCGTCCCAGACTCAGGGCGTTCGGAGCCGTGATGGAGGTTCCGCGTCCGGCGAGCTGCAGCTGCGCGGGATTCTTGATGCTCTCGTCGCCGACGCGCAGCAGGAAGTTCTCCTCGACGCCGATCAGCGACGAGATCATATGTCCCGAAGTTCTCCAGCCGTTGGCATACATGCGGATTTCCATCGTGCAGGCCGGCAGATCTTTCAGCGCGGGATCGTCCACCATGCCGTCCATGGTTATATACCAGCTGTTCTTCAGGTTGATGCCGCGCGTGGTGGTGATCTGGCTGATGAAGATATACTGCGTTCTCGACGCTTCCAGAACGCCCATGCCGTTCGAGGTGCCCGTGATCTTCAGCGGCACGCAGTAGTTTGCGCCTTCGTCGAAATCGTCCATGGAGACGATTTCGAACGAGGAGGGCGTCGAGACGTTGGTGCCTTCGGCGATGGTTACGGCCTCGTCGGAGAGCCGGTAGCTGCCGGCGGGCAGCATCCGGTAGTCCGTGCCGTGTAGGGCGTTGTAGGCATCGACGGCCGCTGCGTCGACCGCCAGCGAAACCTGCACGTCGGCCGCCATCTTGCACGACGAGGTGACGGTGACGCCCATGGACGAAGGACCGTCGACGTACATGTTGGTGATGTTCGAATTTTCGGTACCCGTGAAATAGACCACGTCGGAATATTCCAGCGATTTCTGGCAGCCGGCGGCCAGTACGGCCGCGGAGAGCGCCAATCCGGAAAGAATATGATTGAATTTCATAGCTCTGTTTAGGTTTATTTTGCGTAAATGTTGAAGTCGCCGACGCCCATGTTGCTGCCGTACGATGCCGTGATACGGATGTACTTCATCTTCTGCGAACCGTAGAGCGCGACATAGGACGAGGGGACGTTTTTCAGCAGACTGCCGTCGGCGCTGGCCGCCGTGCCGAGTTCGGTGTAGTCTTCGCCGTTGAGACTGTATTCGATGGTTATGGCGTTGGGCTGGTAGTTCTGATACGATGCGTTGTCCGTGCGGGCCGTGATGCGGAGTCCCGTCATCTCGTACTCTTTGTCGAAGGTTATCGTAAACATGATGGGGCTTCCCCACGGACGCATGAAGGTGTCCGTGCTGTCGTCGATTACCTCCGGCCAGCTTCCGCTGTGGTAATCGCCGCCGGTGATGCTCCAGCCCGAACGGTCGGCCACGAGCGCGCCCGTGATGTCGGCCACGGTGAAGTTCTTGCGGAAAAGCTCTTCGGCCGGGATGATGACGAGGTAGACAACGCCGCGGCCGCTGCTGGTCACCGCATCCTGCGCCGAGAGTTTCAGCGGCACGAGATAGCCCTTGGCGTTGGTCAGGCCCGTCAGGTCGCCCGTGAGCGAGGCTTTGATCTGGCCGTCGGACTTGTTGTTGTTCGGGCCGATGGCGCAGGGGTTGTTCTCCAGCAGCAGGTGTCCGTCGGGAAGTGCGGCGTAGGAGGTGCCGTTGGCCGAGTTGTAGGCCGCGATCAGCGAGTTGTCGGGTGTCGCCGATACCGAATATCCGCTTGCCGAGGATACCGTGCAGTAGACGTTGAACGCCGCGTTGAGTTGGTTGAACGAACCGCCCGGCGTGTGGGCTATGGCGCCCGTCAGCACGTTGTCGCTGCCGCACATGGCATAGACCGTGGGTTCGTCGCTCTCGATCTCATAGATGTTGAATTCGCTGACGTATTTGCTCCAGCTGCTTGAGAAACTGATGGTCAGGCGCAGATAGCGGGCTTCGAGGTAGTCGTAGAAGGCGATGTAGCGGTTGGAACCCGACGTCGCGTATTCGTTCGATGCGGGAGTGCCGGCCGTCAGGAAGGTCTGTCCGTCGGTGCTGTATTCGAACGAAACGGACGAGATGCCTGCGCTGTTGAGGTCGATGCCGGTCACCATGTGCGTCGATTTCATGTCGATGGTCACCACGTTGTCGTTCTGGCTGGTGAAGTTGGTACGCGTCGAGGTGCTGCCGTCGAACAGGTTGGCGTAATCCGGGCAGTCGGCAGTCCATGCCGTGCGGCCTGCGGCGGGGAATCCGACCATGTCGTCTACCGACGTGATGGGGCGGATCTTGTTTTGCTCGACTTTCACGGCCAGATAGACCACGCCGCGGCCGGCGCTGGTGCCGGCGCCCGAAGAGGAGAGTTTCAGCGGCGCGAGATAACCGTTGAGGTCACCCAGCCGTGTCAGGTCGCCCTTGAGCGAAACCGTCACTTCGCCTTCGGATTTGTAAGCCCCGGCGGCGATCGTCAGCGTGCTGTTGTCCAGTTGCAGGTATTCGGCTGAAAGCGCCGCGTACGAAGTGTCGTGGGCCGTGTTGTAAGCGGCGACCAGCGAGTTGTCGGCTGCGACCGACACCGTGTAGCCGCTCGTCGAAGCTACCGTCGCATATGCGCTGAACGAAGCGTTCACGTCGCTGGTCGAACCGGTCTGCCGGTGCGTGATTTTACCCGTGATGAGGTTTTCCGTGCCGGTTACGGCATAGACGGTCGGATCTTCGCTGTCGATCTTGTAGATGTCGATTTCGGAAAGGGTTTTGCTCCAGCTGCTCGAAAAGCCGATGGTCAGCCGCAGGTAGCGGGCTTCGATATGTCCGTAGAATGCGGCGTACATTCGGGAGCCGCTCGTCACGTATTCGCCCGATACGGGAGTTCCGGCCTGCGAGAACGTCTCGCCGTCGGCGCTGTATTCGATCGACACCGAGGGCACGGAGCCGTATCCCAGACAGAGTCCGGTCACCAGTTGCGGCTCTTTCATGTCGATATTGAGCACGTTGCCGTACTGTTCCGGAAAATCGACCGACGTCGAAGTGCTGCCGTCGAACAGATTGGCGTAATTGCCGCAGTCGGCCGTCCACGCGCTGCGGCCCGTGGCGGTGAAGCCGACCATGTCGTCGGTGGATTCGATGGCGCGGATGAGGTTGATCTCGGTCGCTACGGCCACATAGACCGCTCCCATGACTTCGCTGGCGTCGATGCCCTCGGCCTTGATGCGCAGCGGCGCCAAGTAGTTGCGTTCGGTCAGCAGCGAGAGGTTGCCCGTGAGCGTCACCTTGACCGAGTCGGCCGATGCCGTCGCGTTTTCAGGCACGGTCAGCGTCGTGTTTTCGAGCGTCAGGTACTCGGCGGGCAGCGCCGCATACGAGGTCTTGTGCTCGGCATTGTAGCTCTCGACCAGCGAAGCGTCGTAGACGAAGGTCGCCTTGACGCCCGCATGGCGCGTGGTGTTGCAGCGGACGGGGAATTCGGTGAAGAATTCGCCGGTCGAGCCGGTGGGCTTGTGTACGACCCGGATCGTGTAGAGGTTTTCCGTGCCGGTCTGGACGTAAACCAGTCCCGGAGTGCCGTCGATGGTCTTGTCGAAGTCTTCGAACTCCTGACACGCCGTGAGCGACGAGAACGCCGCTGCGGCCGCGAGTATGTATTTCGTGATATTTTTCATGGTTCAGGTTCTGTTTCAGGTTATTTCGTTACGGCAGGGTTCTGCAGCTGAATCGCGCGGCGCAGGTGGCCGTAGGGTATCTCCTTGTCGGCGCCCGAATCGGAAGTGTGGTAGTCGCGCAGGCAGAAGAATGCGCCGAAACCGCCCTTGAAATGGCCTTCCGGGGCCTTGGCCGCCGCCTGCGCCTCCATGCCGCCGCCGGTCTGCCAATAGGCGCCGATGTTCTCCGTGAATACCTGCTTCTCATAGGGGAACGTCGAGGTGAAGGAGACGCTGCTGCTGCCGTAGTTCTGTTTCACATAGTAGTCGAGGTAAGGCTCCGTCTCTGCGGGCGGGGTGTGTCCGTCCACGATCAGCAGTTTTTCGGGGTTGGGCGACATCGGGCCGATGAACTGGCCGAGATACTGCACGAACAGGGTCATGCGATCGCCGTAGATTCCGTAGTTGCGTTCGTCCGAGGATTCCGGCTCGTAGTCGAGATCCAACCCGTCGATGCCGTACTCCCATACGTCTTTGAGCAGGTGGTTGCCGTAGAGCACGCACCAGTCGGGATAAACGCCGTCGGGGTCGATCGTGGTCGTCTGATTGACCATGTCTTCGTATGTGAGTCCGAAGTTGGCGAAGTTGTCGTTCTCCATGATTCGGATGATCGTGGGCATCACCAGCCGGGTGCCCTTCTTGTTGCGCATCTCCCACATCTCCTTGTAGGCCAGCGGATTCTTGACCGGATCGGGGTAGCCGCCCCAGAGCGAGCAGATGTCCACGCTGTCGGGAAGCCCCGCGAAGCGGTAAGCCATCGAGTAGCTCTGGTCGTAGTCCGAGAACCATACGAAGCAGAGCGAGCGTTCCTTGAAGGTATCCTTGTAGGCGCGCAGGTTGGCGTAATATTCTTCCGAGTATTTGTAAGCCGGCTGCAGGTTCAGCGGCTCGGCGTCCGTGTCGCATGCCGTAAATCCGGCGCATACCGCAAATATGACGGCAAGGGTCGTTATTGTCTTTTTCATGGTTGTTCAGGTTTTCGGTTTATAATCTTGGGTTCTTGTCCCACCATACGCTCGTGCCGCCGTTGTCGCCCGTGGGGTTCGACGATTCGCTGTTGAGTGTGTGCGTGGCCGTTGCGACGGCTTCGGCGTTGGTGCTGTACTCCGTCGAGGGGTAGTTCAGGCGGCGGATCTGCTTGGAGGTGCTGATCTTGCCGCCACTGTTGTTGACGAGGACCGGCAGGATGCGCGGATAACCCGTGCGGCGGAACTCCGACCAAGCTTCCTGCCCTTCGGGGAACATGGCCAGATACTTCTGGGTGATGATCTGTTCGAGATGGGTCTCGAAGTTGCTGCCCGCTTTCCAGCAGATGGGAATCGAGGCGAGCGGGCTTTGATTCGAGTTGCCGCCGGTGACCATGTCGGTATAACTGCCGGGCGTCAGCTCCTTGTCGGCGATGTAGTCTTCGGCTCCGCTGGCGCCGAGCGTCGAGAACGAAGTGCGGATACCTTCGGCGTAATAGGTTGCCGCGTCCGACTCGGAACCCCAGCGCAACTCGTATTCGGCACGCAGGAACCATGCTTCGGCGGGCGTCATCCACATAATGTTGTCGTTGTTGGTGCAGTTTACGCGCGAAAGGTCTTCCGAATCGGCATAGGACGAAGTCGGCGTGATGCCGGTGCGTACGCCGTGGTACTCACCCTTGGCCGTCGCCACGAAGTACTTGCCGCGGCGCGGGTCCTGATAGCCGTTCATGTAGGCTTCGATCGTGGCGCCGATGCGCGAGTCGTCGAAATTGTACTGGATCATGTAAAGCGGGTATTCCCACGAACCGGTGGCGGGTTTGTGCAGCTCCGCGAGGTCGGCGGCGCCGGTCATCAGGCCGACCGGATTGCCGATGGCGGCCGCAGCCTGCTCTTGGGCCAGCGCCGCGTCGGCATAGACCACGCGCATGGCCAGACGCAGGCGCAGCGTATTGGCGAATTTGATCCAGCCGCTCACGTTGCCCGAAAAGACGTTGTCGTAAGCCTCCAGCAGTTTGGTGCCGGGTTGTGCCTCGTAAAACGCGGTCAGTGTCGTGATGGCGGCGTCCAGCTCCTCGAAGAAGCGTTTGTAAACCGCCTGCTGCGGATCGTAGGCCTTGTTGATGTCCCCGCTGCTGATGTTGAGGTAGGGGATGGGGCCGTAGGTATCGGTTACGCGGTGCATCGCGGCGACCTTCACGATGTCGGCGAGGGCGACCACTTCGGGGAATTCGCCGCGCTGGGGATCGAGCTGGTTCCATGCGCTGATGACGCGGGTGTAGGCGTCGTTGAACATGGCGTTGTACCAGTCCTTGCCCGTGACGTTGTAGAGGTTGTTGCCCGTGAAGCTGGTGTTGATGACTCCGGTGTAGCCGGCGAAGATGTTGCCCGCGAGGTCCTCGATGACCTGATAGTTGGCGCTGCCGTACTCCTTGTCGCCGACCAGCTGGAAGGAGGGGATGACGTTCTTGGTCATCTGCGCGAAGGCCGAACCCGTTGAGAGGTTGTCCCACGACAGCATCTCGTCGGTCGCTTGGTCGGGGTTGGTGTTTTTATTCAGAAAATCGCCCGTGCAGGCCGCGGTCGCCATAAGACCGGCCAGCGTCAGGAGTTTTATGCCGTTAGCTTTTTTCATAAGACTGTAATGTTGAAGTTAGAAGGTCACTTTTACCGAGAATCCGAGGTTGCGCGTACTCGGCTGCATGAAGTAGTCGATGCCGGAGGAGAAGGTGCCCGTACCGGCGACCGTTTCGGGATCGAACGGCGCTTTGCAGTAGAGCATCCAGAGGTTGCGGCCGATGAACGAGACGTTGAGTCCCTTGATCCACTTGCACCACTTCTGGACGGGGATGTCGTAGCCGAGGGTCAGCTCGCCCAGCCGGACGTTGGTCATCGAGTAGACATAGCAGGCGCCGATGGCGTCGGCACCGTTGCCGCCGATGGTCTGGTAGTAGTTTTCGGCCGGAATGCGCTGGCCGTTTACGAGCGCGCCGCCGTTCAGACGGTCGGTGGCCGTGCGTTCCGAGACGCCGAAGTAGTCCATTGCGGCCTGCGTGAGCGATACGCCTACGCCGCCTACGCGGGCGTTGAACATGAAGCCCAGCGAGAGACCTTTCCAGTTGAATTCGTTGCGCCACGAAAGCGTGTAGCTCGGATTGCTGTTGCCGGCATATATCCATGTGTCCTTGGCCGGGGCGACGTTGCTGCCGGTGGGCGATACCCAGATCGCGCCGTGCTCGTCGGTCTTGAGCGTATTGACGTAGATGTCGCCGATCTGGCCGCCTTCGCGCAGCACCATCTTGACGCCCGTCGTACCGCCCATGACCATCGAATCCTGCGAAATCACCGTGCCGTTCGACAGTTTGTAGGAGTCGAGCATGTCGACCACCTTGTTGCGGTTGCGCGAGTAGACGAGGTTCGAAGACCACTTCACGGGATCGAGGTTCTGGTTCAGCTCGGCCGACACCTCGACGCCCTTGTTGTCCACGCGGCCGGCGTTGACGTAGAGGCTGCTGTAGGTCGATGTCGATGAGATGTCGGGGTTGAAAACCTGATTGTAGGTGCGCGAACTGTAGTAGGTTGCGTTGAGTATGAGCTTGTTGCCCCACAGACGGACGTCGGCGCCGACCTCCCACGATTTGGTGCGTTCGGGTTTGAAGTCGTCCGAGGTGAGGTAGGTCGATGTCTGCGGCGTGCCGTCCGATACGGGGTAGGTCGGAATGGTGATCCAGCGCATCGGGGCGTTGCCCACTTCGGCGTACGATGCGCGGATCTTGGCGAACGACAGTACGCGCGAATCGACCTTGAAGATGTCGGTCAGCACGGCCGAAAGACCTACCGACGGGTAGAACATCGACGTCTTGGAGGTATTGGCCAGCGCCGTCACCCAGTCGTTGCGCGCCGTCACGTCGAGGAATACCATATTCTTATAACCCAGCTGCAGTGTGGCGAAAAGCGACTGCGTCTGGTCGTTGATGGTCTCCTTCGCCTGACTCTTGTTGGTGGTCATGTTGGCCAGCGTGAAGAGGTTGGGCACGCCCGTCAGGTCGCCGCCGAGCAGTATCGCGCGGTGCTTGTAGTCCTCGATCGAGGCGCCGAGGGTGGCGTTGAGCGAGAACGCTCCGTCGGCAAAGGTCTTGTGGACGTTGGCCAGCACGTCGGCGTAACGCTGCGAGGTGGTGTAGGTGTTGTTGTAATAGCGGCCCTTGTCGCCGGCGAAGAGTCCCAGCGTCGAAGCGTAGTTCTTCTGCTCGGCCGTGATGTGCGTGTAGTCGATGCGGGCGCGTCCCGTGATGTCGAGCCAGTCGGTCACGTCGTATTTGAGCGAGGCGCCGAACAGGAAACGGTCCTTGCCCGTGTTGAACATGTTGCGGTTGGTGATCCAGTAGGGGTTCTGCATCTGCAGGCTCTGCGATCCCCACGGCCAGTACTGCACCGGGAAGTTGCGCGAAGCGTTGTAACGCTCGTAGACGGCGTATTTGCGGATGTCGTCGCTCGGCGACATGAGGTAAACCGGGATCATCGGGTTGTAGTACTGGCCCGACGAGAGCATGTTCTGCTCATTGACGTTCATGTACATGCCCAGCACGCTCAGGTGCATGCGCTCGTCGAGGAACGACGAGCTGTGGTTGGCCGTGAAGTTGTAACGGTTGTATTCGTTGTTCGGAATGATGCCCTCGGCCGTCACCACGCCTGCCGAAACATAGGTCTGGCTCTTCTTGCCGCCGAAGGAGAGTCCCACCGAGTTCGAAGTGTTGTATCCCGTCTGGTAGAAGTCGGTCGGCGTCCACGACTGCTTGGTGACGAGCTTCGAACCCCACGAAGCGTAATAACCGTCCTTGGCTCCGTAGGTGTTCTGAAAGGCCGGGGTTAGGAACGGCGACATGAAGGTCGTGTTGTTGCTGTAATTGACCGAGACGCCCTCTTCTCCGTTGCGTGTGGTGAGCATCAGCACGCCGTTGGCAGCCTGCGAACCGTAAAGCGCGGCGGCCGAAGGGCCGGTCAGCGCGGCCATCGACGCGATGTCGTCGGGATTGAAGTTGGAGATGCCGTCGCCCGTGAGGTTGTTCTCGCGCATGATGGTGAACTCGTCGCCGGGGTTGGTCAGCGAGAGCGACGGCAGCGGAATGCCGTCGAGCACGTAAAGGGCGTTGTTGCTGCCGGCGATGGATTTCGAACCGCGCATCACGACCTTCGTTTCGCCGCCGACGCCTGCGGCGCTGGCGTTGATGGTTACGCCGGCGATCTTGCCCGCGAGGCTGTTGACCATATTGGCGTCGCGCGTCAGGAATACTTCGTCCGATATCTTCTGCACGTTGTAGGATACGGCGCGCTCCTGCCGTTTGATGCCCAGCGCCGTCACCACGACCGCTTCGATCTGCTGGTCGTCCTCTTCGAGCGTGACGGAGAGCGACGTGCGGTTGTTCACGGAGATGCGCTGCGGCTTGTAGCCGATGAATGAAACGTCGAGGACCATGCCGGCGGGCGAGACGTTGGACTGGAGTGCGAACGTTCCGTCGACGCCGGAGGTCGTGCCCTGCGTGGTGCCCGAAATCATGATCGTGGCGCCGATGACGGGCACGCCGTTCTTATCGACGATCCTGCCGGTGATCTGGCTGGCCTGCTGCGGCTGCGCGCCCCCGCGGGCCGAGAGGATGATGCTCTTGTTGTCGATCGAATAGCTGACGTTGGTGTTGCGGAACAGTTCGTCGAGTGCGGCGCGGATGTCCTTGTTCGCGACCGAAAGGGTGACGTTCCGGTCGAGCGGAATATCCTTGGTGTTGTAGAAGAAGGTGTAGCCGCTCTGCTCCTCGATCTGCTGCATCACCGTCGAAACGGGGGTGTTCGAAGCCTTGAGCGTGATGTTTTTTACCTGAGCCTGTACGGGGACGGCGGCGATTGCGAACGCCATGCACAACGCCAGTGCATACGACCGGACCGAGCGGCTGACTCCGGCTGCCGGGGTACGGTGTAAATTTCCCCCCCCCATAATTTGGGTGGAAAAGATTTTTTTCATAAGTTTGTAAGAATTGAGTTTTAGGTTAGTCCGGCCGTTTCATGCGGCCGGGTGATCTTAACGATTCGGCATACGGGAGGACGTGCAGGTCTTTCCGTATGTTTTTTTGTGTCAGGTCGGTGTCATGGTGTCATTCGGTTTTTTGGTTTATGGTTGTAGGCAAATCGGTTCGTGCGGTTTTTCAGTAGACTTCGAATACGGCCCGGCCCGCCGAGGCTTTGTCGCCGGCCGTCTGGTCGATCCGCCGGAATTTGATCTTCGACGAAATGGAGAAGTGTTTGAGGATCAGGTCGAGACTCTGGTTCGAGAACGTACCCGTGAAGGTGTTGCCGAGCAGTTCGTCGTTGCGGATGTTGAACGAGACGTTGTATTTGTTACCGATCATGCGCAGGGCGTCCTTGAGCGGGGTGTTGCTGAGGACGATCTTGCCCTCTTTCCACGAGGTGTTGCACGGAATGTTGGCCGTGTTGAGGTAGATTACCCCCGTGCGGGCGTTGTAGGTTATCTGCTGGTCGGGCATCATCTGCACCAGCTGGCGGCGGTGGTTGGCGTCGTCGTACTTCATGCCGATGCGTCCCGATACGAGCGTCGCGCGGATGTATTCGTCGTCATAGGCTTCCACGTTGAATTCCGTGCCGTAAACCTCTATTTCGGTCGATTGCGCTTCGACCACGAATTTGCGTTCGGGGTCTTTGGTCACGTCGAAGTAGCCTTCGCCGTAGAGCACCACGCGGCGCTCCTTGCCGGTAAACTTGGCAGGGTAGCGCAGGTAGGAGTTGGAGTTGAGCCATACGCGCGTGTCGTCGGGAAGGGTGACGGAACTGACCATGCCCGTTGTGGAGCGGATTTCGACCATGCTGTTGTATTTGTATCCCACCTGCATCAGCAGATAGGCCGACAGGCCGACTAAGGGCAGCAGCATGACGGCAGCCGCGCGCTCGGTCTGCCGGAGCATCCGGCGCCATTTTTCAGTCCGGATGCGGCCTTTGACCTTCCGCAGCGCGGCGGCGGTGTCGAGGGCGGCTTTTGCCTCCTGCGTTTCGGCGGCGAAACAGATGTAATAGACTTGTTCGGCGATTTTGCGGTTCTCCTCGCTGGCGGCGATCCACGCCGCGACGCGGGCCGTCTGGTCGGCCGGAAGTTCGTCGTTGTAATACCTGACAAGGAGTTTTTCTATGTTCGGGGTGTTCATCTTTTTTCCTGCTTTTTATATTACAGACTATTCAAAAACAAAAGTTCCTAAACGAAAATCATAAAATTTCAATTTTTTTTATTCCGGGGAATCAAACCCCGAATTTTTATTAATTTCGCATTATGCCCGAACGGAAAAAGATATCCGACACCTGCTTGCTGAACCGGCTGGTCGACGGCGAGATGAAGGCGTACGAGGAGATTTTCGTACGTTATTATCCGACGCTCTGCGCCTACGCCCGCATGTATGTCAAGCGGGAGGAGACCGCTGAGAATATCGTGCAGGACCTGATGCTGTGGCTGTGGGAAAACCGCACGGTGTTATGTATCAGCACTTCGCTCCCCAAATATCTATTCGGCGCCGTGCGCAATAACTGCCTGACCTATCTGGGGCACGAGTCCATCGAGCGGCGCGTGCTGGGCAATATCCGCAATAAGATGTGCGAGCAGTTCGAAGTCCCCGACTTCGACGTCGTCGAGGAACTGCGCGAAAATATCCGGGCGGCCGTGGCGGAGCTGCCGGCCTCCTACCGCGAAGCGTTCGAAATGAGCCGTTTCCAGCGCAAAACCTACGAAGAAATCGCCGCCGTGCTGGAAGTTTCGCCCAAAACGGTGGATTACCGCATCCAGCAGTGTCTGAAAATCCTTCGTGTCAAACTCAAGGATTACCTGCCTTTGCTGACGATGCTGCTGGTCGTGAACGAATAGGCGGTTTTACGGTCTCACCTTGGCTGAAAAAAACTTGTCGGACTATTTCGATCTCACCCGGCGCGATCAATTCGGACCGGATGCTTGTGTCTGACGCGGAAAATTGCTAATTTTGAAGATTGGAGCGCAAAACGGCTCCCGGCTGTTTTTATGATTAGAACTTTTCTGTTGATTGCTTGTCTATTGACCTCCGTTGCCTGCAGGCAGCGGGGTGGAACTCCGGCCGATGCCAATATCGTTGCCAATGCCGGAAATCACTCCGCGGAGACGATCCGGCCCGATACGGTGGCACGTCCGCCTTTGGCGTTCGGCCATGAAACGTGGGATTTCGGGACGATTCCCGAAACGGGCGGTCCTGTCGTGCATGTGTTCCGCTTCACGAACAGCGGTACGAAACCCGTCGTCGTCGAGCGTGTCGGCGTGACCTGCGGATGTATGAAACCGACCTTTTCGCAGGCGCCGGTCCTTCCCGGCGGCAGCGGCGAAATCGGGATCGCTTACGATCCGGCGGACCGTCCGGGAGCTTTCGACAAGGCGGTATACGTCTATACCGACGGCAGCCGCATGATGCCGCTCCGTATCCGCGGCAGTGTGGCGGCGCGTCCCGAAACGGCTGCCGACCGCTTTCCCGTGGAGTTTGGCGGCGGAATCCGCCTTAGCGTTAAGGAGGTCAACTTCCGCATGGTGGAGCAGCGGCATGACCGGCGTCTGACGTTGCGCTGTCTCAATACGTCACCGTACGAGGTGCGGCTGAGGGCGGAATTCGCTGAACCGCTTCCCTTTCTGCGGGCCGAAGCTCCTGCCGTACTGGCGCCCGGTGCGGAGGGAGAGATCGCTTTCATCTGTGACTTGTCCGCTGCCGAGGTGTGGGGAACGTTCGTTGATTCGTGTTATCTGACCGTTTCCGGACGGCGGCTCGAAGGGGCGGTCGTGGTGCGCGGAACCGGTGTCGGTGACTTGGCCGAATTGCGCGAAATGCCGCGCGGGAAACGTCCGCAGGCGGAAATTGCCGAATCGTTGCTGGATTTCGGAACGTGCGCCGCCGACGGCACGGCCGAGTGCCGGTTTACGTTGGAAAACAAGGGCGGTTCGCCGCTTAGGATCTATGCGGTGAAATATCCCGAAGGGGTGACGGGGCAGATTACGGCGGGCGAAGAGATTGCGGCGGGTGGCTCGAAAACCTTTGTGCTGCGCGTGGACGGCCGCACGGCCGGGTGTGGGAATTACTTCGCGCACGTCGAATTATTGGTGAGCGATGCGCTCAGTCCGTTGTGCGACCTCCGGGTGCGCGGCCGCTTCGAGTAATCCGAAGCCGGAAATCGGAAAAATAAACAAGCTGCCCGAAAAGGCAGCTTGTTTGTTGTTCGTATTACGTCGGTCGTCATTCGGGACAGCGGACGTTGTCCACCCATTTCATGGCCGAGCTGGAGTAGGTTGCCTTGTATCCGTGTCCGGTCAGGTCGTCTTCCACCTTTTTGCCGTCGGCTTTTTCGTTGAAGCGCCAGTATGCCAGCAGGCCGTCCGTCGCCGGGTCTACATAGCACATGTTGTTCTTCAGGTCGTTGCCGTTGAGAGCCTTGGCCCATACGCGGGCTTCGCTGATGTAACCCTTCAGCTGGCGGCCGTCGTTGCACGAATTGGCGATGCGGAACGAGTCGTCCTGATATACCTGCGTGAGGTCCAGCGAAGTCTTGTTGGTGTCGGCCGAGCAGGCGAGTACGCCGTCGATGTAGATGCTCACCTTCTTGTTCGGACCGTCGAATACGGCCGCCACATGCGTCCACTTGTTGAGGCTCACGGCGATTCCGCCCGTAGGAACCATCAGTGTGCCGCCCCATCCGGAGAGCTGCAGCTGACCTTTGAAGTCGTCCTGTACGAAACGCAGGCAGAAGTTCTCTTCGAGGCCCATCACCGTATTGCACCAGCCGCCCCAGCGCTGCAGGTTGATGCGGGCTTCGTAAGTGACTTCGCCCAAGTTGTAGATGTCGTATTTGTCCTGCTCGCCCTCGGCGAAATCGACCTTGAAATAGGTGCTGCCCGAACAGTCGGCAGCCGGGCCGATGATGATACGGCCGATTTCGACGAATACCGTCCGGAATCCCTCCTTGACTTTCAGATCGCCGTCCACGCTCTCGATACTCAGCGGAATGACATAGCTGACGCCCTCCTTAAGCCCTTCGTCTTTGGTTACGCTCACTACGAGCGGTTCGGCTGCGGAAAACGAACCTGCTGGAATGGTCAGTTCGGTGTTCTTGAGCACGAAGTTCGTTTCGGGGAGCATTACGCCCTTCTTACCGTACTGCGTGTTGTACTCTTCGATTTTCGAAGGGTCGGTTACGAGCCGGACTTTGGTATCGTGTCCGACGACGATCGACGACGAGACCTTTACGCTCAGCTCTTTGGGAAACTGGTCGTCGAGTGTGAGCGACAGGGTGGGGACTTCGCCTTCGGCTCCGGCGATGTAGACCACATCGTCGTAAACCGGGGCTTTCTGGCAGCCTGCGACCGCCAATGCGATCAGTGCGAATAAACTATATTTCAGTTTCATGGCAATTTCTTTTTTTTGTCCGTTAAACGATTACTTCCGGGCGGGGTTCTGAATCTGTATGGCCTCGATCAGGAACTTGTAAGGTTCGGGATTGCGGTATTCGTACTCCATATGATAGGTTCCGCAGCCGCCTTTCATCACCTTTTCTCCGTCTATGATCGGCTGCCACTGCGCCATGCCGGCCACCGATTTCATCGACTCGCCGTCGCGGGTCGTGTAGTTGGCACCGCCGTTGGTGCGGTAGGTGATGTTCTCGAAATTCTCGGTAACGATAAACCTGCGGGCAACGTCCTTGAATGGAACCTCCGAGAAGTAGTTGGCACAGCTCTGCAGACGTCCGTCGAGGTTCGAATCGCCGCTGCATCCGTACGCCTGCGAGATGAAGTAGTCGAAACACTTGCCGAATTCGCGGGGCATGTTGGCGTTCAGCTCGCCGTCGATGGCCAGTATGCGTCCCGTGCCCGAAGTGCGGCCGAAATAGGTGACCACGACATCCATGAAGACTTTGTAGCGGTTGGGGAAGCCCGATATGCCGTAGGGTTTCTTGCCGGTGCCGATGTTCGGCTCGTTGTCGATATCAAGTCCGTCGTATCCGTTGTCGATGATGCGTTGGCAGAAAGCATGCGCAAAACGCTGGATAGCCGCGATATTGCCTTCCGTGAGGTTGTCGTTGCCGTATGAGCGGTAGGGACCTTCCCAGCCCCAATAGGCCAGCATCTCCTCTTCGGTGGCCGCCGTCGCGCCGTCGGGCGCCACGCCCATTTCGAATCCGTCGAAAAGCGAAGTGGCGATCACTTTCAGACCGCGCTTGTGCTGGGAATCCTCCATATCCTTACGCTGGGCTTCGGTGATTGTCTGCCAGCCGCCCCACAGACCGACCATGTCGATGCTGTCGGGGAGGGATTTCATGTAGTTGGACGCCGAGGCTCCCGTGGCGCTCCAGTTTCCGAACCAGCCGAAGACGATTTCATGGTCGCTGTTCTTATAGTCGCGCAGATCGGCGTAGTACTGATCCGACTTGGGGTAGGGCTTGACAATCTCCAGTTTTTCGGGATCGGTCTCACACGAGAACAACAGGGTGCCTGCCAATGCGATACATCCTAATTTTATGAGTTTGTTCATGGTTTTCAGACTTTTTGAGGTTCGTAATTTATTTGGCATCCCACCAGAGTTTCTGCGCGCAGTTGTCGTTGCCGCCGAGGAATTCATTTACAGCTTTGGCCACCTGCTCGGCATTGCCGTCGTACTCCTGCTGCGGCAGGGGCACGCGGCGGATCGTCGCGCCGGAGGGCAGTACGCCGCCGCTGCGGTTGGTCTGCGAGGGGAATACCTTCGGGTAACCCGTACGGCGGATTTCGCTCCACGCCTCCTGTCCGTTGGGGTAGAGTGCGATCCATTTCTGCACCATGATGCGTTCGAGTTCACGGCCGTCGGCGGCCCACTTGACGGTGACGCTGCTCGGACTCTCGATCGAGCCGACCTGCCCCAAGCCGGGATATTTCATCGGAGTGCTTTTGCTGTCGGACAGATATTTGTCGGCATTTGGCGCGCCCCATTGGGAGAACGACGTGCGGATACCTTCGTTGTAGAGGTTTTCGGCCGTGCCGCCCATGTTCCAGCCGAGGAGTGCACCCTCGGCCCGCAGGAAGCAGACTTCGGCGGCGCACATCCATGTCAGCGGCGAGGTGAAGCCCACTTTGGGACAGCTGGCCAGCGACTGGTAGTCCTTGGGGTTGGAGATGATGCCGTTGGGGATTCCGTGGTAGGCGCCGTCCTTTTCGGCGGGCGAGAAGTAGCTTTCCAGACGCGGATCGCCGTATCCCGACAGGTAGCTCTCCATGGTTGCGCCCATGCGGCATTCGTTATATTCGCCCCATAGGTATTCGAGCGGGTGTTTGTACGAGAAGCCGATGCCCGTGCGGGTGAGCAGCTGGGCCGAGTGGGTATTGTCGGTCATCACGCCGATGTTGTAGGCTCCGAACTGGAAATTTACGGCCTCCTCGGCCCAAGTCTGGGCATCGCCGGGAGCGGCGAAGCGTGCGCGCATGGCCAGACGCAGCTTGAGCGAGTTGGCGAAGCGGATCCACTTTTCCAGATCCGAATCGAACACCACGTCGAAGTCGGCGATGGGCTTCGCGCCCGAATCGGCTTCGTATGCGGCCTTGAGCGTTTTCAGCGCATGGTCCAGTTCCTTGATGAAGGTGCGGTAGACGGTCTCCTGCGAGTCGTAGGGCAGGCCGCTCGACATTTTGCCGAAGGCGGTGTAGGGCAGCGGACCGTAGATGTCGGTCACACGGTGCATGGCCTGCACCTTGACCACCTCTCCCAGCGCGAAGACCACCGATGCGGAATCGACCTTCTGGCGCAGGATGTTCCATGAACTCATCACGTTGTTGTAGGCCTGCTTGTAGGGTTCGTCCTTCCATTTGGCCGTGGGAAAGGCGTAGCAGGTCGAGTTGCTGCCGCTGTCCCAGTCCTGCGCCTGCCCGAAATATCCGGCATAGCTGTCGCCCAGCAGGTTGTCGGCCAGCTGGTAGGCGTTGGCGCCCTCGGCGAAGACGTTACGCTGCATGGTTTGGATGAACGCCGCCCATGCGTTGTCGCGGTCCACGTCTTCGGGGGTGGGTTTGTCTTTGCTGGTGTTGATATTGTCGAAGTCGCCCGTACACGAAGTCAGGCCCGTTGCCAAGAGTGCGAGTGCCGCAACTCCGCAAGCGATCGTATTGCGTAATTTTTTCATAACCTGTCTCTCCTGATTTAGAAATTAACTTTTACGCCGAAACCCCATGAACGCAGCGACGGCGGCATGAAATAGTCGAAGCCCTGATAGTACGTCCCGGTGTTTGAGGTCAGTTCTGGATCGAACGGCGCCTCGTTGTGGAGCATCAGCACGTTGTTGGCAATGAGCGAAAGGGTGATGCGCAGGCGTTCGCGGGCCAGTGCCGGGAGCGTGTAGCTCAGCGACAGTTCGCGCAGGCGGACGTTGGTCGCACTGTAGACGTAGTTCGAAAGTACGCCCGTGGTGCCGCTGGCGGCTACCGAATAGAACGTCTTGGCGTCCATGCGTCCGCCGTTGACGATCGCGCCGCCGTTGTCGCGGTCGCGGGCCGTCGATTTCGATACGCCGTACTGGTCCATCATCGCCTCGGTGCCCGACACGACCACGCCGCCGACGCGGGCGTCGATCAAAAATCCGAGGTTCAAGCCCTTCCATGAGAAGGAGTTGTGCCATCCCAGCGTGTATTTGGGGTCTATCGAACCGACCTTGACATAGGAGTTAGGCTCGATTTCGATGCCGTTGGTCATCGGGTTCACATAGATGTAGCCGTTGGGGTCCTGCTTGAGGTGTGTGGCGTAGATGTCGCCCATCGTGCCGCCCTTGGTCAGCACCATGCGGTACGACTCGGCCGTCGAAACGATGAATTCCTGCGGCGCCTTGACCGTGGTGCCCGTTACGGGGTCGGTCACGTATTCGTCGAGCAGTTCCTTGATCTCGTTGCGGTTGCGCGTGTAGGTCAGCGTCGTCTCCCATTTTACGGGACCGATGTTCTGGTTGAAGCCCGCTTTCAGCTCGATACCGCGGTTATTGACCTTGCCGGCGTTGGCGTAGGCATAGGAGTAACCCGACGACGAGGGAATCTCGTACTTGAAGAGCTGGTTGTGGGTGTTGGTGTTGTAGTAGGTGAATTCGAGGCTCAGCTTGTTGTTGAACATGCGCAGCTCCGTACCGATCTCGAACGATTTGGTAAGCTCCGGCTTGAGGTGCGAAGCGGCAGCGAAACCGTCGGTGCTGATGTTTTGGTCCTCCAGCGGAATGTAGGTGTAGGTCAGGTAGGGCGACGGGGGATTGCCCACGCCGGCGTACGAGCCGCGGATTTTCCAATAGTTGAGGATCTTGTTCTGCGGAATCAGCTCCGAGAGGATCAGCGATGCACCGACCGAAGGATAGACCGACGACATGGAGGGCGTGCCGGCCAGCGTCGAGAACCAGTCCGAGCGGACCGACGCATCGACGTAAACGAAATTCCGGAAGCCTACCTGCACCGATCCATAGACGGCCTGCGTCTGCTGGCGGATGTGTTCACGGGTCATTTCGGTCGTCGGGTCCGACATGTTGATGTTGCTGACGTGGAAGAAGTTGGCAAGACGCAGCAGGTTGCCGCTCTGTCCCATCATGTCGTATTTTTCGTCGTAGAGGCTGGCGCCGATGTTGGCCGTCAGGCGGAAATCGTCGCTGAGCTGCTTGTCGATGTTGAGCAGTACGTCGGCGTAGAGCGCGTTATTGGTCATCTTCTGCTCGCGGTAGTGGCCTTTCGACTGGCAGAACAGTCCCGGCGTCGATGCGTAGAGTTTACGCTCGTAGTCGGTGTCGGCATGGTCCATGCGGATACGGCCCGAAAGGTTGATCCAGTCGGTGATCTTCCACTTGAGCGAGCCGCTGACGATATAGCGGTTCTGCGTGGTGTTGAACATGTTGCGGTTGGTGATCCAATAGGGGTTCTGGCTCAGGGCGTCGAGTCCCGTATTGCTGTAGGGCCAATACATCGTGGCGAAGTTGCGGCCTGAGTCGTAGATTTCGTAGGTCTTCAGACGCTCGAAATTCTCCGAAGGCGGGAATAGGTAAACGGGCAGCAGCGGATTGTAGTAGAGTCCCTGCGCCACGCCGTTCTGCGACTCGCTCTTGGTGAAGAAGAAGTCGGTATCGAGTTCGAGTTTGTCCTTGACCAGCTCGCGTCCGTGGCGGATCGTGAAGTTGTAACGCGAATATTCGTTGTTGGGAATGATGCCGCGCGAATTGACCGAACCGGCCGAAACGAACGACTGGCTGCGCTCCGAACTCGATGCCACGCTGACGGTGTTCTGCGTGTTGTAACCCGTCTGGAAGAAATCGTTGGGGTCGTACGACGAGGGCTTGCCGAGCTTCTCGCCCCAGCTTTTGAAATCGCCCGACTGACGGCCGTAGGTGTTCTGGAACTGATGGGTGACGAACGGATTCGAAAAGGTCGTGTTGTTGGAGTAGGAGACGTGCGTCGAGTGGTCCGCACTGCCTTTTTTGGTAGTGATGAGGATCACGCCGTTGGCGCCGCGGTTGCCGTAGAGCGCTGCGGCCGAAGCACCCGTCAGCACCGACAGCGACTCGATGTCGTCGGGATTGATGCTCGAAATGCCGTCGCTGTCGCCGACGCCCGCACCTTCGTAATAGTTGTCCGACTGGGTCGAGCGGAGCGACATCATCGGAATGCCGTTGAGTACGTAGAGCACGTTGTTGTCGCCGAAGAGCGATTTGGCGCCGCGCATTACCACGCGGGTCGAACCGCCGGTACCCGACGACGACTGGTTGATGCGCACGCCGGCCACTTTGCCGACCAGACTGTTCACCACGCTTACGTCCTTGACGATGCTGATGTCGTCGCCCGCAATCTGCTGTACGTTGTATGTCAGTGATTTCTGATCGCGCTTGATGCCGAGCGCCGTTACCACGACCGCGCCGATCTCTGCGGTGCTTTCCTGCAGCGCAAGGTTGATGACCGTCTGCGAGCCGACGATCCGCTGCTGGCTCTGATAGCCGATATAGGAGTAGACGATTTCGGCTCCGCTGCCCGGAACTCGGACCGTATAGCCGCCGTTGACGTCGGTCACGGCGGCGAAATTGGTGCCGGTGACCAGAACCGTCACGCCGACCAGCGGCAGCCCGGCCGCGTCGGTGACTTTGCCGGAAATCGAACGCTCCTGATCGTCTGCGGCGTCACCCCCCCCCACGAACAGGACTACCCGGTTGTCCGTAATCCTATGGGCGATGTCGGTTCCCTTGAGGACGGCCGTGACGACCGAATTGATGTCGCTGCTGGCGATGTGCGCCGAAACGCTCTGCGTTACGTCGATGTCGTTGTTGTAGAAGAAGGTGTAGCGGCTTTGCGTTTCGATGCTTTTCAGCACCTGCGACAACGCCGCATCGTTGAAGTCGAGCCGTATTTCCTGCGGATTATTCTGCGCGGCGGCTTGTGTGGCAAAAGTTGTTATTGCTGTAATTGACAGGCTGATGCGAACAGCGAGTCGGGTCTGAACGCAAAATTTTCGGCAATAAGTCTTGAACTTATCAAAATTTGTCATACCTTTACTGATTAATGGATTGATAGATCCGTGCGGGTAGCGGCCCGCCGGGTTTGTGTTTGATTCATTAAGGGAGCGGGAACTTCGGCAGAGGTTCCCGTGTTTTTTTTTATGACAGGCTTATTTCATAGGCAGGTTCGGGTTTTAGGTTGTTTGCAGTAGGTTCGGTTTTTATTTGAGGATGATCGTATCCTCCTCGCGTTCGTAAGTGAACGGTGTGGTTATTCGGATGACTTCGAGGATCGATTCCAGCGAATCCCCGAAACGGAACTCTCCGGTAAATTTCTTCCCGATGAACTTGTCGTTCATAATCACGATCTTGACATTGAACATCTGTTCCAGCCGGTGGCATACTTGTGTGAACGGCGTCTGGTGCAGCACCCAGACGTTGTCTTTCCAGCGTACGGGCTCTTTCGAGTCGGAGATCGTGCTGAGTTTCATTTCGCCGCTCTGAATATCATACGAGAGCTGCTGGCTGGGAACCATGCGGATACACTCTCGGCTGAGCCGGCTCTCCACTTCGACGGAACCCTCCAGCAGCGTGGTGGTGATGGTCTCCGAATCGGGGTAGGCCTCGATATTGAATTTCGTACCCAGCACCTTGATCTTCAGATCCCCGGCCCGAACGATAAAAGGATGTTTTTTGTCGTGTGCCACGTCGAAATAGGCTTCTCCCGACAGGAATATCTCGCGGGTCCGGCCGGCGAATTTTTCGGGATAGATCAGTTGTGCGCCGCGGTTGAGCGTAAGCTGCGTGCCGTCGGCAAGCGTCAGGTTCTCCACCTTTTCCCATGCGTTGTTGCGGATGAGCATTTCGGGTGCGGGACGCAGGGCGGTCGCCAGCCAGCCGGAAGTGAGGAAAACGATCATGAGCGATGCCGCGGCCAGCCAGATGCGGTAGGCTTTGGTGTAGTTGCGCTCCGGCCGAGCCTTATTGACTGCGTCGGCGTGGATGCGCGTCATCAGGCGCGCGAAGGAATTCCCTGCGCTGTAACGCTCGTCTGCACAAGGACTTTTTACCTGAATACGGGTGAATAATGAATTGTTGTCGTTCGTATGTTTCGAATCAGTCATTGGGTTCCGTCTATTGTCCGTTTACAAATAAGACAAGACGGACCTGAGAAACCACTAAGCCGATTTGCGATTTTTTCAGATTTTTTTCAGGAAAGGGGCTGCGGCGGCCTTCAGACGGCGCATGGCGATGGCTAGCTGTCCTTCGACGGTGCTTGGGGAGATGTCGAGTGCCGCGGCGATCTCTCGGTGGCTCATGCCGTCCTCCTTGGCCAGCTTGAAGATGATGCGGCAGCGTTCGGGGAGCTGTTCCACAGCGTCGGTCAGCGCGCTGTTCAGCAGTTGGAAGTCAACCACCTCGTCCGCCGGGACCGCAGGATCGATGCAGACCTGCAGTTGTACCTGTGTAAAGCCGGACATACGGTTCCGGTAGCCGCTCAGCAGGTAGTTGGTACAACTGTTGCGCACGGCGCGGTAGATATAGGCATTGAAGTTTTCGATGCCGCCGAGCATTCCGCGGCTTTTCCACAGTTGAAAAAAGAGATCGGCAACGACGTCTTCGGCCGCCTGCTGCTGGTGCAGATACATGCGTGCGAATTGGAAAAGGCGGTCGTGATAGTGCAGGTAGAGTTGCTGGAATGCCTCTTCGTTCCCTTCGGTGACTTGCCGGAGAACGTCGTCGAACGCTATTTGTGCACTTTTTTTTGTCATGGATCGGCCCTTAGATCGCATAAGGGTAATTACAAATTTAATTATTTTATTCCGGTTCGCAAATTTTTTACAGATCTAGGCTTCCCTCTGCAGCCGCATATCGTTTTCTCCGGTATTCCGGCCGCAGCGTTTTTTCATCGGCAGAATCCGGGCCTATAGCCGGTATTTTGCAGTTGACTGCGGATTGCCGCAGCTTTTTTTCGCCGGACGAACCGGAAGCGGTTATCATATATATAAGAGTGGGACGGGGAAGGGGACGGACGCATGCCATTCAGCGATTTCAGGCGGAAATCAGGAACCTTCCGTGCCGCTTTATCCAGTCGGGGAGGGGGCCGGCGGAGATTCTTGGGGGCAACTTTTTCGGAACCGGGTTTTCTAGTCTGAAAATAATAAGCTATTTTTACTCCATTGAATTTTGCAATCCCACGATGAAAGACCGCAACGTCATTACCCCCCCCCTGCATAAGGAGGCCGAGTTCGGCGAGCTTTATAAACGCTACAAAGCCCGTTTCGAAAGTTTTGCCGTCGGATATGTGCAGGACCGGCTCATCGCCGAGGATGTCGTCACGGATGCTTTCATCTACTATTGGGAAAACCGCTCCCGGCTCGATGCGGACTGCAATGCCGCGGCCTATATCCTCACGACCATACGCCACAAATGCCTGAATTACCTGCGGGCCCTGCAGGTGCGGATGCGGGTCCACAACGAAGTGGGGGACCTTCAGCGTCGCGTGGTGAGCGAGAATATCCGCTCGCTGGAGCTTTGTGATCCTCAACACCTTTTTGCCGGCGAGATCGAGAAACTGGTGCGTGATTGCATGGCTGAAATGCCGGAACTGACGCGGCAGGTTTTTACGGCCCGGCGCATCCACGGCAAGTCCTACCGCGAAATCGCGGCCGAGTGCGGGATCACCGAGCGCCGTGTGGAGACCGAGCTTGAGAAAGCGCTCGGAAAACTGCGCGAAGTCCTGCGTGATTACCTGCCACTGGTGCTTGCCGCAGGCGTTCTGGAGCGCATTCTGCGATAAAATCAAAAAAAATGTTCTTTTTTCCGGGAAACCGGGCCGCCGGGGTGCTTTATTAATGTAAAGCCCCGGAACGGGCGTGTCGTAATATGGAAAAAGAAACCTTATATCGTTTTTATAAAGGCGAAGCCACCTCCGACGAACAGCGGCGTCTGATGGAGTGGCTCGATGCCGATCAGGAAAACCGGCGTATCTTCGACCGCGAACGCGGAATGTACAATGCATTGCTGCTGTTCGCTCCGGAGGAAAAGGCCGCGCGCGGCCGTCTGCTGAATTGGCGCCGTGTAACGAGGTATGCCGTACAGGCGGCGGCCGTCGTTATATTGGCCGTCGGCATCGGTTGGGGATATGTTTCCTATAAGGAGCGGAGCTGGGCGAATCTTATGACCCGCGTGGCTGCGCCCGAAGGACAGCGCATCAATCTCACGCTGCAGGACGGTACCAATGTGTGGCTCAATTCGGGGGCCGAGATCGAATATCCGTCGCTTTTCGCAGGAAATTCCCGGCAGGTACGGCTTTCGGGCGAGGCGCTGTTCGATGTCAGCCGTGACACCCGCCGGCCGTTCGTGGTTGAGACGTTCGCCTGTAAGGTTGAGGTGCTCGGCACGCGCTTCAACGTCAATGCTGACGAGCGGCACGATGTATTCTCTACGGCGCTCATGCGCGGCAGCGTCCGGGTGAGTTCCCTTGCCGACCCGCAGCAGCAGGTCGTGCTCAAACCCCACGAAAAAGTGCAGTTGAGCGGCGGGCAACTGTCGCTCCGTACGTCGGACGATCCCAACGAATATCTCTGGGCCGAGGGCCTTATTTCGGTGAGCGGCCGCAGTTTTGCAGATATACTCCACCGGTTCGAACACTGTTACGGCGTGCGTTTCGATGTGAAGCTCGACCGTATGCCCGATATTGAAGCGATGGGTAAGATCCGCATTTCGGACGGCATCGAACACGCCCTGCGCATCCTGCAGCGCAGTTGTTCTTTCCACTACGCATACGACCAAGAAACCAGCACGATAACCATATACTGACCGAACGTATAACTTTAAAACTTTGCCTGCCTATGAGATAATCCCGCATTTTGTCTTTTGCCGTTATCCCGGAAAAGGAAGCCCGAAACTGTTGGAGCAGTTCCGGGCGGAAAGGACAACGGTCTCTCGCATGATTTGCGACTAACCAAAACTATTATCCTTTAATCTACAAAGATATGAAGAAAAAAAGTATCAGGCAATCAAAGAACCTGATAATCTCCCTTTTTGCTGCGTTTTTGTGCCTTGCCGCCGGGACCGTCCGGGCGCAGGCAGGCCGTGTGACTATTGATATGCAACAGGTGAAAATGACGCAGATAATGGATGAGATCGAAAAACAAACCAAATTTCTGTTTATTTACGACAAGAATATCAGCGTTGACCGCACGGCCAGCGTGCAGGTGCGCGAACAGCCGGTTGCCGAGGCTCTCGCGCAAATGCTCGCAGGCACCGATCTGACGTATGAGATCAACAGTTCGAACATCATTCTTTCGAAGCGTTCGGCGGATGCGGCGGCATCCTCATCCCTGCGCAATGTCGCGGGTGTGGTGCTCGATGCACACGGACAACCCATTATCGGCGCGTCGGTCGTTATCAAAGGTACGACGATCGGTATCAGCACCAATGTCGACGGCAGTTTCGGACTGCAGATTCCCGCTTCGGTGAAGGACCCGGTGCTCGTGGTCAATTATTTGGGCTGCGAACCGCAGGAGATCGCTGTGGGAAGCCGCGCCGATTTCCGTATCACGATGGTCGAATCGGCCGTCGCGCTGGATAACGTGGTGGTGACGGCCCTCGGTATCAAACGTCAGGAAAAGGCGCTCTCGTACAACGTCCAGCAGGTGAAATCCGAGGACATCGTTACGGTTAAGGACGCCAACTTCATGAATGCCCTCAACGGCAAGGTCGCCAGTGTGCAGATCAACTCCTCGGCGGCGGGCGTCGGCGGCGCGGCCCGCGTGGTAATGCGCGGTGCCAAATCGCTCTACAAGGACAACAACGCCCTCTATGTGATTGACGGTATTCCGATGTCGAACGTCAGCTTCGGCTCGAATGACGACGGCCTGCAGGGCAATTACATGGGGTCGGACGGCGTGGCGGACATCAACCCCGACGACATCGAGTCGATTTCGGTACTGACCGGCCCTTCAGCCGCGGCTCTCTACGGCTCGGACGCTGCCAACGGCGTGGTGCTCATCAACACCAAGAAGGGACAGGCCGACAAAACGTCGGTGACCTTCTCCAACAGCACTACCTTCTCGTCGCCTTTCGTGATGCCCCGCTTCCAGAATACCTACGGCAATGTTTCCGGGTCCTACCAGAGCTGGGGCGACAAAACCTTGCGCCGCTTCGATCCCGAAGGATTCTTCAACACGGGGTCGAACGTCAACAACTCCCTGACCTTCTCGACGGGTACGCAGAAGCACCAGACCTATTTTTCGGCCGCGACGACCAATGCCCGCAACATCCTGCCCAACAGCGGCTACAACCGTTACAACTTCACGTTCCGCGACGTCACCAAGTTCCTCAAAGACAAGCTGACCGTCGATCTGAGTGCGAGCTACATCCTGCAGGACAACAAGAACATGATCGCAGCGGGCAAATACTTCAACCCGCTGCCGGCGCTCTATCTCTTTCCGCGCGGCGACGACTTTGACAACGTGCGTCTCTACCAGCGTTGGGACGAATCGCGCAACCTCTATACGCAGGCATGGGATTACGGTTCGGGCGACATGTCGTTCCAGAACCCCTACTGGATCATGAATAAGATGATCAACCAGACTAAAAAGCGTCGTTATATGCTCAGTGCCAACCTCAAGTACGACGTAACCGATTGGCTCGACGTGACGGGCCGCGTCAAGGTCGATAACGCCGATATGGACATTACCGAGAAACGCTATGCCGGCACCGACACCAACTTCGCGGGCGAGAAGGGTATGTATTCAATCATCAAGCGTAACGACCGTCAGATCTATGCCGATGCCATCGCCAACATCGATCTTACCTTCGCCGGGGACTACCACCTGAGCGCCAATGTCGGTGCGTCGCTCAAGGACGTCCGCATGGATTTCATGGGCTGGGGTGGCGACCTGCGCAAGATTCCCAACTTCTTCTCGATTACCAATATATCGACCACCAACTACAAGGAGCGTGAGGACGGTTCGCACATTCAGTCGCAGAGCATCTTCGCCAACGTCGAGCTGGCGTGGAAGAGTATGCTTTACCTGACCGTCACCGGTCGCAACGACTGGGAATCGGCTCTCGCCTTCTCGAAATACAAGTCGTTCTTCTATCCTTCGGTCGGACTTTCGGCCGTCGTTTCCGAGATGGTCGATATGCCGGAATGGTTCTCCTTCCTCAAGGTGCGCGGTTCCTATTCGGCCGTAGGCTCTTCCTATGCGGCCTACTTGACCAAACCCTACTATGATTACAAGGGACAGACGCACGAATGGGACTCGCTTCACCGCTTCCCCAACGAGAACCTCAAGCCGGAGAAGACCAAATCGTGGGAAGTAGGTCTCAATGCCCGTTTCTTCGGCGGCAAGCTCAACTTCGACGCTACATGGTACCGCTCGGATACCTTCAACCAGACCTTCGAATCGACCCCTTCGTCCACGTCGGGTTATTCGTCGGTACTCGTGCAGGCCGGTCAGGTCCGTAATTCGGGTCTCGAAATGCTGCTGAACTACCATAATACGTGGCGTGACTTCACATGGAACACGAGCGTGACCTACACGATGAACCGCAACAAGATCATCAGGCTCGCCAACGGCGTCATCAGCCCCGTCGACGGACAGCCTATCGATATGCCCTATCTAGAGAAGGCGACCCTCGGCGATGCCGGTTCGCCGCAGGTCATCCTCTACGAAGGCGGCAAGATGGGCGACCTTTACATCAACCGCGAACTGCGCACCGACCTCAACGGAAACATTTATGTCGATCCGCAGACCAACAAGGTAGAACTGACCACCACCGAGCGCCGCAAGGTCGCCAGCCTGCTGCCCAAGGGCAATATCGGCTGGAGCAACAGTTTTGCATGGAAGGGACTGAACCTGAATGTGATGTTCGCGGCCCGTCTGGGCGGTTCTGTCGTTTCGAATACCGAGGCGTTCCTCGATTACTACGGCGTTTCGGAACGTTCGGCGGCAGCCCGTGAGGCCGGCGGCGTGCGGATAAACAACGGCATGGTCGATGCCCAGAATTACTATCAGACCATCGGTGCCGGCACGGGTGCCGGCGCATACTACATTTACGATGCGACCAACGTACGTATGCAGGAGCTGTCGCTGGCCTATACGCTGCCCAAGCGCTGGTTCCGTCAGAAGATGGCAATGACCGTTTCTCTTGTGGGCCGCAATCTGTGGATGATTTACAACAAGGCTCCGTTCGACCCCGAACTGACGCCCTCGACGGCCGACAACTTCTTGCAGGGCGTGGACTACTTCATGCTGCCCAGCTTACGGAACATCGGATTTACCGTGAAGTTACAATTCTAAAATCCTGACCAAGATGAAAGCAAACACTATAATTCGTCGATTCGGCCGTTTTGCGGCTTGTGTGGCCATGCTCGCCGCCGCGGCCTGCACCGGTAATTTCGAAGATTACAATACCAAACCTTTCCGCCCGTCGGACGACGACCTGAATGGCGACAACGTCGGCGTGGGCATTCTTTTTCCCGCGATGATGGAGTTCGTCACCCATTTTCAGGTCAATGCTTCGCAGATGCACGACGTGCTTGTGGCCGACGAACTGGGCGGTTACACCTCTGCCGTGAAGTCCTACCAAGGACAGAACATCGCTACCTACAATCCGTCGGACAAATTCAACGACTATATTTTCGAGCAGACATTCGCCAATTTCTACGGCAACTACTTCAAGGTCGAGACCCAGACTGGCGGCGAGGGGCCCGTTTACCAGCTGGCCCGTATCCTGCGCGTGGCGGCCATGCTGCGCGTGACCGACGCCTACGGTCCGATTCCCTATTCGAAGATGCAGAACGGCACCTTCTCGGTGCCTTACGACAGCCAGCGCGATGTCTACATGGCGATGATCGACGATTTGGATGCGGCGATGGAGACGCTCTACACGTTCGCGTCGGCCGGTGACGGCATTCTGATGCGCGATTTCGATATCAGCTCTTTCAAGGGCGATTCGCGGCTGTGGGTGAGCTTCGCCAATACGCTCAAACTGCGGATGGCCATTCGCATGAGCGGTGTGGAGCCGGAAGCGCGCCGCATCGCCGAAGAGGCTGTGCGCGATATGGCGACATACGGTCTGATAGACGCCAATGCCGAGAACCTGAGCTTCTCGTCCGATTCCCGTCAGAATCCGTTCTACACGCAAGCGACGAGCACCTCTTGGCAGGACCTGCGGTCGAACGCCAGCATCGTGATGTACATGAACGCCTACGAGGATCCGCGCCGGGCTTCCTATTTTTCGAAGTCGGGCTACGACGGGATCTACGTCGGTGTGCGTGCGGGCATTCAGAATGTGACGCCGACCGACTATGCGACCTACTCTTATCCGCTCTTCGCCGAAAAGGACCCCGTGCCGGTGATGTACGCTTCGGAAAGCTGGTTCCTGCGCGCCGAGGGCGCTCTGCTGGGCTGGACGATGGGCGACACGGCCGAAAACCTCTATAACACGGGTGTCAAAACCTCGCTCGAACTTTGGGGAAACGGCTCTTCGTACGAGACTTATATCGCTTCCGAAACGGCTCCCGCGCTCTCCTATGCGGATCCGCGCAACAAGCATAACGTTTCGGATTTCGGTACGGCCGTATCGGTCAAATGGGCTGACGACGGCAACGAAATGGAGCGCATCATCACCCAGAAATGGATCGCCAACCATATGATCGGCCACGAAGCATGGGCTGACGTGCGCCGGACGGGCTATCCCCGCCTGTTGCAGGTGGTCAACAACCTGAGCGGCGGCATGTGGGGCAATGTAGACAGCAGCAAGGGAATGCGCCGCCTGCACTATCCCCAGTCGGAGTACGACAACAACCGCGAGAACGTACTCAGGGGCGTCGAATTGCTCGGCGGCAGTGACCTGCACGGCACCGATGTGTGGTGGGCGAAGAAATAAGACCTTAAAATGAAAATACCAAGTGTGATATGAAAAAGAAGATAATTTCTCTGATGATAGCGGTCCTCGCGGCCGGGGCCTTTGTCTCGTGCAGCGACTGGACCGAACCCGAAGCGCGGGACTTCACGCAGCACAAGCCCGCATCCTATTACGAGAACCTGCGTGCATGGAAAGCCGACAAGAGCCATCCAATCGCCTTCGGCTGGTTCGGCGGCTGGGACCCCACGGGGGCCACGACGGCGACCAGCCTGATGGGGATTCCCGACAGCGTTTCGCTGGTGGCCAACTGGGCGACTTTTTCCCTTACGCCCGAACAGATGGAAGAGGTTGTTCAGGTCAAGAAGCTGAAAGGTACCGACGTGGTCGTGACCATCCTGCTGACCAACGTCGGCGCCAAGGCGACGCCCGAAGAGGTGACCGCCGGTGTCGAGGATACATGGGAGCAGGTGCGCCTGATGCGCGAGTATTGGGGCTGGACGGACGATGCAGATGCCGCCCAGATCGAGGCGGCCATCCGCAAATACGCCAACGGGTTGGTCGACGAGGTGCTCAAATACGGTTATACGGGTCTTGATCTCGACTATGAACCCGGTTTGGGGTCTTACCACAACGGCAATATCGTGATGAATCAGTCCCAGCAGGGCGATATCTATGCCGGCACCTCCCCCTCGCAGCGTACGACGTGGTTCGTCGATGAATGCTCCAAACATCTCGGCCCGAAATCGGGAAGCGGCAAACTGCTGATCGTTGACGGACTGGTGTCGTCGATGCCTAAGGAGACAATCGAATGCTTTGATTACTATATTCTGCAGACATACGCTTTGACAGCCCAGTCTTCGCTGGATTCCTACCGTTTGGCCGGGCTGGTCAACGCCTTCGGTGACATAATCGACGAGGAGACCATCACCAACCGCACTCTTGTTACCGAGAATCTCGAACCCGAAGCGATGTGGAAATACGGCGGAACGAGTTGTCGCCTTCCGGACGGGACCTACACCAATTCGCTGCAGGCCATGGCGCTCTGGCAGCCGGCCAACGGATTTCGCAAGGGCGGCATCGGCGCTTACCAGATGCAGAACGACTTCAAGAATGACTGTTACAAATATTTCCGCGCCGCCATCAACGCCATGGACAAGTTGGAAAAGGGCGGGGCGGAAGCTGACGACCAGCAATAATAAAACCGAATGAGATTATGAAAAATATGCTGAATATCTGCATCTGCCGGGCCTTATTCGCAGGTGCGCTGCTGACCGGGCTCGTTACCGGCTGCGACAATGCCGATCTCGGTGCGCTCGACAATGCCGCCTATATCAAAGAGGCTCAGAAAGCGTCGAGTACGACCGTCAAGGTCGAGGATGACGGCGGTAAGACTTCGCTTACCGTTCGTCTGGGCGGCAAGGGCGATACAGAGACCGCTTTCCGCTTCGAGATGAATCCCGACGTGCTGGAGCGTTATAATGCACTTAACGGAACTTCGTACGTACAGTTGCCGGAAACCTGTTTTGAACTGCCTGCCGATCCTGTCATAGTTCCGGCCGGCGAAGTGGCTGCCGCACCTGCGCAAATCGACATCCTGCCCTTCTCCGAAGAGATGGATGATTCGGGTTCTGTCTACGCTCTGCCCGTGACGCTGCGCTGTGTAAGCGGCGGTATGAAGATGTTGGGCGATGCGTCCGATTTCCTGATCGTCTGCGAGCGAAAGAAGATCATTCCCGTTCCGATCTTCAATAGCGAATACCGGACCGGAGGCTCCAGCAAACTGAACCGTGTGATGCTGAACATGAAGGATGCGCCCATCACCTTCAATGCCTATACCATCGAGTTCAAGATGTACAAAGAGGAGTTCACGGCCCGTAACTACATGATCGTCGGTTTCGACAACGGCGAGGGAAATATCAACAACCGTATGTGGGTCCGCTTCGAGGCTTCGTCCACCACTTCGGATGTGGTGAACCGCTGGATGCAGATGAACACCATGGCCCAGCCCGGCCAAACTGCTGTGACGCCCTGCGAGGCGAAGAAGTGGCAGCATGTGGCCATCGTCTTTGACGGCTCCGCGACGAGCCTTTACCTCGATGGTGAGCAGGTCGTACAGAAATCGGCTCCGCGCAATACCGTTACGTTCAAGTATTTTGCCCTGCTGCCGCAGCCCAGCTACTGCAATACGACCATCTCGTTCAGCGAAGTGCGCCTGTGGAACGTGGCCCGCACCTCCACTCAGCTCAAGAACAACGTGAATAACGTCGATCCCAAGAGCGAAGGCCTGCTGGGCTACTGGAAGATGAACGAAGGCCATGGGTACACGTTTGAGGACGCCACTGGCAACGGCAATACCGCCGAATGCGAATATTCGCGTGCCGGCGACTTGTGGGACCCGCAGTCTTACGGCCCTGCGACCGGATTGGAATGGGCGCCCGATATGGACAATATGTAACTCTTGTTCCGTTCGCTCTTTTTTGCTAATTTAGAACCGAGTTAATGGAGCGCAGGGGCCCTGCAATACGCCCCTGCGCTTTTTCAGCGATAAAAACTACTGGAATATGGAAAAAAGACTCTTTCTGTTCGGCGGTTTGGCCGCCGTCGCTGCGACGGGATGCGCCCGGCAGTCCGAAGCGCCGGCCCGTCCGATGAACATCCTCTATATCATGACCGACGACCATACGGCGCAAATGATGAGCTGTTACGATACGCGTTACGCTTCGACGCCCAATCTCGACCGCATCGCCGTCGAGGGCGTGCGTTTCACCAACAGTTTCGTCGCCAATTCCTTGAGCGGTCCCAGCCGCGCCTGTATGCTTACGGGCAAGCATTCCCACAAAAACGGTTTTTACGACAACACGACCTGCGTCTTTGACAATACGCAGCAGACTTTCCCCAAGCTGTTGCAACAGGCCGGATACGAAACGGCTGTCGTCGGCAAATGGCATCTCGAAAGTCTGCCCACCGGGTTCAACCATTGGGAGATCGTTCCCGGACAGGGCGATTACTACAATCCCGATTTTATCCGCCAGACGGGCGATACGGTGCGTTCCGAAGGGTACATAACCAACCTTATTACCGACAAGAGTCTCGATTGGCTGCGTTCGGGGCGTGATCCGGAGAAACCTTTCTGCCTGCTGGTGCATCATAAGGCCCAGCACCGCAATTGGATGGCCGACACCTGCAATCTGGCGCTTTACGAAGAGCTGGACTTTCCGCTTCCCGATACTTTTTTCGATGATTACGAGGGGCGTCCGGCCGCCGCAGCGCAGGAGATGAGCATTATGAAGGACATGGACCTGATCTATGACCTCAAAATGTGGCGGCCCGATAAGCGGAGTCGCCTGAAAGGCACCTACGAAGCGTTTGTCGGGCGGATGAATCCCGAACAGCGGGCGGCGTGGGACCGATTCTATACGCCGCTGATCGAGGATTTCTACCGCCGCAATCCGCAGGGCCGTGAACTGGCTCAATGGAAATTCACGCGTTATATGCGTGACTATATGAAAGTACTGAAATCGCTCGATGACAATGTCGGCCGCCTGCTGGATTATCTCGACGAGTCGGGGCTGGCCGAAAACACGCTGGTGGTCTACACTTCCGATCAAGGTTTCTACATGGGTGAGCACGGCTGGTTTGACAAGCGTTTCATGTACGAGGAGTCGTTCCGCACGCCGTTGGTGATGCGTCTGCCGGGCGGTGCCCGCGGCGACATCGTCGAAATGGTGCAGAATATCGACTATGCGCCGACATTCCTCGAACTGGCCGGAGTCGCCGTGCCCGACGACATACAGGGTGTTTCGCTGCTGCCGTTGCTGCGGGGCGAACATCCTGCTGGCTGGCGGCGCTCGTTGTACTACCATTTCTACGAATATCCGGCCGAACATATGGTCAGGCGCCATTACGGCGCGCGTAACGACCGCTGGAAGCTGATCCATTTCTACAATGACATCGACCAATGGGAGCTTTACGACCTGCAGGAAGATCCGCACGAACTGCGGAACCTTTACGGCCTGCCGGAATATGCTGCGCCCCGGCGGGAAATGACGGATGAGCTGGTGCGCCTGCAGACTCAGTACGGCGATACGCTGGCTCTGCGCAGGAACGGACGTGTAACGGCCGCAAACGGCAATTGATCGTGACCGGGCGCATGACACATGTTCGCATTTATGCTGCGTTGGCTGTGGGAATGTGGCTCATGGCCTGCACCGGGCCTGCGCCGGATGAACGGCCCGTGCTGATTCCCGTTCCGCAGAAAACGATATGGGGCGACGGGACCTACCGGCTCCCTGAACGGTTGCAGTTGGGCATTGCCGATACGGCTCTCATCGCCGCGGCCGGCTACGTGAACGAGGTGCTGGCGCCCTATGGCACTGTCGCCGTAGATCGGTGCGACCGGGGAGATATCGTGTTGGAACTCGATTCGGCCGCCTTGCCGCCTGAAGGGTACCGCCTGTCGGTGACGCATGCCGGCGTACGGATCGGGGGCGGTTCCTACCGGGGCGTCGTCAATGGCATCGCCACGCTGCGGCAGCTGCTGCCAGCGAAAGCCGGAAGCGGAGCGAAGATTCCTTATGCGGAGATCGCCGATCGGCCGGCGTTCGGATGGCGCGGCGTGATGCTCGACGTGAGCCGGCACTTTTTCGACAAAGAGGAGATTTTTACGCTGCTGGACCAGATGGCCCGGCTCAAGCTCAACAAATTTCATTGGCATCTGACCGACGATCAGGGCTGGCGGATTGAGATTCCGTGTTATCCCGAACTCACGCAAGAGGGGGCATGGCGGCTTTTCAATCGGCAGGATACGTTGTGCATGGGCCGCGCGGCGCGGGAACAAAACGACGATTTCCTGCTTCCCGTCCGGCGGCTGCGGACCGATGGCGCCGACACGCTTTACGGGGGATATTATACACGGAAGGATATCCGCGAGGTGGTGGCCTATGCCGCGGTTCGGGGTATCGACGTGATTCCCGAAATCGATATGCCCGGACATTGCTTGCAGGCCATCGACAGCTATCCGTGGCTGGCCTGTTTCGGACGCGGTTCGTGGGGGCAATCCTTCTCCTCGCCGCTGTGCGTGGGCAAGGACCGGACGCTGGCGTTCTGCGAAAGCGTCTGGGAAGAGCTTTTCGAACTTTTCCCCTATGAATATGTTCACATGGGCGGCGACGAGGTCGATAAGAGCAACTGGAAACGTTGTCCCGACTGTCAGACCCGTATGCGTGCCGAAGGGCTGCCTGACGAAGCGGCTCTTCAGGCGTGGTTCATGCACCGTATGCAGCGCTTTTGCGAAGCCCGCGGACGCCGCATGATCGGCTGGGACGAGATACTGGAAGGCGGAGCCGTTCCCGGTGCTACGGTCATGTGGTGGCGGCCGTGGGAACCGCAGTCCGTGAGTGCGGCCACCCGGCAGGGCTGTGAGGTCGTCCTCTGTCCGCAGTCGTGGTTCTATTTCTCGTTGGAAGAGGACGCAAACTCGCTCGCGCGCATCTGTCGCTTCGATATGCTGCCGGACTCGCTGTCCGATGCGCAGAAAAGGCTGATCAAAGGCGTGCAGGGCAACCTCTGGACCGAAAAAATCCCTGCGTGGTCCCGTGCGGAATATATGTTTTACCCGCGCCTGCTCGTTTTGGCCGAGAAAGGGTGGACCGAGCCGGGCAAGTTTGACGAGGACGCTTTCATGTCGCGGCTGCTGGACTATTGCCGACGGCTGGATGATGAGGGTGTCAACTATCGGATTCCGTCGCTGACGAATTATCATGCTGTCAGCGTCTTCACCGATTCGGTCCGGACTGCCGTCGTCTGTCCGCTGCCCGGTGCCGTTTTGCGCTATACGCTCGACGGCTCGGTGCCGACCGTAAACTCGCCGCGTTACGACGCCCCGCTGGTTATCCGCGACGATTGTACGCTGCACATCCGGCCCTACCATGCCGACGGCCGTACGGGCGACTGGATAATCGTCCGCTATGAGAAGCAGGATTATGCGCGGCCTTTGGAGCCGCGGGACACTGAACCCGGTTTGTGCGTCGATTGGTACTTCCGCCGTTTTCCCGGTTGCGACGCGATCGGCATTCCGGAGACTCTTTACGCTGCCGGCGGCCGTTGTGTCGTCGATTCGGTCTGTTTCCCTCGTGCGGCTGCCGGCCGCCGGGCCGTCGGGATGATTTTCCGGGGGTATATCGACATTCCGGCAACCGGGATCTATACCTTTGCGCTCGCTTCCGACGACGGCGCCATCCTGCGTATCGGCGGCAGGGTGGTGGTTGATAACGACGGAGAACATCCTCTGCTCGAAAAGAGCGGACAGGTTGCGTTGTCTGCGGGCCTGCATCCGCTCGAACTGCGCTATTTCGATTACAACGGCGGCGAGATTCGTCTTGTCCTGCTCGGCGACGACGGTGCCCGCCACCCGCTCGATACCGACCTGCTCCGCCACGATCCGTGAGGATTGTATTTTCGGTTTAAAGTCGTGTGATTGTCAATGCGTGTGCGAATTGTTTGCAGGAAGCTAAAAAACAAGGGGGCGCAATATTTTGCAACCCCTTGTTTACAATAGTGGAGAATACGAGAGTCGAACTCGTGACCTCTTGCATGCCATGCAAGCGCTCTAGCCAACTGAGCTAATCCCCCAATGCAGGTGCAAAGATAATCGGATTTTTTTATTTCTGCAATTTACGCTCGGAAAAAATCGCCGAAAATGAATTTTTACCGCAAAATCCGCCGCAGATCCGCATCTGGATCGTATCTGGACTGCGGGCAGAGCCGCTCTGGGCTGCATCAGGAGCGCATTCAGATGCGTTCATGACGGTATTCGGACCGCATACCGAGCCGCATCGACTGTGGCGGGACAGCTTCTGAACAGCATCCGAGCTGTAGCCGGCCTGTATACAGAGCTGCATTAACCGTAGCGAGACTGCATCCGAACTGTATCCGAACCGCATCCGAACCGCATCCAAATTGCATCCGATCTGTAGTCGGACTGCATGCAAAGCCGCATAGGGAGTGCCTTGACGGCTCTCGCCGGATATGTCGCCGAATATGTCGCCGGCTCATCGTTGACGGTCCCCGGCTGTCGCCGGGGCATATGAAATCTCCGATTTTTGCGTTATTGAATAGAGCCGGGGCCTGAAGACGATTCGGAAAGCAAGGATCGGAACGGCTGTTGCACTGATGCTCGGCATCGCAGCTTCGGCCGGCAGCCTGCGGCGACTGAAAAACAGCATACTATGAAAGCAATCGAACTGACGACAACGGAATTCCAGAAGCGGATTTATGACTTCCGGGCCAATCCGGATTGGAAATACGAGGGCGACCTGCCCGCCGTAATCGATTTTTACGCCCCGTGGTGCGGTCCCTGCAGGATGATGGGGGCGGTTATGGAGTCGCTGGCCGAAGAATATGCCGGGAAGGTCCGCATGTATAAGGTGAATGTGGACAAGGAAAAACGGCTTGCGGCGATATTCCGCGTGCGGAGCATTCCGACGTTCCTGTTTATTCCCGTGTCCGGTGAACCGAAGCACGCCAACGGAGCCATGGAGATCGCCCAAATGCGCCGGATCATCGACACCACGCTTCTCGAACACTGAATCGGCCCGCGGCTGCACGGACAAACGGCATGAAGACATGCGTCTTGCCCCTTATGACTTTGCGGAGAGGGGCAGGGGGCTGCAGCAGGCTGCGCCCGCTCTGCATAAAACCTCCGCCTTGTTGCGATGGATGCCGTTCGGACGCGGGACCTGTTCTTGCGAACGCTTCTCGAAGCCCTTTCACCCATATGCCTGCTGTCGGAACCAGCGTATGCGGCGCTTTGATTGCCGGAAACGGGAGATATGCTCTGAAATAAGAAACAGCCGGAATTTCCGGCTGTTTCTTGTTGAACTGTAACGAATTTTCAGGGACAGCATCCTTACGAGATCTTCCTGCGGACGTACCTGCTGCATCCCGCGATTTTCCGTGGTCCGGCCTTCCACCCTTGCGGTCTGTTGTCCCGCGATTTTCCGTGGCTCGGTCTTCCGTCTGCGCAGTTTGCCGTCTCGCTATTTTCCGTGGCTCGGTCTTCCGCCCTTGCGGCCTGCCGTCCCGCGATTTTAGTGGTCCGGTCTTCCGTCCTCGCTGTCTTCCGTTACTCGATCTCCCAAGTCGCGCCCGAATGCAGCAACTCGTCCACCGAGTGGATTTTGCTCTGGGCTTTGACCTCCTCGACCTGCCGGGCGACCTCGCGGTCGTAGACCGTGGCGTCCTCGACGGCCCGGATTACTCCCAAGGCGACGGGGTAGTCGGGGTACTTCATCGCCGCCAGCATCGAGTGGAGCGTCGTGTCGCGCTGGTGGGCGTCGTGCGTCAGCACGTCGTCCAGCGTGTAGCCGTCCTCACCGACGGTTACGACCTTCAGCTTCATGTTCTCGAAGACGATGCCTTTCTGCTTGTCGGCTCCGAACAGCATCTTCTCGCCGTGGCGCAGCGTTACGGTGCGCTCCGCACGCGTAGCCTTGTCGGCGGCGAACTCGCCGTGGGTCTTGTCGTTGAATATCACGCAGTTTTGCAGTACTTCGACTACCGACATGCCTTTGTGCATCGCGGCGGCCACCATGCACTCCTTCGAAAGTCCCACCTCCATGTCCACCGACCGGGCGAAGAACGTGCCCTTGGCGCCGATCACCAGTTCGCCGGGGTTGAACGGCTTCTCGACCGTGCCGTAAGGCGAGGTCTTGGTGATCTTGCCCAGCTTCGAAGTGGGGGAGTACTGGCCTTTGGTCAGACCGTAAATCTCGTTGTTGAACAGAATGACGTTGAGGTCCACGTTGCGGCGGATGGCGTGGATGAAGTGGTTGCCGCCGATGGCCAGCGAGTCGCCGTCGCCGGTGGTGACCCAGACGTTGAGCCGCGGGTTGGCGACCTTGACGCCCGTCGCCACGGCGTTTGCGCGGCCGTGTACGGAGTGGAACCCGTAGGTTTTCATGTAGTAGATGAAACGCGATGAGCATCCGATGCCCGACACGAACGTGAACATGTTGTGCGGCGTGTCTGTGGCGTCGGCTATTTCGGGCAGCGCGCGCTGCACGGCGTTGAGGATGGCGTGGTCACCGCATCCGGGGCACCAGCGTACCTCCTGATCGCTTTTGAAATCCGCTGGGGTGTATTTGTATTCTGCCATGGCGTTACTTCAATAAGGATTCGAATTTTTCTTTCAGTTCTACGACCGTGAAGGGCAGGCCCTCGCACTTGTTGTACTGTTCGTAGCGGAACTCCTGCAGGTTTTGGCGCAGGTAGTTGGCGAACTGACCTTCGTTCAGCTCGCAGACGACGATCCGGCGGAACTTCGCGAAGATGTCGCGCACGCCGTGCGGCAGCGGGTTGATGTAGTTGAAATGTGCGAGCGACACGCGTTTGCCTTCGGCGCGCATCTGATCGACGGCGTTCTGCAGGTGTCCGCGCGTTCCGCCCCATCCCACGACGAGCAGGTCGCCTTCCGGGTCGCCCCATACGGTTTGTGCGGGAATGTCGTCCGCGGCCTTGGCCACCTTTGCTGCGCGCGTCGAGACCATCTTCTGGTGGTTGGACGGGTCGTGCGAGATGCAGCCTTTCACGCAGTCTTTTTCCAGACCGCCCACGCGGTGCTCCAGTCCCACCTTGCCGGGGAACGCCCAGCCGCGGGCCAGCTTTTCGTCGCGCACGTAGGGCATGAATCCGCCTTCGGGCGCGTCGTCTACGATCGGCGGCTGGATTGCCGGGTAGTCCTTCATCGAGGGAATGCGCCACGGCTCCGAGCCGTTGGCGATGAAGCCGTCGGTGAGCAGGATCACGGGCGTCATGTGCTCCATCGCCAGCCGTCCGGCCTCGAACGCATAGTGGAAACAGTCGCTGGGCGACGATGCCGCCACGACGATCACCGGGCACTCTCCGTTGCGGCCGTAAAGGGCCTGCGAGAGGTCGCTCTGCTCGGTTTTGGTCGGCAGACCCGTCGAGGGGCCTCCGCGCTGTACGTCCACGACCACCAGCGGCAGCTCGGTCATCACGGCCAGTCCCAGCGCTTCGCTCTTGAGCGAGAGTCCGGGACCCGACGTGGTCGTCACCGCGAAATTGCCGGCGAATGCCGCGCCGATGGCGGTGCAGATGCCCGCGATCTCGTCTTCGGCCTGCACGGTCTTCACGCCGAGGTCCTTGCGCTTGGCGAGCTCTTCGAGAATGACCGTCGCCGGAGTGATCGGATACGAACCGCAGAAGAGCGGCAGCCCGGCTTTCTCGGCGGCGGCGCACAGGCCCCATGCCGTCGCCACGTTGCCGTTGACGGTGCGGTAGGTGCCCTTTTCGAGCGGCGCCGGGGCTACGGTGTAGGTGTTGGCGAACTGATGGGTGTTGGCCGCATAGTTATAGCCCGCGTCGATAGCCAGCTTGTTGGCTTGGGCCACGACCGGATTTTTCCGTGCGAATTTGGTCTCCAGATATTTGTATGCGTACGCTTCGGGGCGGTCGAAGAGGTAGAAGCAGATGCCCAGCGCGAACATGTTCTTGCACTTGACCACGGCCTTGTTGTCCAGTCCGGTCTCCTTGAGCGCTTCGCGCGTCATCGACGTGATGTCGGGGATGACGACGTTGTATTCGTCCAGTCCGAGCTCCGCGATCGGGTCGAGCGTGGCGAATCCCGCTTTCCTGAGATGCTCTTCGGTGATCGAATCGCCGTCGATGATCACCGTCGCGCCCTGCTTGAGCCATTTGCGGTTGGCTTTGAGCGCTGCGGGGTTCATGGCTACGAGCACGTCGCAGTAGTCGCCGGGGTTGAGTTCGCGGTGACTGCCGAAGTGTACCTGAAATCCCGATACGCCGGCCACGGTTCCCTGCGGCGCACGAATTTCGGCGGGGTAGTCCGGAAAGGTCGAGATGCCGTTTCCGAGCAGGGCCGAAGTGTCTGAAAAGAGCGTACCCGTGAGTTGCATGCCGTCTCCTGAGTCTCCTGAGAAGCGAATCACGACATCCTGCAACTCCCGTACATTGGTTTTCTCCATGTCTTGTTTCGGATTAGTAGGGTTTAGAAAAACAATATTGCAAATATATAAATTTATTGTCAGTTTGTTCCCCGGAGACGACTTTTTTCGGGGTTTTCCTGCGGCTTTTTGTGCGGGCGTTTTTGTTTTCGGTGATAATATGTGCGTAATTGGCGGATTCCGGCTTTTGTTTCGTTCGGAAAACGCCCGTTTCTGCATGAATTCGAAAGCGGGGAGTTTTTTAAATTTTTTTGGAATGCCGCCGTCCAGTGTCGAAGAACGGGAAGGCGTGATCCGTATGAATCATGCGAAGGCGCTTGCTGTCGCGTTGGACTGTTGATTTGTTTCGATACTCAGACCGCCGGGCTGTTTTGCCCGGCGGTTTGCGTATTATGGTCATGGCAGGGGCGGAACGGTTCCGGCTGGCGGAAAATCCCGCAACTTCTTTTTGCCGCGTAATTGTGCGGCTGGGGTTGAGGAGTATCCTTCCGCCGGACGGGTGGTCGGCGGAAGGAGCGTTTACCTTGTTCTGTTCCGGACGTAAATGAACTTCTGCTCTTTGTTTGCGGACAGTCGTTCTTCGGTTTCGATTGCCTCGGAGAGGGCTTTCACCAGCAGCGAAAGTTTTTTGTAACCGTAGTTGCGGGGGTCGAAGTCGGGCATTTTCTTGGTCAGGACACTGCCGACGATGCCGAGGAATGCCCAGCCGCTGTCGTCGGCGGCGTCTTCTATGGTATTGGCGAGCAGGTCTTTGAAATCGTCGTCTATCGGACGGATGATCGATTGGGACTGCGCAGGGTCCAGAGTCTGAGCCTGAACCGTAACCTGAGGCAGCTCCGAAGCGGGAACCACACCCGGAGTCTGTCCCGGAGCCGGAGCGGTTTTTTTGCCTGCGGCGGCTTCCGGCGTTCCGGGGGCCTGCGTGTCAGACGTCTGACGTCTTTTGGCGGATGTCTTTTTTTGTGCGGCTTTCGCTGCCGGGGCCTGTGTCGCAGCCGGAGCGGTACCCGGTGCAGGCGCAAGTGCCGGCGTCGGAGCGGCAGGCTGTCCGAGAATCTCGACGTAGATGAATTTGTCGCACGATTTGATGAACGGTTTCGGCGTTTTCTTTTCGCCGAAGCCCAGCACCTCGCGGCCCGATTCGCGGATGCGGCTCGCCAGACGCGTATAGTCGCTGTCACTCGATACGATGCAGAAACCGTTGACCGACTCCTTGTGCAGGATGTCCATCGCGTCGATTATCAGCGCCGAATCCGTTGCGTTCTTGCCTGTGGTGTAGGCATACTGCTGAATCGGGGTGATCGAGTTCTCCAGCAGAATGCTTTTCCATGCCGCGAATTTCGGATCGGTGAAGTCGCCGTAGATCCGCTTGATCGTCGGCGTTCCGTAATTGGCTATTTCGTCGAGTATGTCTTTGATTTTCCGGTGTGAGATATTGTCCGCATCGATCAGCACCGCGAATTTTTTATCGGAGAGTTCCATATTGGGTCGTCTTTGTTTCCGGCAAGATACGAATTTTTTCCTCAGGTTGTTGCTCCGGTTGGACCGTTCCGGTCTTTTCGGCTTGTGTTGCTCTGTTTGTTCTGCTCTGTTTTGTCCTGTTTTCCAGCCGCCGTTTCGCTGCCTTTTGGGCGGTTCTTCCGCATTTCCGCATCGTTCCCGTTCCGAATTTTCGTTCCCGGCCTTTTCGGATCCCGTCCCGGCTTCTCCCTGATCTGCCTCGATTCTTCTCTGATTCTTGCCCGGTCCTTTCCCGGCCCCACCCACACGAATGCCTCCCCCCCCCCTCGGATTTTTACGGCGTGAATTTTTTGCGGGCCTTCGGTGCCGGTCAGCGGGCCGCCGCTATCGGATCGAATTCATCCGGATGCTCGCCTTGACCAGCGCGATCGCGCGGATGCGGCTGAGCGCAACCTCCTTGTCGGCGTGGTGGGGATTCTGGCTGACGAGTTTGACGTAACCCTCGCGGTCGGATTTCTGGATGTATTTCACCGTGACGTACTCTTCGCCGTCGATGTCGATCGACAGCAGGTACATGTCGCCCCAGAATATGTCGTCGATGTTGCCCAGCTGCTTGTACAGCACGATGTCGCCGCTTTTGAGCAGCGGATACATCGAGTCGCCCACTATATATATCGCGCCGTCGCATTTCGGCAGGTTGGGGATGTGGATGAAGTTCACGGGTTTGGCCTGCGCCTGATCCGTGAACAGCGGCACCAGTCCCGCCGTTCCCTCGATCGAGTAGAGCGGCACGCTCTGCAGCGGCAGCGAATTGTCCGTGCGGAGTCTGTAGGCCGTCAGGTCGGGTTCGGCGTTGAACATGTTGCCTTTGCCGCTCTCCAGCCATTCGGGGTTTACGTTCAATTCCTGAACCAATATGTTGCGGTTCCGGGCCGAGAGTCCGGCTTTCCCCGTTTCGATCATCGAAAGGGCCGCTTTGCCGATGCCAAGATGCTGAGCCAATTGTTCTTGCGTCATGCCCAGCTGTTTTCGTATCAATTTTACCCGCGTGTTCATAGCTTTTAATCGGAAAATTTTATATCAAAAAATTGTATTTTTCGATTGGAAATTCAAATTTTGAACCTATATTTGTGCTGTAAAGTTAAACAATTTATTTGTACATGCAAATTATTTTGCAAAAATCCTGCTAATTATCAACTATGTATTCGGTTTCACCTGAACTTTATCAAGAGGTGGCGGCGCGTTTGGCGGATGCTGTCGACGGGGAAAACTACTTTTCGGGATCGCTCGCATTCCGTTTCGGCGATACGGACTGCCGTTTTACGGCGTCGGTCATCGTCTACCGGACGCGGCTCTCGCAGCCCGAAGGCGATGCGGAGCCTGTTTCGGACCTCGTGCCCGTATGGTGGGAGTTTCACACCTTCTCGGCGGAGGGCGAAATGCTGAACGACTTCGATTTTTCCGAGATGAAGCGCTTTGTCTGATCCCTGCTGTGGGCATGTCCTGCCGCCGGCGTGCGCAACCGTCCGGTCCCCGCTTTGCATCGGGCCGCTCCCCGGCCGCAGGCCGTGCGCCCTCCGGCTCCCCGCCTTGTTCGTTCCGGCATTTATCCTTCCTTGGTGCGGCGCAGCCCGCCGGAACGCTCTTTTTCTCTTCGAACCTCCCGCCGCGGCGCCGCGCATGGGTTCAAAATTTCTACAAATGGTCTTGAAATCCAAATTGTCCTCTGCGGAAGCCGATTCCGCAGAGGTTTTTGTTCCGGCCGGCATTCTCGCGCCGGATTATCCTGCAAATCCTCTCGCCGGCGAATTTTTGCTCCGCGATCCGCTTTCCGGCGACCCGCTTTCCGGTGCATCTTTTTCCGGTGAATCTCTCCCCGGTGATCTTCTCCCCGGCGAACCTCTCCCCGGCTCCGATGTTTTGGCTTCCGGTGCTTGCGGCTCCGGTTCCGCTTCGTCCGGTTTCGTGCCGTCTGATTCCGTTCTTCCCGATTCTGCGCCGTCGGATTTCGTTCCTTCCGGTTCTGCTCTGTCCGGTGCAGTTCCATCCGGTGTTGTGCCGTCGGATTTCGTCCCTTCAGGTTCCGCTCACTCTGCTTCTGCCTCCTTGTCCTCGCTTTCCGGCGTCACCTCGGCAGTTTCCGGCTCGGCCGACCTTCCTCCGTTCGAGCGGTTCGCCCTCGGAGTCTATCCCTTTCTGGAGTTGCAGCCTTTCCACCGGGCCTATTACCGCGTGCTCGAAGCTTTCGCCGCGGGCCGTGTCCGGCGGCTGATCGTCACCATGCCGCCCCAGCACGGCAAAAGCGTCGGTGCCACGACCCTGCTTCCGGCCTATGTGCTGGGGCTGGACCCCGATCAGCGCGTGGCGATCGCCTCCTATTCCGGGGCGCTGGCGTCGAAATTCAACCGCCGTGTCCAGCGTATCATCGAGTCGCGCGAGTACGCCGCGTTCTTCCCCGCGACGACCATCAAGCAGGGTTCCAAGCCGCCCAGCTATATCCGCACGGCCGACGAGGTCGAGATCATCGGCTGCCGGGGCGGCCTGCTTTCGGTGGGCCGCGAAGGTTCGCTCACGGGCAACCGCGTCGATTGTTTTATCCTCGACGACCTCTACAAGGACGCCCTCGAAGCCAATTCGCCGCTCATCCGCGCCAACTGCTGGGAGTGGTATACGTCGGTGGTCCGCACCCGCATGCACAACGCTTCGCGTGAGCTGATCGTCTTCACCCGCTGGCACGAAGAGGACCTGATCGGCACGCTCACTGCCCGCGAACCGGTCGCGGAGCTGAGGGAGTGGGCGCAGCTCGACGGCCTGCCCGCCGACACGTGGCTGCACCTGAACTTCGAAGCGCTCAAATCCTCGCCCCCGACCGGAATCGACCCGCGCATGCCGGGCGAGGCGTTGTGGGAGCAGCAGCAGGGCGCGGCCCTGCTCGAAGCCAAGCGGCGGCTCGATCCGCTGCAGTTCGAAAGCATGTATCAGGGGCATCCCTCCTCGCGCGAGGGGCTTTTATACGGGCTGAATTTCGCCGAGTACGACGACCTGCCGCACGAGATCGTCCGCCGCGGCAACTATACCGACACGGCCGATACGGGCGACGACTACCTCTGTTCGCTCTCGTACGCGGTCGATGCCGACGGGGCTATCTACATCACCGACGCCGTCTATACGCGCGAACCGATGGAGGTCTCCGAACCGCTGGTCGCCGAGATGCTGCTGCGCTCCGACACGCGGCAGGCGGCCGTCGAGAGCAACAACGGCGGCCGCGGCTTCGCCCGCGCCGTGCAGTCGCTCTCGCCCGGCGTGCGCATCGAATGGTTTCATCAGGGAGGCAACAAGGAGGCCCGCATCCTCTCCAATTCGGCCACTGCGCTTCACCTCCTGCGGTGGCCGCGGGGCTGGAATTTCCGCTGGCCCGAACTCTACGCCCACCTGACCACCTACCGTCGCCGTTTTCGTGCCAACCGCTGGCACGATGCCGCCGACGTGGTGACGGGGATCGTCGAACGCGAAGCCGCCGACCGCAGCCGGAGCCGCGTGCGGGGCGTGCGGTTTCTGTAGGTCGGGATCGGGTTTTTGCGGCCTAAAAGTAGTATTTGAAACCGACCGTCGGGCTGATTCCGAGCTGGAAAGAGACCCCGTTCACACCCGTTCCCGAATATGACAGGTAGCTGTAGTCCAACGTCAGAAGGCTGACTGAGAGTCCGATATGGGCCGACGGCCTGATTTCGAACGCTCCGAGCGACAATCCTGCATCGAAGCCGTATCCGCTGGTCCCGTCCGTCGATGCGAACGCGAATCCCACGGCCAGCTGCGGCGTGTAGTAGAAGCGGTCGCACAGTCTGACGTAATAGGCGAGGCTGGGACCTGCCGTCAGCCCGTGCGTCGTTTCGCCGTCGGATGAAATCAGTTGGTAGCCGATCGAGCCGCCGACGCGCAGTCGGTCGGATGCGAAATAACCGAATTCGGGTGCAAATCCGAATGTCGTCTGCGATGCGGAGGAGCCGTCGATGCTGATCGACGTCGTCGTTATGCCGATTATTCCGCCGACATATTTGTCACCCCTGCTTTGGGCGGAGAGGGTCGGAATACACAGCATAAGGGCCAGAGCCGGAAAGAGAAGTTTTTTCATGCTTGTCGATTTAAAGGTTAGCGGTTGAGTGACGTTTGCGCTTCCAAGTTAGAAAAAAAAGCGATATCCGCCGTTTTTTTTGCCTGTAAAAAATGCCGCTTTTCACTTCCGGACAGCCGGCCGGCCGCGGCTTCTCGCCCCGAAAAGGCGGCCGCTGCGGCGACGCAATGTGAAGCCTGCGTTAAATTATCTTCCCGTGCGGAACCAATCGCCCCGATTTTTCGTACCTTTGGCCCCATGGTTATTTAGTTCGCACTAATCCCAATTTAAATGAAAGCATTGAAAATCGGAAATTTGCTCGCCACCGTCCCCATCGTGCAGGGCGGCATGGGCGTAGGCATATCCCTCTCCGGACTGGCTTCGGCCGTTGCCAATCAGGGCGGCGTCGGCGTCATTTCGTCGGCAGGTCTCGGAGCCATCTACAACAACTATTCGAAAGACTACCGCGCAGCCTCGATCTGGGGGCTTAAGGAGGAGCTTCGCAAGGCCCGCGAAGCCACGCGGGGCATCGTCGGCGTAAACGTTATGGTCGCCATGTCGAATTTCGCCGACATGGTGAAGACCGCCGTCGCCGAGAAGGCCGACATCATCTTTTCGGGCGCCGGCCTGCCGCTCAACCTGCCGTCGTTCCTCACGGAGGGCGCCAAGACCAAGCTGGCCCCGATCGTGTCGTCGGCGCGTGCGGCGAAACTGTTGTGTCAGAAGTGGTTCTCGGAGTACAGGTACATTCCCGACGCCATCGTCGTCGAAGGCCCCAAGGCGGGCGGTCACCTCGGATACAAGGAGGAGCAGCTCGCCGACGAGCATTTTTCGCTCGAAGCCCTCGTTCCCGAAATCGTCGCCGAGGTGCGCGCTTTCGGTGCCGAACACGACTGCCATATTCCCGTCATCGCGGGCGGCGGCATCTACACCGGCGAGGATATCTACCGTATCATGCAGCTGGGCGCCGACGGCGTGCAGATGGGCACGCGCTTCGTGACCACCGAGGAGTGCGACGCCGATCCGGCCTTCAAGCAGACCTATCTCGACGCCAAACCGCAGGACATCGAGATCATCAAAAGTCCCGTCGGCATGCCGGGACGGGCTATCCACAGCTCGTTCCTCGATAGGGTGAAAGAGGGGCTTAAACGCCCCAAGAACTGTCCGTTCGACTGCATCAAGACCTGCGACGTGACGCACAGTCCCTACTGCATCATGCTGGCGCTCTACAACGCATTCAAAGGCAAGCTGCAGAACGGCTACGCCTTCTGCGGCGCCAACGCATGGCGCGCCGAGAAGATTCAGTCGGTGCGCGACCTGATGGCCGCGCTCAGAGACGAGTACGATAACTTTTCGCTGAAGGAAAAACTCTTCGGCGCAAGATAAGCCCCCTCCCGGTTTGCCGGGATAATATTTCGGCAGGCGTTTCCGGACGCCTGCCTTTTCAGCCCCTAATTTATTAGGGGCTTTTTATTTGACCGTGAATTTTTTCCGGCATCCGCGTTCCACCGGGTTGATTTTTTATTATATTTGACTCCCGGTTAGGTTATTGATGGTGTTTTGCCGGACGATCATCGAAAACATTACTGGGCTTTTTGTCGTGAGTCCGGAGAGACTGCTGTCGGTACTGCCGTATTATTAATTCTTAAAACTTGGTTTATGAGAAACTTTTTAAGGAAGTCAGCTTTGCTGACGGCTGCATCGCTGGTGTTTTTCGCCTGCGACGACGATGAGAAGAAGGTCCCCGAAACGGTCGTGACGCTCGACCGGACGGAATTGAATCTCAATGTCGGGTTTTCCGAAACGCTCGTAGCGACCGTTACCCCCCCCCCCTGCAGGACGGCGTAGCGGTAGTTTGGTCTTCTGACGACGAGGTAGTTGCGACGGTCGAGGACGGTGTCGTCACCGCTCTTGCCGCCGGTGAGGCCACTATTACCGCCAGCGTGGGCGAGAGCAAGGCGACCTGCACGGTGACGGTGGCTTACGTTGCGCCGAAGATCGGCGACTATTACTATTCCGACGGTACGTGGAGCGACGGCGGACTGGTAAGCATCGAGGCCGACGGACTGAATCCCGTCTGGGCCGACACCAAACCCGCTCCCGTCGCCGGTAAGACCGTTATCGGCATCGTCTGCCAGACGGACGAAAACCGGATCGCCGCCGGCGACAAGGAGAAGGGCTATACGCACGGGTATGTCGTGGCTGTGAAAAATGCCCATAGCGCCGACAGCCAGACGGTTCAGTATTCTACCGACAATGATTTCGCAAGCACTCCGAAAGCGAAAATTGCAAGCACGTGGTATGGCAATGTCAATGGTTACGAAGAGACGATGAAAACCGTATCCGATTATGGACCGAACCTTGCTACATGGTGCCCTGCTTTCGATTTGACGGTTAATAATTTCTCGCTCCCGGCTTCCGAAACGTCGAGCGGCTGGTTCCTGCCGAGCACCGGGCAGTTATGGGATATGGTGGCCAATCTCTGCGGCCATGAAGCTGCTCTGCTTCTGAAAGAGTGGCAGACTTCGAGTTATAATGTCTATTACGGTTACAACTCCGAAAATGTAAGCTATGACGTGATTGCGAAATTCAACGAGACGCTTGCGATGATTCCCGCCGATCAGAAGGAGGAGCTGTTCGTGACGGACGGCACCCATTACAATACCTGTACGCTGTGGGCTACGACCTGCTTTGAACCCGGCGAGACGGCATGTATCATTCATATCGGCGGTTCCGAGAAACATCTGGTGGAGCTTATGTGCGAGTATATCGATTACGACGGTATCGCCCGTCCGATCCTTGCATTCTAAATAGATCGCTTTTGTGGAAGCGCGGAGTGCTTTTCCGCGTCTTCCGGACCTGCTCCCGGCCGTTCGGCCGGGAGCTTTTTTGTGGCCGGCTGCATCCGGCTCATGCGGCTTCGGCGTCCGGTTTCTGCCGTTTCCGCGTCCGGCTCCTACAGCTCCTGCAGCCGCGCCACGGGCGAGACGCCGAGCGACGAGAAGTCGCCGTGCTGGTAGCGGTAGTAACCCGCCATGGCGATCATCGCCGCGTTGTCCGTCGTGAACTTGAATTCGGGCAGGAACGTGCGCCAGCCGCGCCTGCGGCCCTCTTCGACGATCCCGTTGCGCAGTCCTGAGTTGGCCGAAACGCCGCCCGCGATGGCGATGTCGCGGATGCCGAGGTCCTTCGAGGCCCGCACCAGCTTGTCCAGCAGGATTTCGACGATCGTCTTCTGCAGCGAAGCGCAGAGCGAGGCCTTGTTGTTCTCGATGAAACCGGGATCGTTGGCCACGGCGTCGCGCAGCGTGTAGAGGAACGAGGTTTTGAGCCCCGAAAACGAGTAGTCGTATCCGTCTACGTGGGGCCGTGCGAACCGGAACGCCTTCGGATCGCCCTCCTTGGCCAGTTTGTCGATTACCGGGCCGCCGGGGTAGGGCAGTCCCATCACTTTGGCACATTTGTCGAAGGCTTCGCCCGCGGCGTCGTCGATCGTCGTGCCGATGATCTCCATTTCGAGGGGAGAATCCACGCGCACGATCTGCGTGTGGCCGCCGCTCACGAGCAGGCAGAGGAACGGGAATCCGGGGTGCGGCAGCGCGTGGTCCTGAAGGTCGATGAAATGCGAAAGTATGTGTCCCTGAAGGTGATTGACCTCGACCATCGGGATGTTGTGCGCGATGGAAAGCCCCTTGGCGAACGACACGCCCACCAGCAGCGAACCCAGCAGTCCGGGGCCGCGCGTGAAGGCGATGGCGTCGATCTCTTCGGGCGTCAGTCCGGCCTCCTTGAGCGCCGTGTCCACCACGGGAATGATGTTCTGCTGGTGCGCCCGCGAAGCCAGTTCGGGGATCACGCCGCCGTATTTGATGTGGACAGCCTGCGAGGCGATGACGTTCGACAGCAGCACGTTGTTGCGTATCACGGCGGCGGATGTGTCGTCGCACGAGGATTCGATGCCCAGAATAGTAATATCCATGCGGTTTTTCGTTTTTTTAACTAATTATAGTTAAATTTGCAGGTTATAACGACCTATCAATGCGCAAAGGTATAAAAATATTGGGAAAGGTGTTATCGGCCGCGGTATTGTTGCTGATAATTCTGCCTCTGGCGCTCTCGTTGCTGCTCGACATTCCGGCCGTGCAGAACTACGTGGTGCAGAAAGCCGTGCGCATGGCGTCGAAGAAGCTCGAAACCACCGTCAGCATCGACCGCGTGGACATCGGGCTTTTCAGCAGGGTCAAGATCAAGGGTTTCTATGTCGAGGATTACCAGCGCGACACGCTGCTCTACGTGGGCCGTCTCGACGCCTTTGTCACCGGACTGGGCATCTTCGGCGGGGGACTTGCACTGAGCCGCGGCGAAATCGCCGACGCCAAGCTCTACCTGCGCGAGACGCCCGGCGGGGAGATGAACATCAAGCAGATCGTCAATCGTATCAGCAACCCCGACAAACCCAAGAAAGGCAACTTCCGCCTGTCGCTGCGCAAGGCGTCGATCGAGAATATGGACCTCTGTCTGGAGCGGCTCGACCGCCGCGACCCGGAGTTCGGCATCGACTTCAGCCATATGCACCTCTACGGCATCACGGCATATGTGAACGACTTCACCATCGACGGGCAGTCCATCTACACCACCATCGAAACCCTCTCGGCGCGCGAGCGCAGCGGCTTCGCCCTCGACCGCTTCGCCGGGCGGTTCTACCTGACCAACGGCTGCATGGGTTTCGAGGACGTCTCGGTCGTGACGGGCCGTTCGAACGTCCAGATTCCCTATATCTCGCTGGCGGGCGATTCGTGGGCCGAGTACAAGGACTTCATCGGCGAGGTGCGCATCGACGGCGCGCTGCGCAATACGACCGTTTCGACGGACGACATCGCCTATTTCGCCCCCAAGCTGCGCGGCTGGCATACCGATTTCAGCAATGTCAATGTCGAGGTCGCGGGCGTGGTCGCCGATTTCACGGCCAAGGTCAAAAGCATGCAGATCGGCGAGGGTACGTGGCTCATCGCCGACGCTTCGGTCCGGGGGCTTCCCGACATCCGGCAGACCCGTTTCGACCTGAACGTTCCGCGGCTCAAATCCTCCGCTGAAGCCGTCGACGAACTGGCTGCGGGGATCGGCGGCCGCGAGTTGTCCGACAAGCTGGTCGGCATACTGGGCAACACGGGGCAGATCGACATCAACGCCCGCTTCAAGGGGCTGCTTTCGTCGTTCGACATGCAGCTCGGCGCCTCGACCGGCGTGGGCGAGGTGACCTGCAACCTGCGGATGACGCCGCTTAAGGCGGGGCGCAGCAGCGTGCGGGGCGACGTGGAGACGCACAACCTGCGTCTGGGCGAGCTGCTCGGCCGCCGCGACCTGCTGGGCAACGCGACCCTCTCGGCCTATATCGACGGAGTGGTCGGCAAAGGCTATACCGACGCCAACGTCGTGGGCAACGTCACGCAGCTGGGCTTCAACGACTATATCTACGACTCGCTGCGGCTCGACGGCCGCCTGCGCAACCGCCAGTTCGACGGCCGCATCACGGCCCGCGATCCCAACCTCGATTTCGATTTTTCGGGGCTGGTGGATTTCAACGACTCGATTCCGCGCTACGACTTCACGATGGACCTGCGCCATGCCGACCTCGCCCGGCTCCATATCAACCGCCGCGACTCCGTCTCGCAGCTCGCGGCGCGTATCGAGGCCAATGCCGGGGGACGCTCGCTGGACGACCTGAACGGCCGTATCCACGTCACCGACGCCGTATACCGCTACAACGACAAGCGGATCACCTCGAAGACCATGACCGTCACGGGCGAGAACTCGGCGCGGAGCAAACTCGTCGAACTGCGCTCGGACTTCGCCGACGCCACGTTCCGCAGCAAGACCAGCTACCGCGAAGTCTTCGAATACCTGCGCCGCAGCGCATGGAAATACCTGCCCCTGCTGCGCCGCGGCGAGGGCGACCCGACGCCCCGCGGCCGCAAGACGGCCGTGGCCAACGACTATTCGCTGCTGTCGGTCAATATCCGTCACATAGACCCCATCACCGACGCCATCACGGCCGGCCTGCAGATCGCCGACGGGTCGTCGATGCAGCTGCTTTTCAATCCGGCCAGCGACCAGCTTTCGCTCAAGGCGACGTCGGAATACGTCGAGCGCAAACGCATGCTGGCCACACGCCTGAGCATCAACGCCTCCAACCGGGGCGACTCGCTCACGGTCTACGCTTCGGCCGAGGATCTCTACGCCGGGGTGCTGCACCTGCCGCAACTGTCGCTCACGGGCGGCGCCAAGCAGGGCCGCATGCAGGTTTCGGCGGGTTTCAACGATACGCTGCGCAAGGTGTCGGGACTGCTGGGCGTGCAGGCGCACGTGGTGGACGAACACGGCCCCAACGGCCGCGTCGTGGACCTGCGTATCCTGCCTTCGCACGTCACCCGCGGTTCGAAGACGTGGCAGATTTACGCCCGCAAGATACAGCTCGACACGGCGCAGGTCGTGATCGACCGGTTTTTCGTGATGAACCGCGAGCAGGAGCTGCTGCTGGACGGCGTCGCCTCGCGTAGCCGCGAGGATTCGGTGACCCTGTGCCTGCGCAACTTCGACCTCGCGCCTTTCATGCAGGTTGCCGAGCGCTTGGGGTACGTCGTCGAGGGGCGCACCAACGGTTCCGCGACGATGAAATCCGTGCTCCATGCGGGCGAAATCTCCGCCGACATCCTGCTCGACAGTCTGGAGGTCAACGACATTCCGGCTCCTCCGCTGCGGCTCTCTTCGCGCTGGGATTTCTCGCGCAACCGCGCCGGAGTGACCGTCACCGACCGCAACAAGCGCGATACGCTTATCCGGGGCTTCTACGCCCCTTCGCAGGTGCGCTACTACGCCCGGCTGGACATCGACAGTCTCGACATGGGGCTGCTCGACCCGATGCTTTCGGGCGTGATTTCCCAGACCGAGGGGCTCGCTTCGGCCGAACTGGTGCTGCAGGGCCAGCGCCGGGATGCCGACCTGACGGGACGGATTCACGTCACGGGACTCTCGACGAAAGTCGATTTTACACAGGTGGCCTATTCGATGCCCGAAGCCGTTCTCGACGTGCGGGGCAACCGCTTCCGCGCGTCGAACGTTCCGGTCTTCGACCCCGAAGGCAACCGGGGCCGTTTCGACATCGACCTGAGTCTGCAGCACCTCTCCAATATCGCCTATGACGTGCGTGTCGCACCCCAGCAGATGCTAGTGCTCAACACCACGGCGCAGGACAACGATTTCTTCTACGGCAAGGTCTACGCTTCGGGCACGGCGAGCATTTCGGGCGACAAGGGCGCAGTCAATATGGACATCGCCGCCTCCACCGACGACCATTCGTCGTTCTTCATGCCGCTGTCGAACAAGTCCAATATCTCGTACGCCGATTTCGTGACCTTCAAGGAGAAGCCCAAGGTCGATACGGTGGACAATCTGGCGCGGCGGAAGATGATGTTCGAACGTCGGCGGCAGCAGAAGACGGTGGCCGGCAGCCAGATGAACATTGCGCTGGCGCTCAACGTACGGCCCGGCGTCGAGGTCGAGCTGAGCGTGTCGGGCAATACGCTCAAGGGCCGCGGCGACGGAACGCTCAACCTGCAGATCAATCCCCGCTCGAACGTCTTCGAAATGTACGGCGACTATACCATCACCGAGGGAAGCTTCCTTTTCTCGCTCCAGAACATCATCAACAAGAAGTTCATTATCGAAAACGGCTCGACGATCCAGTGGACCGGTGCGCCGATGGACGCCATGCTCAATATCGACGCCATCTATAAGTTGAAAGCCTCGCTGCAGCCGCTGCTGCAGGGCACGGCCGAAAACGTGACGGCCGACCGCTCGGTGCCCGTCGAGTGCATCATCCACCTCGGCGACCGGCTTTCGAACCCGGCCATCACCTTCGACGTGAACGTGCCCGGCACCGACCCTGAGACGCAGGCCGTGGTCGCCAATGCGCTGACCACCCCTGAGACGGTCGATACGCAGTTCGCCTACCTGCTGCTGTTCAACAGCTTCATGTCCGAGAACAACGCCGCCTCGTCGAACATCGGCGCGTCGGTTTCGGCCGCGACGGGGCTGGAGTTCCTCTCGAACATGGTCAGCAACCTGCTTTCGAACGACGACTACAACATTGTCATCCGCTACCGCCCCAAGTCGGAGCTGACCAGCGACGAAGTGGATTTCGGCCTTTCGAAGAGCCTGATAAACAACCGTCTGTTCGTCGAGGTCGAGGGCAACTACCTGATCGACAACAAACAGGCCATCAACAGCTCGATGTCCAACTTCATGGGCGAAGCCTACATCACCTACCTGATCGACCGGGCGGGAACGCTCAAGGCCAAGGCCTTTACGCAGACCATCGACCGCTTCGACGAGAATCAGGGTCTTCAGGAGACCGGCGTCGGCATCTACTTCAAGGAGGATTTCGACAACTTCCGCGACCTGCGGCGGCGCATCCGGGAGCGTTTCACCAACAAGAAGCGCAAGGCCCGGCGCGAAGCGCGCCGCGAGGCCGCCCGCCGGGAAAAGGAGCTTCGGCGTGCGGCGGCGGATACGCTGCAGGCGTTCCGATACGTTAAACATGAAAAGGATGCGCCCGCGCCGTGAAACGGATCGGCCGGAACCGGAAACAGAAAAAATTCAATGACAAACTTCTATAATTTCTAAAACACTATGATGACTTTTTTGCAGGCTGCCGAGGCGGTGGCCACCAGTGAGGAGACCCGTATGGGACTGTGGACGCTGTTTACCAAAGGCGGTTGGCTGATGTGGCCGCTGCTGGCTCTGGGCGGGGTGACGATCTTTATCTTCGTGGAGCGCTTCATGGCTATCCGCAAGGCTTCGGTGCTGGACATGAACTTCATGAACCGCATCCGCGACTACATTTCCGACGGCAAGATCCAGACGGCCGTGAATCTGTGCAAGAAGACCGACACGCCGATCGCCCGCATGATCGAGAAGGGCATCGAGCGCATCGGACGCCCGATGAGCGACGTGCAGACGGCCATCGAGAACGTCGCCAACCTCGAAGTCTCGAAGCTCGAAAACGGCCTGCCGTTTCTGGCGACGATCGCCGGCGGCGCCCCGATGATCGGTTTTCTGGGTACGGTGCTCGGTATGGTGCAGACCTTCATGGACATGTCGGCCGCAGGCGGCACGGTGGATCTGGGACTGCTTTCGAGCGGTATGTATGTGGCGATGGTGACCACCGTGATGGGTCTTATCGTCGGCATCCCGGCCTACTTCGGCTACAACTACCTCGTCGCGCGCATCGAGAAGCTGGTGTTCCAGATGGAGGCCAACTCGATCGCATTCATGGACATTCTGAATCAACCCGTTCAAAAATAACGCGCTATGGCAATTAAACACGGATCGAAGGTCGATAAGTCCTTCTCGGCATCGTCGATGACCGACCTGATGTTCCTGCTGCTGCTGTTTCTGCTGATCGCTACGACGCTGATCAATCCCAATGCCCTGAAGCTGATGCTGCCGAAAAGCTCCAACCAGCTCAAGGACAAGGCGATGACCACGGTTTCGATACAGGATGCGGGCCACGGCAAGTACCGCTATTACGTCGAACTGCAGGAGGTCGGCTCGATCGAGGGCGTGGAGCGTGCGCTCAAGACGCGTCTCGACGGACAGAAGGACGCCACCGTGTCGCTGCACTGCGACGAGACGGTAGCCGTGGGCGAGACGGTCAAGGTGATGAATATCGCCAAGGACAACAATTACAAGTTAATTCTGGCGACGGCGCCGAATTGACGGACGCCGTCCGGCGGCGGCAGCCGTCGCCAAAATCAGGTTTTATGTATTATTACGATCCAAATAACAGGAATCCCCGCAGGTGGGCGACGGTTGCGACGGCGGTCTACGCGCTGCTGCTGATCGGTTCGTTCGCGCTGGTCTCGTTCGACTTCCGGCAGATCCACGACAAGCCGGGCGATACGATCACGATCGACTTCACCGAGCCGCCTGCGCTCGAACCGCCCAAGCCGCGCGTCAGGACGGCCACCGAGCCGCGCGTGCACGACCGCACGGCTCCCGTCGAGCAGACGGCGCAGGTCTCCGGCAAGGACGAGACGACGCAGACGCCCAATCCCCGCGCGCTGTTCAACATGAACAAGGGCGGCGCCGACGAACCCGACAACGCGGGCAATCCCCGTGCTCCCGAAGGCGAGGACAGGGCCAGCGGCACCGGTCCGGGACTCAATCCCGACGGGCTGGACCAGCTGGATCAGGGCTTGCAGGGGCGCGGGCTGGTGGGCGACCTGCCCAAACCTTCGTACCCCGGTTCGAAGAGCGGCAAGGTGATCGTCCGCGTGACGGTCGATGCTTCGGGACGGGTCACGAGTGCGGCCTACGAACCGAAAGGCTCGACCACCGCCGCCGCCGAACTGGTCGAAGCCGCCAAAGCCGCGGCGCGCAAGGCGCGCTTTACCGAGAGCCGCGCGGCGGTGCAGGGCGGAACGATCACCTATGTTTTCCGTATGGAGTAATTTTTGAAACGAAAGACAATGCGATTTTTATTACTGACACTTTTCGGATGCCTGACCTTTGCGGCGGGCCGCGCCCAGCAGCCCGCGAAGATCGAGGGGGCGCATCTGCATATGGAGGTCGCGAGCCACGATTTCGGCGACGTGCCCCGCAAGGGCGGCGATCTGGTGCGCGAATTCACCTTCACCAACGACGGCACGGTGCCGCTGGTCGTGACGCGCGTCATCTCCTCGTGTTCGTGTCTCAAGGCGTCGTACTCCAAACGGCCGGTCGCTCCGGGCGAGAGCGGAACCATCAGCATCATCTACGAACCCCACAAGAGCGAACCGGGCGTCTTCAACAAGGTGATTCAGATTTACTCGAATTCGGTGGACGGCCGCGACGTAATCACCGTGCAGGGCAACTCGATCGATCCGGGACCCCGCAAGGTCAAGACCGGGGAGGTGAAGATAAAGTATAAGAAAGATAAGTAGGACTGCCTTTCCGGGTCGGGGCGGGGTTTCCGGGGACTGGTGGTTTCGGGTTTCCGGGGGCTTGACGGTTTCGGGGGGCGGCTGAAGTTTCCGCCCGCAATCCGCCCGCATGCGGGAAGTCTTCTCCGAGGAGGGGATTCAGGGAAGGGCAGACTTGCAAACGCCGCCTTTGGCGGCGGCAACGACCGTCGGAGTCGATCCGCGGGCCGAATAATACATACACTACAATAAAGTAACTACGCTATTTATGGCAATTCTTTTTTCCAACGCCACGATTCTGCCGATGACGGCGGACGAAGGCAGTCCCAAAACCTTTACGGGTTTCGTGGGCGTCGCGGGCAGCCGCATCGCGCTGGTCACGGAGTCCGCGTCCGAAGCCGACGCATTCCGCGCCGCACACCCCGACGCACGGATCATCGACTGCACGGGCCGGCTGCTGATGCCGGGGCTTGTCAATACCCACTGCCACGCCGCCATGACGCTGCAGCGCAGTTATGCCGACGATATCGCCTTGATGGAGTGGCTCCACGACTATATCTGGCCGTTCGAAGCGCGCCAGACGGCCGACGACGTGGCGTTGGGAATGACGCTCGGCATTGTCGAGATGCTGCTGGGCGGCGTGACCTCGTTCGTGGATATGTATTACCACGAAAACCGCTGCGTCGAAGTGGCCGAGCGGCTGGGCATCCGCGCGATGCTGGGCTGCAACTATTTTGACAGCAACGTCGAAGAGGTGCTTCCCGAAGTGGGGCAGGCGGTGGAACTCGCCGCCGGCTGCGACCGGATCCGGATCGCCCTCGCGCCCCATTCGCCCTACACCGTGTCGCCCGAAAACCTGCGGCGCGGCAAAGAGACGGCCGAGCGGTACGGACTGCACCTGATGACCCATATCGCTGAGACGCAGGACGAGGTGCGCATCGTGCGCGAGAAATACGGCATGACGCCCGTCGAACACCTCGACGCGCTGGGCATGCTCGACGCCCGCACCATCGGCGCACACTGCATCTATTTGACCGACACCGACATTGCGACGCTGGCCGCGCGCGGCGTGGCCGTGTCGCACAACCCGCAGAGCAACATGAAGATTTCGAGCGGCGTGGCGCCCGTCGAGCGGCTGCGCGCCGCGGGTGCGCTGGTGACCATCGGCACCGACGGCACCTGCTCCAACAACGATCTCGACATGTTCGAGGAGGTGCGCACGGCGGCCTTCCTGCAGAAATCCGCCACGGGCGACCCCGTCGCGCTCCCGGCTTACGAAGCGCTGAAGCTGGCGACGGTCAACGGCGCCCGCGCTTTGGGCTACGCCGAAGGCGAACTGGGCGTGGTCCGCGAGGGCGCATTGGCCGACCTGATCGTCGTGGACCTCCAGAAACCCCATTTGCAGCCCGTTCACGATCTGGTGTCGAACATCGTCTACTGCGGCAAGGCGTCGGATGTCGATACGGTCATGGTCGACGGCCGCATCGTGGTCGAAAACCGCCGTGTGGCGGGCGTGAACCTGCCTGCGCTCTATGCCGCAGTCGCCGCCGCCGTGAAACGCATCACGGCGAAATAACCGTCCGACCATGAAAATCGTCTCCGTCAGGGAGCACCCCGAATTCGCGGATGCCGCGATCGGCTATATTTCGGCCTGCTGGCCCGAAGTGCCGCCCGTTCTTTATGAGGACTGCATCCGCCACGCTGTCAGCGCCGCAGGTCCGCTTCCGCAGTGGTATCTGCTGATGTCGGGCAGCGAGCCGGTCGGTTGTGCAGGGTTGATCGCCAACGACTTTATCAGCCGCATGGACCTGTGGCCGTGGGCCTGCGCCCTCTATGTCGAGGAGCGTCTGCGCGGACACGCCTACGGACGGCTGCTGCTCGACCGTGCGGCCGAAGACGCCCGCCGCGCAGGATTCGGCAAGCTCTACCTCAGCACCGATCACGCCGGGCTGTACGAAAAGTGGGGCTTCCGTTATCTCGGACAGGGCTATCACCCGTGGGGTGCGGAGTCCCGGATTTACGAACGTACTCTATAACAATATATTGACAGCATAGGTATGAAAGGAAAGATTCGTTTCGGAATGGTCGGTACGGGCTTTATCGCCGACTGGGTGCTTGCCGGCGCCCGGCAGGACCCGCGCTTCGAGGCGGCGGCGATCTGTTCGCGCAATCAGGCTACGGCCGATGCCTTCGCCGCGAAGCACGGGATTCCGCATACGTTCACCTCGCTCGAAGAGATGGCCCGCAGTCCGCTCGTCGATGCCGTCTATATCGCCTCGCCCAACGCCCTGCATGCGTCGCAGAGCATCCTCTGCATGAGCTGCGGCAAACACGTGCTGTGCGAGAAGCCGCTGGCCTCCAATGCGCGCGAAGCCCGTGCGATGATCGAAGCCGCGCGCAGATACGGCGTCGTGCTGATGGAGGCCATGATTGCGACGCTCAATCCCAATTTCCGGATCGTGCGCGAGCAGCTTCCCCGTCTGGGAACGATCCGCCGCTACTTCGCCAGCTACTGCCAGTACTCCTCGCGCTATGACAAGTTCAGGGAGGGCGTCGTGCTCAACGCCTTCGATCCGTCGCTTTCCAACGGCGCCATGATGGACATCGGCGTCTATACGGTTTACCCGATGGTCGCGCTTTTCGGGCGGCCGCAGGCCGTCGATGCGCAGGGTGTCGTGCTCTCTTCGGGGGCGGACGGTCAGGGAGCCGTCAACTTCCGTTACGAGGGGATGAACGCCACGGTGCTCTACTCCAAGATCGCCGATTCGCGCCTGCCCTCCGAGATCGAAGGGGAGGAGGGTACGCTGCTGCTGGATACGATCCACGACATACGCTGTGTGACCCGTTTCCCGCGCCGAGGCGCCGCTTCGGGCCGCGGCCCGGAGACTGTCGGCGAATCGGTCGGTGTGGAGCCGGACCGGGACCGTTACTATTACGAAATCGCGGAGTTCATTGATTTGATCGAACAGGGCCGCCCGGAATCGGCGGTCAACAGCCACGCCAATTCGCTTGCGACGCTGGAGATCATCGATGAAGTGCGCCGCCAGTTGGGCGTGGTCTATCCCGCCGACGGGGCGCGCTGACTTCCGCCGATTCGTGTTGCTCGGTAACGATTAACGGCAGGGATATTCCCTGCCGTTAATCGTTATCGTTTTTTTTGCGGTCTTCCAGCCCCGTTCCTCCCCGGCTTTTGCGGCCTTGTTTCCTCTCCGTGCTTTTGCTTTCCAGCCTTGTTTTTTCGGCGTTTCCCTTTACCGCAATAGGATTTTCCATCGCCGTTCCGTTCCGGTTTCCTCCCGGCCTCTTGCTTCCTCTCCGTGCTGTTGCTCCCGGCCTCGTCCTTTCTCCGGACCGTTCACTTCCCGGTCACGGCGGAGGGTTGTCGTCCGTCGGTTCTCAGATATACCGTCGCCGTGCGCGAAGTATTGTAGATGCGGATATGCGGCCGCTCGGTGTTATCCCCGTCCTGCGCCGGGAACGAGAAGTGCTCGCCGTCCATCGCCTGCCGCTCCTGCCCGCCGAAACGCCGTTCGTCGGTCGAGAGCAGGGGCACGTATTTGCCGGGCGCCTGCACGGGCAGCTCGTAGTCGGGAATCGACGCCGAGGGGTGCCAGTTGAAGACGAACAGCAGGTCGCCATGCGCGAAGGCCATCGTCTTGTTGCACTCGTCCATCACGAGATTCCACGCGTAGCCGTCGGCCAGCACCCTGTACCGCTTCACCAGTTTGATCATCGCCTTGTCGAAATCCCCCAGCCATGCATAGCGCAGAAACCCGTTCCCGGCCAGCGACCACTGCCGCCGGGCGTGGGCGTAGCTCCAGCCGTTGCCTTCGCGCGGGAAGTCGATCCATTCGGGATGCCCGAACTCGTTGCCCATGAAGTTGAGGTAGGCCTGCCCGCCCGTAGAAATGGTCATCAGGCGTATCATCTTGTGCAGCGCCATGCCGCGGTCGATCACCACGCTCTGCGACGCGCGGTCCATGTTGAAATACATCTCCTTGTCCATCAGTCTGAACGCCAGCGTCTTGTCGCCCACCAGCGCCTGATCGTGCGACTCGGCGTAGGCCACCGTCTTCACTTCGGGCAGGCGGTCGGTCATCACGTTCCACATCTCCCAGATGTTCCACTCCTCGTCGGGCACCTCCTTGAGCTGCTTGATCCAGAAATCGGGAATCGCCATCCCCAGCCGGTAGTCGAAGCCGATGCCTCCGTCCGTGTCGGGAATGCACATCCCCGGCATGCCCGACACGTCCTCGGCGATGGTCACGTCGCCCGCGCGGAAGTCGTGCACCAGCCGGTTGGCCAGCGTCAGATAGGTCAGCGCGTCGCCGTTCACCCCCGCGTCGAAGAAACGTTCGCGGCAGTCGAAATCGACGTAGCCGTGGTGGTGGTAGATCATCGAGGTCACGCCGTCGAAGCGGTAGCCGTCGAAATGGAATTCGTCGAGCCAGTATTTGACGTTCGAAAGCAGGAAATGCTGCACCTCGTCCTTGCCGTAGTCGAAGAGCATCGAGTCCCAATAGGGCTGGTAGCCCGCCTTTCCGGGCAGCGAATAGTGGTGGTCTGTGCCGTCCAGCTCGTTGATGCCTTCGTTGAGGTTCTTCACGTAGTGGGCGTGTACGAGGTCCATGATGACTCCCAGCCCCAGCTCGTGGGCGCGGCGCACCAGCTCCTTCAGCTCTTCGGGCGTGCCGCAGCGCGATGCCGGGGCGAAGAAACTCGACACATGATAGCCGAACGACCCGTAATAGGGGTGTTCGGCGATGGCCATGAGCTGCACGGCGTTGTAGCCGTCCTTTTTTATTATAGGTAATATCTTCTCCGTGAATTCGCGGTAGGTCCCGACGCCCTCCTTCTCCTGCGCCATGCCCACGTGTGCCTCGTAGATGAGCAGGTTCCCGTTTTTTGAAATGTCGAATGCGTCGCCCCGCCAGTCGAACGGCTCCGGCGCCCAGAACTGCGCCGTGTAGTTTTTCGTCTCCTCGTCCTGCACTACGCGCGTCGCGTAGGCCGGAATGCGGTCCAGCCAGCCGTTGTCGCCATGGACGTGGAGCTTGTAGAGCGAGCCGTGCACCAGCCTGTCGCGGTACATCGCCGTGGGGAAGAAGGCGCTCCATACGCCGTGGCGGTCGCGCTGCATGCGGATTTCGGTCCGCTGCCAGTTGTTGAAATCGCCGAAGACGTAGACGTCGTGCGCTCCGGGCAGCCATTCGCGCAGCCACCAGCCGTCGAGCGTCTCGTCGCGCTGCCAGCCGAAATAGCGGTAGCCGTTGGCGTAATCGACGAGCGACCCCGCCGCCTGCACGATTGCATTCATTTTGTCCATATACCGCTCGTAACGGTTATTGAGCTCCTGCTCTGCGGGGAGCAGCCACTCGTCGCGTTCGACGATCGGAAGCCTGCGGGTCGTTTTTTCCATAACCGGTTTTGTGTTTATACAAATATATGGAAAATTTTTCTATCTTTGTCAGCAAACAAAAAACGAATCATTTATTACTAACACCAAAAATTAACTTATGAAAGGACAACCCCAAGGACTGATCGCCGCGGCTTTGGCCAATATGGGCGAGCGATTCGGTTTCTACATCATGATGGCGATCCTGACCCTGTTCATCTCCGCCAAGTTCGGTCTCGACGAGGCCACGGCGGGTTACATCTATTCGGGATTCTACGCTTCGATCTACCTGCTGGCGCTTGTCGGCGGTATCATCGCCGACAAGACCAAGAACTACAAGGGCACCATCATGTGGGGGCTGGTGGTGATGTCGCTGGGTTACCTGCTGATCGCCATTCCCACGCCCACGCCGGTTCCCAGCCTGCCGCTCTATCTGACGCTGACCTGCCTCGGACTGCTGGTCATCGCCTTCGGCAACGGCCTTTTCAAGGGCAATCTCCAAGCGTTGGTGGGGCAGATGTACGACAACAAGGAGTTCAGCGCCAAGCGCGAGTCGGGTTTCCAGATCTTCTACATGTTCATCAACATCGGCGGCTTCTTCGCGCCGTTCGTCGCCATCGGCGTGCGCAACTGGTGGCTCAAGGTCAATAATTTCGACTACAACGCCAAGCTGCCCGAACTCTGCCACGAATACCTCAAAGGTCAGGACATGGCCGGCGAGGGGCTTGCCAATCTCACCTCGTATGCCAATTCGGCTTACCTCGACGGGTCGCCCGTCGGTGACCTGCACGCTTTCTGCAACAGCTACCTCGACGTTTTCAACCGCGGTTTCCACTACGCCTTCATCGCCGCTATCGTGATGATGCTCGTTTCGCTGATGATCTACATGTCGAACAAGAAACGCTTCCCCGATCCCTCGCAGAAGGCTGCGGCCAAGGGCGGGAAGGCTTCCGCCGCCGAGATCACGATGTCGGCGCAGGAGATCCGCCAGCGCATCTATGCGCTTTTCGCCGTGTTCGGCGTGGTGATCTTCTTCTGGGTTTCGTTCCATCAGAACGGCTATTCGCTGACCTACTTCGCCCGTGACTACGTGAATCTGGACGTCATCAACATCGACTTGGGCTTCACGGTCATCAAGGGCGCCGAAATCTTCCAGAGCGTCAACCCGTTCTTCGTGGTGACCCTCACGCCGCTGATCATGTGGTTCTTCGGCTGGCTGCGCAAACGCAACGTCGAGGTCTCGACGCCGATGAAGATCGCCATCGGTATGGGTATCGCCGCCACGGCCTACCTCTTCCTGATGTTCTTCTCGCTGGCGCTGCCCGACAAGGCCGCCCTCGCAGGCATGAAGGCCGACGAAATGCAGTCGATTCTGGTTACGCCGTGGGTGATGGTGGGACTCTACTTCATCCTGACGGTCGCCGAGCTGTTCATCTCGCCGCTCGGACTGGCCTTCGTGTCGAAGGTCGCGCCGCCGCACATGCAGGGTCTGATGCAGGGCTTCTGGCTGGCTGCCACGGCCGTGGGCAACGCACTGTTGTTCGTGGGCGGATGGCTCTATCTGCACACCCCGATGTGGGCTACGTGGTTCGTCTTTGTGGCCGCCTGCGGATTGTCGATGCTCGTCATGCTGTCGATGGTACGCTGGCTCGAACGGGTCACCCGATAATAGGACGGGAGCGTTTCGCGGGACCGGACGGGACGTCGGAAAGGACGGCTCTGTTTTACGGCTCCGAACGGAACGCCCGATGGTCGGAACGCAGTTCCGCCGAGTTTGCCGCCGCGTAATTTTACGCGGCGGTTTTTTTGCAAATTCGATAAAATGGACTTTTTCTGTTGATTCTCCGGTTGAAAATGCTATCTTTGTAGCGCTTAACGTCACTTTATACATGCGCATTCCGTCATCTCTCGCCGCTTTTGCGGTCTGCATCCTCATGGCTTTCTCCCATGCCTTCCCGATGCGGGCGGGCGAACGGGCTTTGCAGACTCCTTCACAACCGGCGGACAGCGCTTTGACGGCGTATTACAAACTCTGCAAGGCGCACCGCGCCGATGCCGAAGCCCCTGCAATGTGCGACACGCTCTTTCGGCGGGCCGAAGCCGCGCGCAACGTAAGGATGCAGGCTATCGCGCTTTGCGTCCGTCTCGACCATTTCTACTACAAGAACGACCGGGCGGAAATCCTCGAAGGCGTGCGGCGCGTGCAGGAATTCTGCCGCAGGCATCCCAAGGAAGACCTGCGCTATTTCTATTATTTCGTCTGGTCGAGCCGCCTGATTACCTATTATATCAAGCAGAACCAGTCCAACACGGCGATTTACGAGACCCGCAAGATGCTCGCCGAAGCCGAGGACGACGATTACCCCGAAGGCGTCGCCTCCTGCTACCGGATGCTCGGCAACCTCTACCTGACGCAGGGCGCGTAGCGGATGGCTTACGACAACTTCCGCCGCCAGATCGAGGTGCTCGAACACAACGGCATCGACGACATCAACTTGCCGACGCAGTACGCTTCGCTGGCGCAGTGCGCGCTGGAGCTGGATATGCCCGATTCGGCGTTCGTCGCGCTGCAGAAGGCCGCGTCGCTGCCCAAGCGGACCACCTATCAGGAATTTACCGTCAATAAGGGCTTCGGCCTTTACTATATCCGGACTGAAAATTTCGCGGAGGCGAAGAAACGGCTGGAGGCTTCGGAGGAGCTGTTCCGCCGCGACCCCTCGCTGCGGTTCCATACGGCCGGGCTGAGCTATCTGCGAACGGCCTATTTCAAGGCTTCGGGCCAGTACGGGAAGGCGTTGGAGACGATTCTGGAGACGCAGCGCGACACGGTGATCCGCAGTTCCGGGTTCAACAACTATGCGCTGACCAAGGAGCTTGGCGACGTCTACTGGCACCTGCGTGAGATGGAGCGGGCCGCGGCCAATTACCGGGAATACATCCGTCTGTCGGACTCGGTGCGCAACCGCGAAATCCGCACTGCGACGGACGATTTTTCGGGAATTCTCGAAATCAGCCGCCTGCACAACGAAACCAAGGAGCTGCAGTACGACCTCCAGCGCAAACGCCTGCGCAACACCTATCTGATTATCTGCCTGCTGGCGGGAGTGCTGGTGACGGGCGGCGTGGGATATGCGCGCATGATGAAGCTCAACCGGCGTCTCAAGGCCTCCGAAGCGACGGTGCTGGCCCAGAACGAGCATCTGCGGATCAGCGGCGAAGAGCTTCTCGAAGCCAAGGAGCAGGCCGAGCAGGCCAGCCGCATGAAGACCGAATTTATCCAGCATATGTCGCACGAGGTGCGCACGCCCCTCAATTCGATCGTCGGATTTTCGCAGGTGCTGGCGTCCGAATTCCGCGACAAGCCCGCCACGGGCGAGTATGCCTCCATCATCGAAGCCAACAGTGCGACCCTGCTGCGGCTTTTCGACGACGTGCTCGAAGTCGCCTACCTCGACCAGACGGGCGACCTGCCTCGCTGCGACGTCACGGCGCTGAACAACCTCTGCAACGACTGCGTGGAGAGCACCCTGCCGGAACTGCATCCCGGCGTGAGCCTGCTGGACGAACTTCCGGTCTCCGATCCCGTGGTGCGCACCAACCTCAAGCGTATCGAGCAGGTGCTGCTGCATCTGCTCCGCAACGCTGCCAAATTCACGCGCTCCGGGCGTATCGTGCTGACGTACGAATGCCTGCCCGCGGAGCGTCTGCTGCGGTTTGCCGTGACCGATACCGGACCGGGCATTCCCGCCGGTCGGCACGAAGAGGTCTTCAGACGTTTCGTGAAAATCGATCCCTTTTCGCAGGGGACGGGACTCGGCCTGCCCATCTGCCGGCTTATCGCCGCTAAACTGGGCGGACGTTTGTTCGTCGATCCGGAGTATGCGTCGGGCTGCCGCATGATTTTCGAAGTGCCGTTCGACCTGCCCGAAACGTCTGCCTGATCCGGAATCCGTAACGCCGAAGCGCCGGTTTCTCGCCCCGTTGCCCTCTCAGTTCGTTAGTCTCTCGGCCCGTTGCCTTTTCGGCCCGTTGCCTTTTCGGCCCGTTGGCTTTTTGGTCTGTTGCCTTTTCGGTCCGTTAGCTGCTCGGTTCGTCGGCTTGTAACCCCGCCGCTCTCTTGTTGCCTTGCCGAAGCCACCTCTTGCAATCTCTTTCCTTTCCTGTTTTATTATTCGATACGTCTCCTTTCCGGCCCTTCTTCCCGGTCCGGATTGTTCTGTTTGTCTCCGTTTCTGCTTGTTCGGGACATAATCGGCTGGAAAAACTGCAAAAAACAGAAAACTTTTTTGGTTCCGTGAGTTTTCTTGTTATATTTGTCTCGAATAAAACGACTGAAGACATGACCCCTCCCCAGAAAGAACGCATTATCGACCAGGCGATGCAGATGTTCGCCACGCAGGGCATCAAATCCGTGCGCATGGACGATATCGCACAGCATCTCGGCGTATCGAAGCGTACGCTGTACGAACTGTTCGGCGACAAGGAAGGGCTGCTCTATCTGGCGATGGAGCGCTACTTCCAGCGTGACCGGCAGCGTTGGACCGAACTTACTGCCAACGCCCGCAACGTCCTCGAAGCCATGTTCATGGTGCTGGCGCAGGTGATGGACAAGGCCGAGGTGTCCAGCCGCATGATGGACAATCTCAAGAAATTCTATCCCGCCGTCCATGACAAACTGACGCGCGAAGGCATGGAAAAGAACCGGCGCAGCCTGCGCGGCATGCTCGATCAGGGTATCGTCGACGGCCTGTTCGTCGATAACATCAATATCGATCTGGCGATCTCGGTGCTTTATTACACGGCCTCCGCGCTGGTGACCCGCAAGGAGCTGATGCTGCCCGCCGGAATGACCGAACGCGAAGCCTTCGTGCAGATAATCAGCAATTTCTTCCGCGGCATTTCGACGGCCAAGGGGCTGCGGCTGATCGACGACAACCTGAAAAGATACGAACTGACCAAGTACGGCAAATAAAAATTGAATTTGGGATATTTTATGAAAAAACTGATTTTAACCGTGTGTCTTGCTGCGACGGGCGTTTTCGGCGCTGCGGCACAAATGCGTCTCACGCTCGGTGAGGCCCTCGATCTGGCGCTGAGCGAGAACCCGACCGTCAAGGTCGCCGAAATGGAGGTGCAGCGCTTCGACTATGTGAAGCGGCAGACGTGGGGGAGCTGGATACCTCAGATTTCGGTCGGCGGCACCTATACCCGCTCGATCGTCAAGCAGAGCATGACCAAGGGGCTTTCGTTCGGAGCCGACAATACGCTGGCGGCACAGGGCGACGCCACGTGGACGCTCTTCGCTCCGGCGGTGTTCCGCACGCTGAAGATGAACGACGTCCAGCGGGCCGCCGCCGTGGAGTCGGCGCGCTCGTCGCGGATTACGCTGGTCGCCGAAGTCAAAAAGGCCTTCTATAACATTCTGCTGGCCGAGCAGTCGCTCGAAGTGCTCCGCGAATCTCAGGCCACCGTGCAGCGCACCGTGGACGACACCAGATTGCAGTACGACAACGGACTTGCGTCGGAATACGACCTGCTTACGGCGCAGGTGCAGCTGAGCAACCTGAAGCCCTCGATCCTGCAGACCGAGAATTCGATCCGCTTGGCCAAGCTGATGCTCAAAATGTACCTTTCGATCCCTGAGAACGTCGAAATCGAAGTCGTCGGAGAGCTGGACGCCATGCGCGACGCGGTGCTGGCGGGAACCGACGGCCTGACGACCGACGTGCAGGATAACTCCGACCTGCGTACGCTCGAACTGCAGGAGGATCTGCTCAAACGTCAGCTCAAAGTGGCGAACGCCGGACGCATGCCCACGGTCACCGCATTCTTTACGGCGACCTATACCGGTAACGATATCGACATGACGAAGCTCAATTTCGGCGGCGCGGAGGGAGGACAGCCGGGCGACGTGCTCGACGGTTCCAAATTCTGGTGGCAGCACCCGATGTCGGCCGGCCTGCAGGTTTCGATCCCTATTTTTTCGGGCCTTACGAAGATGAACAGGTCGCGCGAGATCAAGAACCAGATTTCGCAGATCGGTCTCCAGCGGGATTATGCCCGGCAGCAGATCGACGTCGAGGTCCGCGCGGCCCTGAACGACCTGCTCACCGCGCGCGAGACGATGTATGCGCAGGAGCTGACCGTCGCGCAGGCCCGCAAGGCCTACAGCATCTCCGACACCCGCTACCGTGCGGGCGCGGGAACGATCCTCGAACTGAACAGCGCGCAGCTGGCGCAGACGCAGGCTGAGTTGAACTTTTCGCAGGCGATTTTCGACTACCTGACCGCCAAGGCCGAGTACGACCGCATCGTCGGCAAGGAGAATTAGCATAAAATCGAAAAACAGATAAAACCTATGAAGAATTTAACAGTTATGTTGATCGCCGCCGCAGCCCTCGCCGGCTGCACGGGCAAAAAAACCGCCGACGTCCAGCAGGAGACCCGTGTGCTGACCAAAACCGAGACGGCCGTCTCAGCTCCGGTGCAGCTTGCCGAGGAGTTCACCTCCGAAATCGAACCTTACAAGCAGAACGACATCACGCCCGCGGCGTCGGGCGTGCATATCGACCGGATTCTGGTCGAGGTGGGCGATCCCGTGCGTCAGGGTCAGCTGATCGTGACGCTCGACCCCACGCAGTACACCCAGCAGCTCGTGCAGCTGAAGACCGTCGAGGACGACTACAACCGCCTGCTTCCGGTCTACGAGGCGGGGGGAATCTCGGCCCAGCAGATCGAGCAGGCCAAGGCCCAGCTCGACGTGCAGCGCGAAGTGGTCGCCAACCTCAGGAAGAATATCGAGGTCCATTCGCCCATTACGGGCGTCGTCACGGCCCGCAACTACGAGTCGGGCGACCTGTTCGCCGCGCAGCCTATCCTGCATATCATGCAGATCGATCCGCTGAAGGTCGTCGCCAACATTTCGGAGCAGTATTTCCGCAACGTGAAGGTCGGCATGCCCGTCGATCTGAAGGTCGATATCTTCCCCGGCGAGACCTTCCCCGGCACCGTGTCGCTGATCTATCCGGCGCTCGATCCCGCGACCCGCACGTTCAAGGTCGAGGTGAAGGTGCCCAACGCCAAGCGTACGCTGCGTCCGGGCATGTTCGCCCGCACGGGATTCAACATGGGCGAGAAAGAGGGTGTCATGGTGCCCGACGTGGCGGTCCAGAAACAGGTGGGCACCGCCGAGCGGTTCCTCTATGTCATCAAGGGTGACAGCGTCGCCGAACGCCGCCGGGTCGAGGTGGGCCGTCAGGTCGGCGACCGCGTGGACATCCTTTCGGGCGTCGCTCCGGGCGAGCGGGTTGCCGTGACGGCTTTGTCGAAGCTTTTCGACGGCGCCAAGGTCGAAGTCAAACAGAATTAAACGCCCCGACGCATATGAAAATTTACGAAAGTGCGGTCCGCAAACCGGTCTCCACGGTGCTGCTGTTCGTCGGCGTGATGGTCTTCGGACTCTTCTCGCTGATGAATCTGGCTGTGGACCAGTATCCTGAGATCGAGATTCCGCAGATTTCGGTCATCACGATGTACCCCGGCGCCAACGCCGCGGAGATCGAGACCAACATCACCCGCGTGCTGGAGGACAACCTCAATACGGTGAGCAACCTCAAGAAACTGACCTCCAAATCGCAGGACAACGTGTCGATGATTACCGTCGAGTTCGAGTACGGCTCCGACCTCAATGAGGGTGCCAACGAGATCCGCGACGTGGTGAGCCGCGTGCAGTCCATGCTGCCCGACGACATCGACTATCCGACGATCTTCAAGTTCTCGACCTCGATGATCCCCGTGATGATGATCGCCGTCACGGCCGAGGAGAGCTATCCGGCCCTTAGCAAACTGCTCGACGACAAGCTGGTCAACGTGCTGAACCGCGTGGACGGCGTGGGTGCCGTCTCCGTTATCGGTGCGCCCGAACGCGAGGTGCAGGTCAATGTCGATCCCGCCAAGCTCGACGCCTACAACCTGACGGTCGAGCAGTTGGGCCAGATCATCGCCGCCGAGAACGTCAATATTCCGAGCGGCACGATCGACATCGGCAACAACACCTTCAACATCAAGGCCGACGGCGAGTTCAAACTCAGCGACGAGCTGCGCAAGGTCGTGGTGTCGAACGCCGGGGGCCGCACGGTGATGCTCTCCGACGTGGCCGAAATCCGCGACACGCTCGAAAAATTCACCATGGACGAACGTGTGAACGGCCAGCGCGGCGTGCGCGTGATGTTCCAGAAACAGTCGGGCGCCAATACCGTGAATATCGTCCACGAAATCCAGAAGCGTCTGCCCGAAATCCAGAAGACGCTGCCCAAGGACGTGAAGATGGAGCTGATTTTCGAAGGCTCGCAGGAGATCACCGACGCCATCGGGTCGCTCTCGGAGACCATCATGTACGCCTTTATCTTCGTGGTGCTGGTGGTGATGATCTTCCTCGGACGCTGGCGGGCGACGCTTATCATCTGCATGACGATCCCCGTCTCGCTGATCTGCTCGTTCATCTACCTCTTCGCCACGGGATCGACGCTGAACATCATTTCGCTCTCGTCGCTCTCGATCGCCATCGGTATGGTCGTCGATGACGCCATCGTGGTGCTGGAGAACATTACGACCCATATCGAGCGGGGATCGAGTCCCAAGGAGGCCGCCATCTACGCCACCAACGAGGTGTGGCTGTCGGTCATCGCCACCACGCTGGTGGTCGTCGCCGTGTTCCTGCCGCTGACGATGGTGCCGGGCATGGCCGGTATCCTCTTCCGCGAGCTGGGCTGGATCGTGACGATCGTGGTCTGCGTCTCGACGACGGCGGCCATCTCGCTCACGCCGATGATGTCGGCCTACCTCCTCAAACTCGACGGAGGCGTACACGACTACAAAGGCGTCGGCATCGTCTACAAGCCGATCGACCGTGCGCTCGAATGGCTCGACGACATCTACGCCCGTTCATTGAACTGGGTGGTCCGCCACCGCCGCATCACGATCTTCTCGATGATGGGCCTTTTCGTCGTTTCGCTGGGACTGATCACCCGCGTGCCGACCGAGTTCTTCCCGCCTTCGGACAACAGCCGTATCTCGGCGATGGTCGAGCTGGAGCAGAATATCGGCGTGGAGTATACGGCGCGCATCGCCCGGCAGATCGACAGCATCATCTATGCGAAATATCCTGAGATCGTGCTGGTGTCGGCTTCGGCCGGAGCCAACTCTTCGGACAACGCCTTCGCCGCGATGCAGACCACCGGCTCGCATATCATCAACTACAACATGCGTCTGACGGATGTCGAGGGGCGCGAGCGTTCGATCTACGTCGTTTCCGACCTGCTGCGCGAAGACCTCGACCGGATTCCCGAAGTGCGTCAGTACACGGTGACGCCGGGCGGCATGTCGGGCAGCATGAGTGGCTCGGCAACGGTCAATGTCAAGGTCTTCGGCTATGATATGGACGTCACGAACGCCATCGCCAACGACCTGAAGGAGAAGATGCGCGGGATGAAGGGCGTGCGCGACGTGAAACTTTCGCGCGACGACCTGCGCCCCGAATACAACGTGGTCTTCGACCGCGACCGCCTGTCGTATTACGGGATGAACAGCGCCACTGCGTCGCAGGCCGTGAAAAACCGGATCGACGGTCTCGTGGCGTCGAAATACCGCGAGGACGGCGATGAATACGACATCGTCGTACGCTACGGCGAGCCGTTCCGCACCTCGGTCGATGACGTGGAGAACATCACGCTTTACAACGCGCAGGGCCGCCCCGTGAAACTCAAGGAGGTCGGCCGGGTGCAGGAGGAGTATGCCGCTCCGATGATCGAGCGCGAGAACCGCCAGCGTGTGATCTCGGTGCAATCGACGCTGGGCGCCGGCGTCGCGCTGGGCGATGTGGTGGCCGAGGTCGAAAAGCTGATCTCCGAATACCACACCCCCGACGGCGTGGACCTCGAAGTGGGCGGCACGGTCGAGGATCAGGGCGACGCCTTCGGCGATTTGGGTGTGCTGTTCATCCTGATCGTCATTCTGGTCTATATCGTGATGGCCACGCAGTTCGAGTCGCTGCTGTTCCCGTTCATCATCATGTTCACCATTCCGTTCGCCTTCACGGGCGTGTTCCTCGCGCTGTGGATGACTTCCACGCCGCTGTCGCTCATCGCCCTGATCGGCGCCATCATGCTGGTGGGTATCGTGACCAAGAACGGTATCGTGATGGTGGACTACATGAACCTGCTGGTCGAGCGCGGTTCGGGCGTCTTCGACGCCGTGATCGCCGGCGGCAAGAGCCGTCTGCGTCCCGTGCTGATGACTTCGTTCACGACCATTCTGGGTATGCTGCCGCTGGCGATCGGTACGGGCGCAGGCTCGGAGACGTGGCAGCCGATGGGTATCGCCGTGATCGGCGGTCTGACCTGTTCGACCCTGCTGACGCTGTTTATCATTCCTGCGCTCTATTCGGTATTCGTGAACCGTTCCCAGCGCAAGGAGAAGGAGAAACTGGCCCGTCTGTCGGCCGAACATCAGGCGAGTGTGCATTAAAAAAACTAAAACGATTATGAAAGCAGTATTCTTATCCTATAATCAGGCGCTTACCGACCGTGTGAACGCCATCCTCGACGAGCAGGGCATCCGCGGCTTCACCCGCTGGGCGCTGACCGAGGGCCGCGGCTCCGTCGACGGCGAACCGCATTACGGCACGCATGCGTGGCCGTCGATGAATGCTTCGATCATGGCGATCGTCGACGACGAAAAGGTCGCGCCGCTGATGGCGGCCTTCCGTGAAATGGACGCCGCCACCAAACTGCAGGGCTCGCGGGCCTTCGTCTGGAATATCGAGCAGACCTACTGATCGCCGGGCGTTCCGCCCGCTGTCCGGAAATGCTGAAAAGCCGCAGGAAACATCCTGCGGCTTTTTTCGCTTTCGCCGCCTGTTCCCGCCGAGGGGTGTTTGGTTTTATGCTCCGCCTTTTCTCCGGCTGATGCTCCGCCCGCTTTTCTCCTGCCGACGTTCCGCCCGCTTTTCCCTGCTGACGATTTGTCCGCTTTCTCCGGCTGACGGTTCCTCGTTTCTTCTCGGCTGACGATTTGTCCGCTTTTCTTCGGCCGGCGCTCCGCCCGCTTCCCATGCACCGCCCCTCCTTGACGCTCCGTTCTTTCATATCCGGTTTTGCGCCTTATCCGAAAATCCGTGCGGAGAATCTTTCCGGCGCGGGTGCGCAGTCGCCATATTTTTACTATTTTTGTCTGCATGAAACTTACCTTTCTGGGAACGGGCACCTCGCAGGGTGTCCCTGTCATCGGATGCCGCTGCCGGGTCTGCACTTCGTCCGACCGGCGCGACGACCGTCTGCGCACCTCGGCCATGGTCGAGGCGGGGGACGTGCGCATCGTCATCGACGCCGGACCCGATTTCCGCTGTCAGATGCTGCGCACCGGCGTCCGCCGTATCGACGCCATTCTGCTGACGCACGAACATAAGGACCATATCGGCGGGCTGGACGACGTGCGGGCCTTCAATTTCGTCGATTACCCGCCGACGATCCACCGCATCGACCTCTATGCGGCTCCCCGCACCCTCGATGTCGTGCGCAAGGATTTCGACTACGCCTTCGCGCAGGACAAGTACCGGGGCGTTCCGGAAATCGAACTGCACGAGATCGACGTTACGCGGCCTTTCAGCGTCAAAGGTGTCGAAATCCTCCCCGTTTCGGGACACCATTCGGAACGCTTTGCAGTGACGGGATTCCGCATCGGCAGGCTGGCCTACCTGACCGACTTCAAGACCATTGCGGACGCCGAAGTCGAAAAACTGACCGGTCTCGACGTGTTGGTGGTCAATGCGCTCCGTTTTGCCGAGCATTATTCGCACTTCAATGTGGCCGAGGCGCTGGAGCTGATCGCCCGTGTCTCGCCGCGCGAAGCCTACCTGACCCATATGTCCCACGACATCGGCCTGCACGCCGAGACGGAGCCGACGCTTCCGCCCCATGTGCATATGGCCTACGATACTTTGGAAATTGAAATAAACGATTGATATGAAAAACTTTAAGGATAAAGTCGTCATCGTGACGGGCGCTTCGTCGGGCATCGGCGAGGCGATGGCACGCGAATTCGCCGCGCAGGGCGCGCGGGTAGTGCTGGGTGCGCGCAGCGTGCAGAAACTGCAGCTCATCGCGGGCGAAATCCGCTCACAGGGCGGGCAGGCCGCCTACTGCGGCGTCGATGTGACGAACGTCGACGAGTGCCGCCGGTTGATCGAGACCGCCGTGAACGAGTTCGGCGGAATCGACGTGCTGGTCTGCAATGCCGGGCTTTCGATGCGTGCGATCTTCGACGATGTGGACCTCGGCGTGCTTCACCGCCTGATGGACGTCAACTTCTGGGGAACGGTCAACTGCTGCAAATTCGCACTTCCGTATCTCCAGCGGTCACGCGGCTCCATCGTCGGCATCTCGTCCGTCGCGGGGCTGCACGGTCTTCCGGGGCGGACGGGCTATTCGGCGTCGAAATACGCCATGACGGGTTTTCTCGAAACCCTGCGCATCGAGAATCTCAAAAAGGGCCTGCACGTCATGATCGCCTGCCCCGGCTTCACGGCTTCGAACGTCCGCTTCTCGGCCCTCACGGCCGACGGGTCGGCGCAGGGCGAAACCCCGCGCAACGAGGCCAAGATGATGACTTCCGCCGAGGTCGCCCGGATCGTCGCCCGCGGCGTCCTGAAGCGCAAGCGTCTCTGCCTGATGGAGAGCGAGGGGCGCGCCACCCATTTCGTCAAGAAATTCGCGCCGGGTTTCCTCGACAGAATGTTCTATCTGGTGATGTCCAAAGAACCCGATTCGCCCCTGAAATAGCTCCGGACTCCGGCGAAAAATGGAGCGGAAATGGACTGGGCGGTTGCATGTCCGGCACGGCTGAAAGAAAAGGCGTCCTGAAAACAGGACGCCTCTTTTGTTTGTTCGGAGTCTATTTCCCCTCCGTTGTTACTCCCTCCGTTCCGGAGCTTCTCCGCAGTGTCCGTTCCGAAATCCGGATGCTGTATTCGTACAATCCGAACAACGGCAGCAGGACCAGAATCATGCTGAATACGTCGGGCGGGGTGATGACCGCCGAGAGAATCGCCAGCGCGACGAGGGCGTGGCGGCGGTAGCGGCGCAGGAAATCGGGGCTTACGAGTCCCATGCGGGTCAGGAAATAGACCAGCAGCGGCAGCTGGAACACCACGGCGCAGGCGATCGAGACGTTGAGCACGGTCGAGAGGTAGGAGCTGACGTCGATCATGTTGGTCACCTGCTCGCTGACGCTGTACTGAGACAGGAATCCGATCGTCAGCGGCGCGATTATGAAGTAGCCGAACAGCAGCCCCGCGAAAAATCCCGCCGAGACATAGAACACGAACCTCCGGCATCCGCGCAGTTCACGCTCGGTGAGCGCCGGACGCGCGAAGCGCCACAACTCCCACAGCAGGTAGGGGAATCCGATGCAGAAGGCCGCGACCATCGAGATTTTGAGGTGCAGGTTGAACTGCCCGGCCATCGCCGTGTTGATGAGCTGCATGCGCTCGATCCCCGGCACGAATTCGATCCCTGCCAGTCCGGCCATCCATACCAGCAGCCGGTTGGTCGGAAATCCGGCCGACATAGGGCCGAACAGCACTCCGTCGATCAGCAGCCCTTTGCAGAGGAATGCGGCCACGGCCAGCGCCAGTATCGCCAGCACACCGCGCACCAAATGGGGCCGGAGCGCGTCAATGTGCTCGGCAAAGGTCATTTCGTCCGTGTCGCTGCGTTTTTGGCCGGACATGCGGGCTTATTTCTTTTCTTCGGGGGTTTCTTTCCGGGATTCTTGCGGCGCGGCCGGCTCTTTTCCGTTCTTCTCGTCGTTTGCCGCGGGATTTTCCATGGCGTCCTTGAACTCCCTGACGCCGCGGCCCATGCCGCGCATCAGTTCGGGTATTTTCTTGCCGCCGAAGAAGATGACGACGATCAGCAGGATGACCAGTATTTCCGTCAGGCCGATTTTGCCCAGAAACAGCGGGTGGATGAACATCATTGTTTTATCGGTTTTCGTTCGTTGCGGGGCGGAGTCTCCGCCTCAGCGCAAATGTAATAAGAATTTCCGAAACCTCCCTCTTCCGGTTGAAAAAAGCGGAACGCATTTGTGATGCGTCCCGCCCTGTACGGTTTGCGAAATGCGTTCCGGCTCCGAAACGCATTTACGCTGAATCTTCTCTTTGGAGTTGCCGGCCGAATCTCCGCCGAACCGCTCCTTTGCCGGATTGCCTTCTCCGAATGGACGTTTCGTCCGGATCTCCGCCGCAGTGCACGGGCCGAATCTCCGCTACAATGCACCCGCCCGAACCGGTTCGTCTTCCGGGGTATTCCTATTTGAAGAATATCGACGAAATTTCCTTGTAGTTGTGTACGCGCTCGATCACGTCGGCGAACATGTCGGCGATGGTCAGCACCGTGAATTTGTGCAGGTCCTTGTCGGGGTTGAGCGGAATGGTGTCCGTCACGATTACCTCCTCCAGCGCGCTGTCGTTGATGCGCTCGTAAGCCGGGCCCGAAAGCACGGGGTGGGTGATGGCGGCGCGGACGCTCTTCGCCCCGCGCGACATGAGCATGTCGGCGGCCATGCAGATCGTGCCTGCCGTGTCGATCATGTCGTCCACGATCAGGATGTTGCGGCCTTCGACCTCGCCGATGGCGGTCATTTTGCCCACGACGTTGGCCTTGGCGCGCTCCTTGTGCGAAATGATGATCGGGGTGCCGAGCAGCTTGGCGTAGGTGTTGGCGCGTTTGGCGCCGCCCATGTCGGGAGCGGCGATCGAGAGGTCCTCGATTTTCAGGCTTTTGATATAGGGAATGAAGATGCCGCTGGCATAGAGCGCATCGACCGGAACGTCGAAGAATCCCTGAATCTGGTCGGCGTGAAGGTCCATCGTCATCACGCGGTCCACGCCTGCGGCCATCAGCAGGTTGGCTACCAGTTTGGCGCCGATCGGCACGCGGGGACGGTCCTTGCGGTCCTGCCGCGCCCACCCGAAGTAGGGGATCACGGCCACGACCTTGTAGGCCGAGGCGCGGCGTGCGGCGTCGATCATCATCAACAGCTCCATCAGGTTGTCCGAGGGCGGGAACGTGGACTGGATGATGAATACCGTGCAGCCGCGGATCGACTCGTTGTAGCAGGGCTGGAATTCACCGTCGCTGAAGCGCAGGACTTCCGATTGTCCGAGCGTCGTACCGAAACTTGCCGCGATTTTCTCGGCCAGATATTCCGAGCCGCGACCTGAGAAAATTTTGATTTTGTGGATAGCCATAGAAGATGGATTTTTGATGGTGCAAATATAGGACAACGCGGCGAAAAAACGTTCCCTCCGGACGACCTTTTTTCAACAATCGGTTAAACATTCAGGCATTCGCCGATAAAACCGAGTATCTCCTCGCGTCCCGTGCCGTGCTGGCTCGACGAGACGAACATCCGGGGCAGCTCCTCCCACTGCTCCGCGAGCGCCGCCCGGTAGCGTTCGACGCTCTTTTCGCGCTGCGTTTTCGAGAGTTTGTCGGCCTTGGTGAATATCACGGCGAACGGAATGCCGTTCATGCCGAGCATTTCGATGAACTGCAGGTCGATCTTCTGGGGTTCGAGCCGGATGTCCGCCAATACGAACAGGAAGTGCATCTTCTCGCACTTGAGCACATAGTCGGTGATGATTTTGGAGAACTCGCTGCGTTTGGTTTTCGACGTGCGGGCGTATCCGTAGCCGGGCAGATCCACCAGATACCATGCGTTGTCGATCAGGAAGTGGTTGATGAGCCGTGTCTTGCCTGGCGTTCCCGATACTTTGGCCAGCCCCTGCCGTCCGGTGAGCATGTTGATGAGCGACGACTTGCCGACGTTGCTGCGCCCGATGAAGGCGATGTCTTTCAGCGCGTCTTTGGGCACCTGCGAAATACGCTCGGAACTGCACTTGAATTCGGCTTTGTTGATCTGCATGTTGTCGGAGTTTGCGGCAAAGACAGTGCGGGCCGGGCGCCGGGCCGCTGTCTGTCTGAGCGGATGTCTGCTGCAAAGATAGCATTTTAGCATCTATATACAAATTATACCGCATGGGAAAACCGCCGGTCGTTTTCGCCGCCTTCGGCGTCGTTTGCAATTCTGACCCACCCCCAAACCCCCGCCTCAGGCAGGAGCTTAGTGCCGCGAAGCGGCAAAATAGGTGCTGACGAACGGTCGTGTAAAATGGTATATGGGGGCCCTGCTCCGGAGTCTACCAGACGAGCGACACCCACAGCGGGCAGTGGTCCGAAGCGACGGTGGTGTAATCCACCGTGCGTTCGGCGATTTTCGCCGACTGCGGCAGGCCGCGGCCCAGTATGTAGTCGATGCGTATCGAAGGACGGTCCGAGGGGAACGTAAGCTGCGCGGTGTCCGACAGCGGCCTGAATTCGCCGCCCAGCCCGCCGATTACCTTCCCGGCGTCGTCCATGTTGAAGTCGCCCGCCAGCAGCACGGGTTTGCGGCAGGTGTCGGTGGCTTGACGGATGATCGGCAGCGATGCGCGCTGGTCTTCGGGCGTGAGCGATAGGTGCGTGACGCAGACCACATAGCCGGGAAATTCCGCCATCAGCAGCACGCGCGCCTCTTCGCGCCCCGGAAGCGGGATGCGGCGCACCGAGAGCGGCTCGGCGCGCGACAGCAGCCCGATGCCGTAACCTCCGCCGTCGTAATCAATCGCGCGGCAGAAACGGGCGTGCATGCCCGTCATCCGGCCCAGCTCTTCGGGGATGAAGCGGCCGTTCATGCGTCCCGTCACGCTGTCCACCTCCTGCAGGGCCACCACGTCGGGCACGACCCGGCCGATGACCTCGGCGATGCGGCCGAGGTCCTGTACGTCGTCCGCTCCGCGGCCGTTTCGGATGTTGTAACTCATGAATTTCACGGCCGTGGTCTGCGTCGTGCAGGCCGCCGGCATCAGGGCGCAGAACAGAACTGCCAGTGCGACGGAAAAATATTGCTTCATGACTTTTCGGGATTTTCCGCAAAGGTAATACAACCTCCCCTGAATGCCAAATAATCCGGACCGCCGTTGCGTCCGGCGTTCCTGTCTTCCGTTCCTGTCTTCCGTTCCTGTCTTCCGTTCCTGTCTTCCGTTCCTGTCTTCCGTTCCTGTCTTCCGTTCCTATCCGGCATTCCCGTCCGCCGTTGCGTCCGCCGTTGTATCCGGCATTCCCGTCCGCCGTTGTGTTCGCCGTTGCGTCCGGCGTTCCCGTCCCATGCGACCGCGCGGTGTGGGCTCCGGCGGCGATGGTAAATGCAGACTAAAAACCGGATATTCAGATTTTTCGGACTTTTTCCGTTGTTATTCCCGGTAATTTTTCGTACCTTTTAGCATCCGATTTGCATCTTGCATCGGAGTAAATACATCTATGCTTATGAAAACACAATTTCTGACCGTGTTCGGCGCCGCTGCGCTGGCCGTTTTTCCCGCAGAGCCGGAAGCCTGCACGCGCGCCGTCTATCTCGGTCCCGACGGCATGACTGTCACGGGACGCACCATGGACTGGCGCGAAGACCCTCTGACCAACCTCTATATTTTCCCGCGCGGCACCGCCCGCCGCGGAGCCAATACGGACGACACCGTCTTCTGGACCTCGAAATACGGCTCCCTTTCGGCCGCGGGCTACGACATCGGCATCACCGACGGCATGAACGAGGCCGGGCTGGTCGCCAACCTGCTCTTCCTGCCCGAATCGGTCTACGAGCGGCCGGGCGACACGCGGCCCGTCATGGGACTGAGCATCTGGACGCAGTACGTACTCGACAATTTCGCCACGGTGGACGAGGCGGTCGCCGAACTCTCGAAGGAGAAATTCCGCATCGACGCGCCCGACCTTCCGAACGGTGTGCAGTCGCGCCTGCATCTGGCCGTCTCCGATCCTTCGGGCGACAGCGCCATCTTCGAATACATCGACGGCCGGCTGGTGATTCACCACGGCCGCCAGTATCAGGTGATGACCAATTCGCCCTTCTACGACCAGCAGCTGGCGATCCTCGACTATTGGCGGCAGATCGGCGGCCTGACGATGCTTCCCGGCACCAACCGCGCTCCGGACCGCTTCGTGCGCGCGTCGTTCTACATCAACGCCGTCGTGAAGAGTCCCGATCCTAAGATCGCCGTCCCGGCCGTGATGTCGGTCATGCGCAACGTCTCGGTGCCTTACGGTATCTCGACGCCCGACAAGCCCCACATCTCCTCGACGCGCTGGCGCACGGTCTGCGACCAGAAAAACCGGGTCTACTATTTTGAGCCGACGCTGGCCATGGAGACCTTCCGGGTCGATCTGGCGAAGATCGACTTCGGCAAGGGCACGCCCGAACGGGTGTTGAAGCTGGTCGGCGGCCGGACCTACACGGGCGACGCCACGGCCGAATTCCGCAGGAGCGACAAACCCTTCGTCTTCCTGTTCGGGGTCTGACGGGCCGGAATATCCGACCGATCCGCATGTGCCGTGCAGTTCCCTGTCCGGCGCATGCGGATTTTTCGTATATTTGTCCGCTCAATAAACACAATATGAAAAGTTTCGAACATTTAATCATCACGCGGTTCAATCTGAACCTCTATGCGCGGGACAAACACGACGCTCCGACGCGCACCGAACGGTGGCTCGAACATCGTTTCGAGATCTTCGAACGCTATTGCCTGCCTTCGGTGGCGGCGCAGACCAACCCGAATTTCAGGTGGCTCTGTCTTTTCGACGCGGCGACGCCCGCGGCTTACCGCCGCCGCATCGGCGGTTACCAGTCCGTCTGTCCGCAGTTCCGGTCCGTATTTTACAGCGCCGGGCAGGCCGGACGCCTGACCGAAAGTCTGCGCACTACGATTTCAGGCCTGCTGGCCGGGCGTGAAGAGCTGGCCACCCCCCCCCTCCGCAGCTGCTGATTACTACCAATCTCGATAACGACGACGCATTGGCCGCCGACGCCGTCGAACTGCTTCAGCGCGAAATCCGCTTCTCCTCCGGCAAACGCATCTACAGCCTTCTTTACGGTTACCAGTATTTCACCGACCGGCGCTTCGCGCTCAAAATGCGCTACACGAACAATCACTTCCTGACGCTCGTCGAGCCGTTCGATGCGCACTCCGAAACCATCGTTTCCTACCGTCATACCAAAGCCATCCGCCAGCAGCCCACGGTCTACCTCGCCACCGATAAGGGCAAGTGGCTCGAAATCGTGCACGAGGACAACGTCAGCAACGATTTTCGAATCAATATCAAAGTTGTGGTATATTCCCCTGCTCTGGGGCCGCCGGTTCGCCGATTTCGGCCTGCCTGACCTCCATGTTCCGGGACTGCGGCAGTGGTTCTGCACGCTGTGCGTCGTTCCCGCGCGGTTTCTGGTCACGGCGGTCCTGCGCCTGCGCCGCAAGTGGGCGCTGCGGCGGGCTGCGTTACCTTAGTACCGGGTATTTGTTGTTGAAGCGGAATCCCACGCCCAGCATCAGGTAGTTCGGGGTCTGGAAATCCTTGAGACAGTAGCCTATGTGGACGAACGTGCGCCGTGTGGCAGCGATCTTGAGCGTCAGCATCTGATAGAACGACTTGAGGTCGCCGCCCTTGTGCAGGACGTTGACTCCCAGTCCGATGCCGACCGTGAAGTAGGGCATGACGAATTCGGCGCGTCCCGATATTCCCAGTGCGATCTGCCGGTCGATCGACGGGGTGTAGAACGTGTAGCCGGGATCGCGGCCTCCGACCTCGACGATATAATCTTCGGTGTAGACGTTGGCGCTGCCGTCGTAGACGCCGTCCAGCGAGAGACCCGCGCGGAATTTATAACCGAAGTTGTACATCGTCGCGAAGTTGAAGCCCGCCACGCCGTAGGCGTTGGGCGAAGCGTACTGCTTGTCGCCGACCTCCACACCCTTGCGGCGCCACGATCCGAACAGCACCAGATCGTAGCTGAAATGGCGGGGGAAATCGGGCGCGAGAAGCGGCCTGCGCGGTTTTACGAGCGGATCGTCGGCCCGGCCGAAACAGTAGAGCAGGCCGAACTTCATGCCGATCGAGTTGAGTCCCGCATTGGGAAATTTGGTGTTGCCGTTCGAAAAGTGGGTCATCGAGAGTCCCGCCGAGAAATCCAGCTCGCGCGTGAGCGTCACGTTGAGGTAGAAATCGGCGTTGATGTAGGCGTTTATCTTCGACCCCATCATTATGTTGGCCGGGTTCATCTGCGCGTCGTAGGGTTTCCAGCCGAACGACAGTCCGAAATTCCACTCGTAGTTGAACGACAGCCGCCGGCTTATCCGTGCGATGCGCGCCCCTTGGAAAATATACAACGCGACGGGGCTGCCCAGCTCCTCCCTGTTTTCGAAACTGTAGTAGGAGAACCCGATTCCCTGATAGGCGCCTCCGTATATCCGGTCGGGACGCGATCCGGGCTGGAAGCGGAACGAGTAGCGCAGGTGGGCGGCCAGCAACAGGTCGATCGGCTGCCGGGCCAGATTGTCGCCCGCGAGGAACGGATTGGTCGGACACACGTATTCCGGACGGAGTTCCAGCCCGATACCGTGGACGAAGCGGCGGCGGGGGAATGCTGCCGTACTGTCCGTGCGGGTGTTGCCGTTCGTTTCGGAACTTGTGTCGAAACCGCTTGCTGCGGAGTTTCCGCCCGCCTGAACGGCCGGAATTTCCGTTGCATCTTGCGCTGCCGGGTATCCGCGGCTCTCGTCCGCCGCTTCTCCGGCTCTGGCGAAGCCGGACAGAAAGAGCATGCTTCCCGCAAGAAGTCCGGTCAGTCCTTTCCGTATTGTGCAATCCATAATGGCCTATCCCCGTTTTGACCGCACAAGATACGAATTTTTGCCGGAGCGCAAAGCGATAACCCGAAAAAATCCCGCCTGCGATGCGATATTCTGCCCGCTCCGATCGCATTGCCGGAGCCGGAGCGCCGGCAATTTGGTTTCTTCGATTATTGTCCCTATCTTTGTTCCCGAACCAATATCCGCTCCGATGAGAATAAACGATTAGTAGGTCGGTTTCATTAAACCGACGCCGTGCCGTAAAGCAACCCGGTCTGAGGTTTAACAGGTCCCTTTTCTGCGGGACCGCTATTAATCGTTTTCATATGAGTATTATCCTTAGCGGTGTTTCGTACCGCTACCGCAATCAGCAATTTCTGTTCGAAGGAATAGACCTGTCCGTCGCCGCGGGCGCCAAAGCCGCCGTCGTGGGCGACAACGGCGCCGGCAAATCGACGCTCCTTAAACTTATCGCGGGCGAACTCGCTCCCGCCGCGGGAAGCATCGCCTGCTCCTCGCATCCCTACTATGTGCCCCAGCAGCTTGTCGCCGCCGGCATCTCCGCCGCCTGCGTTTTGGGCGTCGCAGACAAGCTCGGTGCGCTCCGCGCCATCTGCGGCGGCAGCGCCGATTCCCGCTGTTACGACATTCTGGCCGACGATTGGGACGTCGAAGCCCGCTGCCGCGCCGCCCTCGACCATTGGGGACTGCCGCATGTCGGCCTGACCGATCCGGTCGATGCGCTGAGCGGCGGCGAAAAGACGAAACTCTGTCTGGCGGGAATTCTGGTCCATAAACCTGCTGTCATCCTGCTCGACGAGCCGACCAACCACCTCGACACGTCGGGCCGCCGCAGGCTCTATGACCTGATCCGTGCCAGCCGTGCGGCGATCGTCGCGGTGAGCCACGACGTCGCGCTGCTCAACCTGCTCGGCACGACCTGCGAACTCTCTCCGAAGGGGCTGAAAATCTACGGCGGCAACTATGATTTTTACCGCGAACGCAAACGGATCGAGGAGGAGGCGCTGGCGCAGCAGGTCGATTCCGAACAGACGGCCCTGCGGCTGGCCCGCAAAAAGGCGCAGGAGGTCCGCGAGCGACAGGAGCGGCGGATGCGTCAGGGCGAGCGGCACAAGGACCAGCTTCCGCGCATCCTGCGCCGGACGATGAAGGACAGCGGCGAACGGACCGAGGCGCAGCTCGTCGGGAAACATGCGGAGCTGATCGACGGCAGCCGGGAGCGGCTGGACGAACTGCGCCGCCGGCAGCGGACGCAGTGCGAGCTGAAAATAGATTTCGACGACGCGCAGCTTCACGAAGGCAAACTGCTGGTCCGGGTCGACGGCCTGAATTTCGAATATGCGCCCGGCCGCCCGTTGTGGCGCGAACCGCTTTCGCTGGAGATCCGCAGCGGCGAGCGCATCCGCCTGACCGGCGACAACGGTACCGGCAAAACGACCCTTGTCCGGCTGCTGACCGGCGAACTGGAACCCACTGCCGGGCGCATCGGCCGGGCGGACTTCTCCTATGTCTGTCTCGATCAGCAATACAGCCGGGTGAACACCCCGCAGAGCGTGCTGGAGCTGGCGCAGAGCTGCAATCACGGCAATCTGCAGGACCACGAACTCAAACTGCGGCTTCACCGTGCGCTGTTTGGGCAGCAGATGTGGGACAAGCGGTGCGACACGCTGAGCGGCGGCGAACGGATGCGGCTCTGCCTTTGCAGCCTGATGATCGCCAACCACGTTCCCGATCTCTTTGTCCTCGACGAGCCGACCAACAACCTCGACCTTTCGAGCCTTGCGATCCTGACCCGCACGGTCCGCAATTACCGCGGCACCCTGCTGGTCGTCTCCCACGACGGTCACTTCACCGATCAGATCGGCATCACAAGGACCGTCGAACTGGAATAGGGTATAACCGGGCGGTGTCGAGTGAATTCATTTATTTTGAAGGAGCCGGATGTCTGACATCCGGCTCCTTCAATAAAATTATCTTCGACCGCCTCCGAAAACAATTCCAAGCGATATTTCTGCGTTACTGTACTCTTTATTCATCAACCGATAGCCGATAGAAAGCCGAAGATGATGAAAAAATTCTATACCGGCGCGGGGCATGACGCATGCTGAAAAGTTATGCTCGTATGTTTTTGCCTGAAGGTCGGAATGATCGACTTTGACGATTGAAAATCCGGCTCCGCATCCGACAAATAGTGCTATGTTCTTCGTTCGTCTGAAGTTGTAATCCGACACGAATAATATTTGTCCGAAATGATAGTCTCTGTCTATACCGTTTTTGCTCCAACTGCGATAGAAAGCCCCGTATTGTATTTGAAGGCCGAAATCTATCGGATATGTTGCAATATTATAACGACCTTCCGCATAAATATTCCATGCGGTCTCGAATTTGCCGCCGTATTTTTTTGCGATTAACGGAATAGCAGCCCCGACTTCAACTTCGTAACGGGCGACCTCTTGTGCATTGACAGGTGTGGATAAAAGTAGCCACAGACCTATAGCTAAAATATATTTCATTTAGTAGCTCGGTTTAATATCGACAATCGCATAGTTCTTATTCCTGTTATTCGTTTTATAATCGTATCGGAACCAGCCATCGTATTCCTCGTTATAATATTGACCTTTCTTCTTAGAATAGGCATTCATGGAACTAATATAGTGAAAATAGTCACGATAATAGTAGTAAGTGCGTTTTTTATAACAAATACCGATAAAATACCATTTTTTTACGACTTTCACTCGAATTTCCTGATAACCGTCAACAATCCAAGAATCGCCCATATGCTGTGTTGAATTTAAGTTATAATAGGACGGAATAGCACAAAATAGTACAGGATGGTAACATCTTAACGAATTGTAAACTGATAAAAAGGTACTCTCGTCATTTTTGTATTGAACCAACGTCCCACCGGAAGTATATTCGAATTTTGTTTTCAATGCATTCGGAATATTAGATATCCTGTTGCATGGTAAATCATATGAATACGATCCACTTCTGGTACATCCGATATTCTCTGAAATGTCTTTTAACATGCTACTTACAAGTGATTTCTGCCCGGCAGGTACTTGTCGTGGCATATACATCCAATTAAACCGGGACGGCCACCAATGACGATACATGATTTTACTTAAGGCTACAGAAATACTCGGAACCGCTATATGTGCTCCGCCATACTCATAAGGCATTTCAATATTATAGGGATTGCTTCGATGCCATTTTAATCCCCAAATTCCTACTAAAGGATATCTGGATGGTCTGTTTTTCGGCTTGCTTCGGTCTGCAATTGCCCGGGTTGCTTCCGCGTGTGGGATATCTTCGGAAATGGTGGTCAGATCGTCTGCAATTAGAACACTGTCTCTATCGTTGGCTTCTTCAAGAGAATCGACCGGTTGAAATTCAATCGTTGTAACACAAACACTATCAGTCGAATTTACCGGTATTCCATCGTCATTCAATTCTGGATTATTCATACAATCGACAATATCGTCCCATATATTTATTTTTTCGCCGTTACATTCGACCACATAGCTGACGTATTGTTCCTGAAATTCGATTTTTTGAAGAGAATCCAATTCATTGAAATGAAAACTACCCTTGCTGTTGAAACTTATGATCGGGAAGTTATTTTCATTCATATCTACAATCAGGTAACCGTTGTCTTCAGCATAATTAACTACATATAATACGGGAACCTTGTCGGCATCTATTGAATCAGTAATTTTCCCCTTCGAATCTATGAGTTCAATTGGGGTAATTGATTCTACCTCCTTGGATGAAAAATCTGTGCTGTCACTACCTTCAACCGATAGTTCGACTCGTGTTGAATTTTCAAGAGATGGTGATGCAATATTCTTTTCGCCAAATAAGAGAGCTAATTTTGCAATTGCATTTTTCGAGATTTTAGTCTCTTTTGGACCTGTTTGTGTGATTTTACTTTGTTCATTGATTTCATCTTTGGCACACGATAACATAGCAGAGGCGATCATGCAAAATGTAATCCATTGTCTAATTGTTTTCATGAGAAGATAATTTTAGTTGGCTAATAGTTGTGGGAACGGAACTCGGACATATGACTTTTAGAAAGAGAATCTCATACAGCTAGTTTTATATATTAAAGATATAATGGATCAATTTATATTGTTACTTAACATTCTCGTTTTTTTATAGAAAGTATCTGTACGGAATATGAATAGGGCGTTGTAGAATATTTTGTGATCTGAGACTTGCTATCCGAGTCTTCGCAGTAACAATGATACGACTGCTCGTTGACGAACCGGCGGGAATAAAAAATCCCCTTTGAAAAGGGGATTTAGAGGGATTGTCTGTACGGTGTATTATCCGCGCCGCGCCGACACGACGGGCTAGTAACCGAGTATTCGGAGCATCGACCGATACGACTGCTCCTTGGCGAACAGGCGCGTGTAATACTCGTTGTCGCTCTTGTCGCGGTCGATGATGATGTGCTTGGGCGCGGGAATCAGACAGTGCTGGATGCCGCCGAAGCCGCCCAGCGACTCCTGATAGGCTCCCGTGTGGAAAAATCCGATGTACTGCGTGTTGCCCGGTTCGAGCTTGGGCAGGAAGATGGCGTTGGTGTGCGACTCGGCGTTGTAGAAATCCTCGCTGTCGCAGGTCAGTCCTCCGAGCAGTACGCGCTGGTACTCCTTGTCCCAGTTGTTCACCGCCAGCATGATGTAACGCTGGTTGATGCCCCATGTGTCGGGCAGGGTAGTGATGAACGACGAGTCGATCATGTACCAGTTCTCGCGGTCGTTCTGCTGTTTCTGGTTGACGATCGAATAGAGCGATGCGCCGCTTTCGCCCACCGTGAAGGAGCCGAACTCGGTGAAGATGTTGGGCTCTTCGGTGTCGTTGCGCTGGCAGATGTTCTTGATCTGGGCGATGATCTCTTCGGTCAGGTACTCGTAGTCGTACTCGAAGTTGAGCGAGTTCTTGATCGGGAATCCGCCGCCGATGTTGAGGCTGTCCAATTCGGGGCAGATGGCCTTCAGCTCGCAGTAGACGTTGATGCACTTCGACAACTCGTTCCAGTAGTAGGCCGTGTCCTTGATGCCGGTATTGATGAAGAAGTGCAGCATCTTGAGCTGGAACTTCTTGCTGTTCTTGAGTTTGGCCTTGTAGAAGTCGATGATGTCGTTGTAGCGGATGCCCAGACGCGAGGTATAGAACTCGAACTTGGGTTCCTCCTCGCAGGCGATGCGGATGCCGACCTTGCATTTCTTGGTGAACGAATCCTCGAACAGCTCCAGCTCCTCCTTGTTGTCGAGCACAGGAATGGTGTTCACGAAGCCGTCGTTGACCAGCTGGGCGATGTTCTCCACATACTGCGGCCGCTTGAAACCGTTGCAGATGATGTAGCGGTCCTTGTCGATGATTCCGCTGTCGTAGAGCGCGTTGATGATATGAATGTCGTATGCCGACGACGTTTCGAGATGAATGTCGTTCTTCATTGCCTCCTCCAGCACGAATGAGAAGTGGCTCGACTTGGTGCAGTAACAATAGTTGTACGAGCCCTTGTAGTCCACCTTGGCCATCGCCACGTTGAACATACGCTTGGCCCGGTTGATCTGCTGCGAGATCTTCGGCAGGTAGGTTATCTTGAGCGGCGTGCCGTACTGTTTTATCAACTCCATGAGCGGAATGTCGTGGAAATTCAGCTCGTTGTCTTCGACCGAGAACTCATCCTGCGGGAAGTCGAACGTCTGTTCGATGAGGTCGATGTACTTGTCTTTCATGGCTCGTTTGTCGTGGTTTTTGCAATCCGTCCCGTCTACATCCGAAATTTTCGGGCAATGTAGCTCGTCCGGATTTTCCGAAAAAACGGGATGCAAAGTAGGCGAATATTTTTCGTATAACCAACACTTTGCCGGATTATTTTGAAAAACTCCCCCCGAATTTTGGTTTTTTCTTCGAAAAAAGGTACTTTTGGTGCAAATTTCAAGCAAGATTTCAATCGTGTTGATTCACACCATATCGCAATATCTGGAGTCGCACAAACGGCTCGTCGTTCCCCAGCTTGGGACGTTTATCGTCAAGGAGCCGGGCGTAAGCATCGTTTTCTCGGAACTTCTGAAACGTGACGACGGAACGCTCCGCCGTCTGCTTATCGGCGGGGGGCTGAGCGAACTGGAAGCGGCGGGGGAGATCGACCGCTTCGTCTTCGAGGTGCGCCACGCCGTGGAGCACGGCGCCGAATTCCGGCTCGACGGTTTCGGCGTGATGAAGCCCGGTCCCAACGGCACCATCGCCTTCGTCTTCGAATCCCGCATTGCCGGGGCTGCTCCCGTAATCGCCGACAAGGCGCCTGCGGCCGGCGGGAAGCCGGAACCCGTCGGTAAACCCATCGACGAACCTCGCGTTTCGATTTCGGCCAAGATGGCTCCCGACCCTTCGGTGCGCGGCCTGCGCTACGGCAAGCCGCCCAAAAACACCGACGCCTATACTTACGTGGACCGTCCTCCGCGCCGCCGCAAGGCGGACCGCTTCATCTGGATCGCCCTGATCGCCGCGGCCCTCGCCGTCGCGGCCATCGCGTTCGGCTATCTGCGCGAGGCGAAGGACCGGGAGACCGAGATGCAGTACCTCGAACAGCCTGCCGACACCCATACCGCGGCGTCCGGCGATGCGGCACAACCAGAACAACCCATTACGGAATAAATGACGGATATCACCACAGTCAAACAACGCTTCGGCATCATCGGCGCTTCGGAACTTCTGGACCGGGCGCTGGAGGTCGCCGTGCGCGTGGCTCCGACCGACCTGACGGTACTCGTCACGGGCGAAAGCGGCGTGGGCAAGGAGTTTTTCCCGCAGGTCATCCACGCTTACTCGGCCCGCAAACACAATAAATATATAGCCGTCAACTGCGCGGCCATTCCCGAAGGCACGATCGACTCGGAGCTTTTCGGCCACGAGAAAGGCTCCTTCACCGGAGCGCTCGAAGCCCGCAAGGGCTACTTCGAGGAGGCCGACGGGGGAACGATCTTCCTCGACGAGGTCGCCGAACTGCCGCATCCGACGCAGGCGCGCCTGCTGCGCGTGCTGCAGACGGGCGAATTCATCCGCGTCGGTTCGTCGAAGGTCCAGAAGACCGACGTCCGCGTCGTCGCGGCCACGAACATGAATTTGCAGCAGGCCATCGCTTCGGGCCGCTTCCGCGAGGATCTCTATTACCGCCTGAGCACGGTGCCGATCACCGTCCCGGCGCTGCGCGAGCGTCCGCAGGACATTCCGCTGCTGTTCCGCAAATTCGCCGCCGACGTGGCTGTGCAGTACCGCATGCCCGCCGTGACGCTCGATCCCGCGGCGCGCGAGATGCTGATGCATTATTACTGGCGGGGCAATATCCGCCAGCTGAAAAACGTTGCTGAACAGATATCGGCCATCGAGCAGACGCGTCTCATTACGCCCGACGTGCTGGCCAAATACCTGCCGCCGCAGGGCGGGGGCGCTCCCGTCATGATGGGCGGGGCGCCGGTCGACGATGCGATGTCCACCGAACGCGAACTGCTCTACAAGGTGCTTTTCGACATGCGCGCCGACATCAACGACCTGAAGCGGATGATGTCCGAGCTGCTGCACAACCCCTGTCAGGAGCCGGTCCGCGACGTCAAGGCGCTGCTGTCGACCACGGCGCAAAGCTCCGCGCCCGTCTATGCAGCAGGCTCGGTTCCGGTCTTCGCCGAGAGCGAGGAGGTGACCGACGAGCCGCCGCGCGAGATGACCAAGGCTGACATGCAGCGCGAGCAGATCATCCGCGCCCTGCGCCGCAACAACGGCCGCCGCCGCGAAGCCGCCGCCGAGCTGTTCATGTCCGAGCGCACGCTCTACCGCAAGATCAAGGAGCTGGGCATCGAAGAGAACTGACGGCCCTCCCCGGATCGTCCGGCGGAGTGCACTGAAAATAACCGGTTCCGAACCGGAGTAAAACGATAGAATTTCGGCATGAAGATAAAATTCGCAATCACGGCCCTTTGCGCCGCCCTGCTGACGGGCTGCGGCGTGGCCATCAAATATTCGCTTTCGGGCGCTTCGATTCCGCCCGACGCCAAGACCTTCAGCGTGGCCTATTTCCCCAACAACGCCACGATGGTCGCGCCGATCCTCAGTTCGACGCTCACCGATGCGCTGGTCGACATGTTCACCCGCCGTACCCGCCTGATGCAGGTCGAGGAGGGCGGCGACTTCGCCTTCGAGGGCGAGATCACCAACTACATGTCGGCGACCTCGTCGGTTTCGACCGACGACTACGCGGTGCTCAACCGCCTTTCGATCACCGTCAAGGTGCGCTTCACGAATGCGCTCGACGAAAAAATGTCGTTCAACCGGACGTTCACGGCTTTCGAGGATTACGAATCCACGCGGCTGCTCTCCGAGGTCGAGGGCGAGCTGATCCCCCAGATCGTCGATAAACTGGTTACGGATATTTTTCAGGCTTCGGCCTCCAACTGGTAAAACCTGCGCGGCATGACGGATTTCAGACAATACCTCGCATCGCCCGCCACCGCGGAGCGCCCTTCCGCCGGGGAGCTGGACGCCCTCGCGGCGCGTTACGAATGGTTCGCTCCGGTCCGTATCGCACGGGAGAGCGTAACCGGGATATGCGATCCGCGGCTGGCCGTCACGGCCCCGTGGCGGGCGCAGAGTTCGCTGCTGCGCCGACCGATCGATGCGGAGGCCGTCCTGCGGCTTTCGTCGGACGACATCATCGACCGCTTTCTGCAGGAGGACGACCTGCGCATCGTCGCGGCCGACGGCGAACCGGAGGAGGAGGTCCGCACGGCCGCCGAGCTGGACGACGACGACGAGGTCGTGAGCGAAGAGCTGGCCGAAATCTATCTCGCGCAGGGGCTTTGTGACAAAGCAATAGCGATTTATCGCAAATTAAGTTTGCTAAATCCCGAAAAAAGTGTTTACTTTGCCGAGCTAATTGGCAAATTGGAAAACAATAATTAAAATTCAACGATATGTTATACACGATTTGCATTGCCCTGATACTCATCGCGAGCGTATTGATCATCCTTGCGGTATTGGTGCAGAACCCCAAGAGCGGCATGGCCGCCAACTTCGGCGCGTCGAACCAAGTGATGGGCGTGCGCGAGACTTCGGACTTTTTGGAGAAATTCACGTGGACGATGGCCATTGCTATCGTCGTGCTGAGTCTGGTCGCTACGCTGGCTATGGACAAAGGCCTTGTCGCCGAGAGCAACAGCGAGATTTCGAAGGACGTTAAGGCGCTTCAGGAGCGCGTTATCGAGTCGGAAACTCCCGCCACGATGCCGCAGGCCGAGATTCCCGCCGCCGAAGTTCCCGCCGAGCAGTCGGCCGAATAGGGGCTGGGTTTCAGCCGGACAGTGCCGGCCGCGAGGAACGGGGTTCCCGGCCGATGCGGGTGCTGTCTGATATTTTACAAGCCGTGGATTTTCCACGGCTTTTCGTTTTTCCCGTATTCGGTCGTACGTCCTGCGCCGAAGTATTGTCGGGTGCAGGACAATCGCTCGAATCCAAAATCGGTTATTATGACAACGGAAAGTGGAATAAAGTATTTTGAAAACCGCGAGGAGTGGCGGAGATGGCTGACTGACAATTTCGATACGGCCCGTGAGATATGGTTCGTGTTTCCGCATAAGTCGTCCGGTAAGAAAAGCATCGTATATAATGATGCGGTTGAAGAAGCCCTTTGTTTCGATTGGATCGACAGCACGATAAGACCCCTCGACGCAGAGCATAAAATTCAGCGTTTCACCCCCAGAAATCCCAAAAGTCCTTACTCGCAAGCCAATAAGGAAAGACTTAAATGGCTCATGGACAATGGAATGATACACCCGAAATTCGAGGAGAAGATACAGAAGGTGCTTTCCGTCCCTTTTGTATTTCCGGACGATATCATCGACCGGCTGAAAGAAGATCGAACGGTCTAGAGAAACTACTGCCGTTTTCCGGAAACCTATAAACGTATCCGCATTGCCTACATCGAAGCTGCGAGGTCGCGTCCCGAAGAGTTCGGGAAGCGGTTGAACCACTTCATTTGCAAGACGAAGGAAAATAAGACGATACGGGGATTCGGCGGAATTGAAAAATACTATTCGAAATAAAATTCCGGTGCATGGCCGGACGGGCTGCCCGCTCTTGCGGCTGCCCGACGGGACCGGCCTCCCGGCAGCTCCTGTTTCGCCGCTTCTATTTTTCAGTCCCGATCAGGTAGAGCACATGCCGTCGCAGGGGATGGCCTTCGGGCAGGGCGGGGTGGTCGAACTCGCACAAAAGCTCCATGCCGAGCTTCTGCATGACCCGCTGCGAGCGCAGGTTCGTGACGGTCGTGAAGGCTACCAGTTCTTCGATGCCCAGCTTTGCGGCGAGCGCTACGCAGGCCTGCGCCGCTTCCGTCGCATAACCCTGATCCCAGAACTCGGCCCGCAGGCGCCAACCGATTTCGATTTTATCCTTCATGCCCGTAAACGTTACGCGGTGCAGCCCCGTATAACCGAGCAGCTCGCCGTCCTCGCGCCGCTCGACGGCGTACAGGCCGAATCCCTCGGTCGAGAACTCCTCGCGTATGCGTTCTATGAATTCCGCCGACTGCTCCGGCGCCAGCGGTGCCGGAAAGTACTCCATCACGCGCGGGTCGGCGTTCATGGCCGTAAATGTTCCGAGGTCTTCTTCCCGCCATGCGCGCAGCACGAGCCGGGGTGTAGGTGCTGGAAAAATCATTTCGCAAATTCTGTTTTGAATTGGTGGATGTAGATACCGTATTCCGAATGCCGTTCGGATTTCGGCTTCGCATCGCAGCCGGTCCCGCCGCCGTGTGTTTTCCGGAACCGGATCGGCTGCTTCCGACTGCAGTTGTCTGCCGGGCGTTTACCGCTCCCGGCCGCGGACATTTGTCCGCCTCTTTTTTTATTTCGGGACTTCTGTCCTGCCGTTTTTCGGTTTGTCGGGAGCTGTCTGCTCTTCAACAGCGTCCGGATTCAGCCGGCCCGATCGTCCGCTCTTCTGCGGCCCGGATTCAACTACCGGTCCGATCGTCCGCTCTTCTGCGGCCCGGATTCAACTACCGGTCCGGTCGTCCGCTCTTTTACGGCCGGAGGAAACAGCCCTCGCTTTCTGCGGCCCTACTCGGCCACCTCTTTTTTCGAACGCTTGCGGGTGTTGATCGTCAGATAGCGTTGCAGGGTCTGCTGCAACCGTACCGGATCGATGTCACGGCGCAGTTCGCCGCTCTGTGCGATCGAAATGCCGCCCGTCTCTTCGGAAACGACGATGATGATGGCGTCCGAAATCTCGCTCATGCCGATCGCGGCGCGGTGGCGCGTGCCGTACGATTTGGGAACGTCGCTCTGCGTTACGGGCAGGATGCACTTGGCGGCCACGATGCGGTCGCCTTCGATGATTGCGGCGCCGTCGTGCAGCGGGGCGTTCTTGAAGAAGATATTGCGGATCAGCGGCGTCGAAACCTTTGCGTCGAGTGCGATGCCGCCCTCGGCGATCAGCCGCAGGTCGCTCTGCTGTCCGATGACGATCAGCGCGCCGGTTTTCGTTTCCGACATCTCGCGGCAGGCCGTGACGATCGGCACGACGTTGGTCTGCACCGCATCGTCGCCCGTCGAGAAGATGCGGGTGATGAAGTTGAAATGTTTCTGGCGCATGCCGATCATCTGCAGGAAGCGTCGCAGTTCGGGCTGGAAGACGATGATCAGCGCAATGGCTCCGACCGAAATCAGCTGTCCCAGAATTGTGGAGAGCAGTTCCATGTTGAGCGTCCGCACGACGACCCATAGCAGGTAGATGGCGATGATGCCTGAGAGAATATAGGGCGCGTTGGTGCCTTTGGTCATGCGGTAGATCCAGTACATGATCACGGCGACCAGAATGATGTCTATGAAATCGACGAATGTGAACGGAACGAAACCCATTGCGTGTGCGTTGCTTTTTAGTTTTCCTGCAAATGTATAAAAAAATACGGACTTTTCCTCGGTCGGGCCTCAATAAGTCGTGCCGATGTGCTGCCGGCCTGCCGGTCGCCGCAGCCCGGCAGGCATGTTTCGGCGGTTCCCCACGCAGGCGCGTCCACGAAAAAAGCCGTCCCGCAGGGGACGGCTCTTATTCATGCAGCGGAACCGGATTGCTTATTTCTTCTCGGCTTTCTGGTCGGCCGCATACAGCTCGTTTACCTTCGCCAGCACGGCGGGGGTGATGTTGAGCGTCGTGTCGGCGTCGATAAGGGCCGTCGAGTTGATGATCAGCTTGTACTTCTTGCCGGCGTTGATATCCTGCACGGCGCGGTGCAGCAGATCCTGCGCCCGGTTGGTGAATACGAAGTTCTCTTCGTCGAGCGCCTGCGCCTCTTTCTGCGCCGAGGACTGGTAGGCGGCCACGCGCTTTTCGATGCTCTGCTGCTGGGCCTGCGCGTCGTTGGTCGTAATCAGTCCCTTCTGATACTTCTCCTGTAACTGGGCGGCTTCGGACTGAAGGTTCTGCTCCTTCTGCGCCCAGCTCTTCTGCGCCTTCTGGGTCTTCTCCTGCAGGGCCTTGCCTTCGTTCAGGAAAAGATCGCACTGAGCCAGCACGGCTTCCACCTGTACATAGGCGATGTCGCTTGAGCCGATTTCGCGGGTCGCCTCTTCTGCGGCGGCCGCCGTCTCAGTGGTTTTCGTACCGCAGGCCGTCATGGCGCAAGCCGCAACAAGCGCCGTAAAAAGCATTTTTTTCATGTCGTTTTTTATCGGGTTTAGTTAAATATTCCGCTTTTGAATCACAAAGGTAAAAAAAAATCTTTATTTTTGCCCCACGCCTTGTAAATTTTGACTCCATGTATGAATACATCAGCGGTCCGGTGGCCGAAGTCGCTCCCGCATACGCAGTTATAGATGCCGGCGGGGTAGGTTATTACCTCCATATCTCGCTTGAAACGTTTTCGGCCATCGAGCACACCGAGACGGCCCGTCTGTACGTCCATTACGTCGTGCGCGAGGACGCGCAGCTGCTCTACGGTTTCGCGACCAAAACCGAGCGCGAACTCTTCCGCCATCTGATCAGCGTGTCGGGCGTCGGCGGCAATACCGCCCGGATGATCCTTTCGACCTATTCGCCGCGCGAATTGCAGGGCATCATCACTTCGGGCAACGCCGTGCTGCTGAAAAACGTCAAGGGGCTGGGGCTGAAAACCGCCCAGAAAATCATCGTCGAGCTGAGCGGCAAGCTCACCGGACTGGGCGACGCCGACGCCGCTCTTCCGGCTGCCGGCAACGGCGAAAAGCTCGAAGAGGCGCTCGCGGCGCTGGTCATGCTCGGCTTTGCCAAAACTGCCGCCGAGAAGGCTCTTCGCGGCATTCTGCGCGAAAATCCGGGGGCTTCGGTCGAGGATTTGGTGCGAATGGGCTTAAAAAGCCTATGAAAAGTCTTTTTTCATCAACGAAATCGAATAATTCCCCCCCCGTTTGTTTGGTTTGGTAAGATATTTGCTATACCTTCGCACCCGTTACTTGATATTATTGATTTATGGAAGAACAAATCCCTCTTGGCTTTATCGGTATCCTGCTAGGGGTGTTCGCCTTTGCCTTCCTGATCGGTGTAGGCGTCATATATCTGAAGCAACGGCGAATTCAACGTCTCAAAAATCCCCGGAAAGACTATTATCGGTAGCATAATCGACGGCTTCGGCCGTCTTTTTTTTGCCCCGGCATGCTAACCGGGGCTTTTTTTGCGTTTCATGCTGTAAAATCGGATTGTTTTTGTAAATTTGCACGATTATACGACGATGAGCAGAGTTTTCATATCCATATTCGCGGCGCTGGTGCTGCTGGCCGGATGCTCCGACGAGGAGGACATCCTGCCCACGCAGAAGACGAAGATCGTCTCCTACCTGACCGGCACCCATTCGCCCAAGCTCGTGGCCTATGAGGAGCTGGAGGAGGGGAGCGACGAGCCTTACTTCACCACTTCGGGCAACGCGGTCTACCGCTACATCGCGGGGATCAACAACCCCGACCGCGTGAACTGGACCGAGGTGACGCGCACCTCGAAGGTGACCGTCACTTTCAGCGCCTACGTCTTCACCTTTGCCAATATCGTGACGCCCGCGACGTCCACCACCAACCTTACGGTGCCCTATTATTCGAACGATCCGGTGCTGATCGCGGCGATGGAAGATCCCGAAAACGGTCCCGGTCTGACGCCGGGCGCGTGGTCGTCCGAACCGCTGGAGATAGATATGCGCGGTTCCGGCATAATAAAAGGGCTTTACGAAGCGTTACTTGGTTGTCGTGAGGGCGACTATGTCGAATCCTACATGACCTACAATATGGCTTACGGCGACATCAACTTCAGTACGATCCCGAAGGAGAGTCCCGTCGCTTATTTTTTTACGGTAAACAGTGTCGAGTAAAATACAAACCGAAAATATGAAATTTATTACCCGTTTTTTATGCGTGCCGGTTGCCGGCCTTCTGGCGCTGACATCCTGTGCGAAAGACGAAGACGAATCGTACGTTCAGTTCGAGAATCAGGCGCTCGAAGCGTGGATGACCCAGCACCGTCCCGATCTGGTGAAGAACTACCAGCCTGACGGCGGTTATTATATCGACGTACTCGATGCCGGGGAGCCGGATAAAGATCCGCTCAACAAGGAGCCGATCTGGGTGTCGTTCGACTTCACGGGGCGCGATCTGGCCGGCAATATTATCCTCACACGCAGTGCATCCGACGCCAAGCTGACGGGCGCTTTTTCCAAGTATACCCATTATGTGCCGTTTTACCGCTATTGCGGCACCGAAAATACGGGACTGATGGAGGGCACGTGGCTGGCCATGCGCAACACGCTGAAACTCGACCAGGAGTATTTCGACAAGTATAAAAACGATCCCGAGCGCCGTCTCACCTCTACCGAGCTGCAGCTCCGCATCGGCTCCAAGATACAGCTTTACATGCCCTCTACCGTCGTCGGCAACGGCGTCGAGGGTACGGGAGGCTATGAAGGGCAGGGTTCTCCGAGCAAATATACGCTGAGCGCCAACCGTCCGTTCATTGTCACGATGGAGATCCGCGATACGGTCAGCAACCCCCTCGAACGCGAGGGTAAAAACGTGGACGAATTCAGCGACGGCAACGGCGGCCGGCTGGTCTACGGCAAGGAAGCCGACGAAAAGACGCAAACCGTCGTTCGTCCGACCGATCCCGAAGACCCGAACCACGCCTATGTGACCGACAAACGCTGGGTCAGCGCCTGCGATACCATTCCGCAGCTCTATGTGAACGTGCGCTATGATCCGACGCAGGCCGCAGACCGGCTGGATTATCCGGCTCCGTACCACTCGGGATACGAACCCTATGTGACCGAAGAGTCCGTAAAAACGATCGATGAGAAGATCGCCGAAGCGCTGAAAAAGCGTTTCTATCCTGACGACGACGATAAATACGAAGGCGTCGTGAAGCTCGACGCCGATTCGGTGACGCTCGAAGGTACAGCCAAAATCTGGTATATCGGGCGTTTCCTCGACGGCTTTATCTTCGATACGAATATCGACGAGGTGAAGAAGATCATTTACGGCGAGGTCAAATCCGCCGGTTCGGCGCTCTCCTATAAGCCGTCGGAAAGAAAGATGATCGAAGCCTTCCACTACACGATTCCCAACCTCAAGTACGGCCAGTGGGCCGAGCTGATCACCACTTCGACCAACGCCTATGGCTCGTCGGGCAAGACCGGATCGACCAGCTCCTCCACGTCGGGCACGAGCGGTTATTCGTCGAGCTATTACGATTACCTGAACTACCTGAATTACGCCAACAGCTATTACGGCAGCGGCGGCTATTACGGCGGTTACTACAATAACTATTACGGCGGTTACGGCGGCTACTACGGCGGTTATTACGGCGACATGTACGGCAGCGACTACAACAGCTCCAGCACGGGAACTACGGTCAAGACCATCAATACCGAGATTCCCTCGTTCACGCCGCTTATTTTCCAGCTTTACATCGAGCCGAAGGAGTAATCCGGCGCCGGATACGAAAACTGAAACCGCACTTTCCCGACGGAAAGTGCGGTTTCTTTTTTATTATCTCCCCGTTTCGTTTTTATTACACATTTTTAAGGCAGAAATTTTGCAGTTCACCAAAAATGTATTAACTTAGTGATGCAGAACTTCAACTTAAAATTCAACGGATATGATTATCACATTTAACGAGTTGCGCCGTATCAAGGACAGACTGCCCAGCGGCAGCTCGCAGCGCATTGCAGATGAGTTAGGAATCGATGTAGACACCGTCCGCAACTATTTCGGAGGGAAACACGAGGCGAAAGAATGCGTGGGTGTCCATTTCGAGCCGGGGCCGGACGGAGGCGTGGTTACGCTGGACGATACGACGATTCTCGACGTTGCGATGCGTATTCTGGGCGAGCAGAAATAAATATTGTATGCCGGCCTTCGGGCCGTGTCGTCGGGCCTGCGGTTGCGCAGGCCTGTTTTTTTGCCGCCTGACTCCGCAGTCCTGTCTGTCTTCGTTGCATCGCCCTTTGCATCGCCCTTTGCGCCGCCCATCGTTCATCGCCCGCCGTTTGTTGGTCGTCGTCCATTGTCTATTCCTTGCCGCGGGTTGTTTATCGCCCGCCGTTGCGCCGCTTCTCTTTCCGCTGCCGTTCGGTCCGGACCACGGCTTTTGTATCCGCGGAATCCCGGCCTGCGTGTCTGCGGGAGCTGCTTGCCGTGTCGTTCCGCAGCGGTTCCGTCGGTCTGCCTTTCCTCGAAAAAGCCTCCGCCTTCCGCAGCTTGGTCGCCGCGCCGTTTCTGACAAAATAACACCTTGCATCCTGCTTTCCGGGGCGATATTCCCGGCCCGGCCTGCCATTCTGCTGACAATTTGGCAGAGATTGCCGTTTGGTACAACCTTTGTTCAAATTCAGGGCGTGACCGGCGCTCCGGACCCGCAGGGCGGAAGAACTCCGGCGGCACGGAAAGAAAACGGAAAAAATATAAACAATTAAACTCATATACGATTATGGCAAAGATTATTGGTATCGACTTAGGAACTACTAACTCCTGCGTGGCAGTGATGGAAGGCAGCGAGCCTGTAGTTATTCCCAACTCCGAAGGACACCGCACGACTCCGTCGGTAGTGGCTTTCACGGCGGACGGCGAGCGCAAGGTAGGCGACCCCGCCAAGCGTCAGGCTATCACCAACCCCAAACGCACGGTCTTCTCGATCAAGCGTTTCATGGGCGAGCGTTACGATCAGGTGGCCTCCGACATCGCACGCGCTCCGTATGAAATCGTCAAGGGCGACAACAATACGCCCCGCGTCGATATCGACGGACGTCAGTACACGCCGCAGGAGATTTCGGCGATCATCCTTCAGAAGATGAAGAAGACTGCCGAGGATTACCTCGGACAGGAGGTTTCGGAAGCCGTCATCACGGTTCCTGCCTACTTCTCCGACTCGCAGCGTCAGGCCACCAAGGAGGCGGGCGAAATCGCAGGTCTGAAGGTGCGCCGTATCATCAACGAGCCGACCGCTGCCGCACTGGCTTACGGCATGGACAAGAAGGACAGCGACATGAAGATCGCCGTGTACGACCTCGGCGGCGGTACGTTCGATATTTCGATCCTCGAACTTGGCGACGGCGTCTTCGAGGTGAAGTCCACCAACGGCGATACGCACCTCGGCGGCGACGACTTCGACCACGTGCTGATCGACTATATGGCCGAGGCGTTCAAGGCCGAGCACCAGATCGACCTGCGTCAGGACCCGATGGCCCTCCAGCGTCTGAAGGAGGCCGCCGAGAAGGCGAAGATCGAGCTCTCGTCCTCGACGACGACGGAGATCAACCTCCCGTATATCATGCCCGTAAACGGCATTCCGCAGCACCTCGTGATGTCGCTCACGCGTGCCAAGTTCGAGCAGCTCTGCGATCACCTGATCCGCAAGACCATCGAACCCTGCAAACTGGCGCTGCGCGACGCGGGTCTCGACGCCTCGCAGATCAACGAGGTGATCCTCGTGGGCGGTTCTACCCGTATTCCCGCAATCCAGAAGATCGTGGAGGAGTTCTTCGGCAGGACGCCCAACAAGAGCGTGAACCCCGACGAAGTGGTGGCCATCGGCGCCGCAATTCAGGGCGGTGTGCTCACGGGCGAGGTCAAGGACGTGCTGCTGCTCGACGTTACGCCGCTGTCGCTGGGTATCGAGACGCTGGGCGGCGTGATGACCAAGCTCATCGACGCCAACACCACCATCCCGACCCGCAAGTCGGAGGTCTTCTCGACGGCTGCCGACAACCAGCCTTCGGTCGAGATCAACGTTTGTCAGGGCGAGCGTCCGCTGGCCCGCGACAACAAGTCGATCGGCCGCTTCCACTTGGACGGCATTCCCGCCGCACCGCGCGGCGTGCCGCAGATCGAGGTGACGTTCGACATCGACGCTAACGGCATCCTGAACGTATCGGCCAAGGACAAGGGCACGGGCAAGGAGCAGAAGATCCGCATCGAGGCCTCTTCGGGCCTTACCGAGCAGGAGATCCAGCGCATGCGCGACGAGGCGAAGGCCAACGAAGCGAAGGACAAGGAGGAGAAGGAGCGTATCGACAAGATCAACGCCGCCGACTCGAACATCTTTGCGACTGAGAAACAGCTCAAGGAGTACGGCGATAAACTTCCTGCCGACAAGAAATCGGCGATCGAGGGGGCTTTGGCCAAGCTGAAGGAGGCGCACAAGAACGCCGACGTCGCGGCTATCGACACGGCTATCGCCGAACTGAACGCCGCATGGCAGGCCGCTTCGCAGGACATCTACGCCCAGCAGCAGGCGCAGGGCGCCCAGCCCGGAGCCGATGCCGGCCAGCAGTCGCAGGCTAACGCCGGCAATGCGTCGAACGGTGACAGTTCGCAGCCTGAGGACGTGGAGTTCGAGGAGGTGAAGTAATCCCGAAGTGTTCCGAACACTTCAGCCGTAAGGCTCACATATATTTTTCGAGATGCGGTCCGGATTTCCGGACCGCATCTTTTTTTGCTATTTTCCGACTGTCAGTTCCACGATGCAGTCCGCTCCCGCAGGCTTTTCGCCCAAGCGCAGCGTCACGCCCGCCTTGTCCTGCGAGAAGGCGACCGCGCGTTTGTCGGCGAAGCGTACCGCCTGCCGGATGCGTTCGTCCCTGACGGGCACGAACAGCTCTTCGTCGGGCCAGTCGAGAATGTGTACGTAGATTTTGTCGCCGCGGCGCGTGGTCACGCCCCAGCTGCGCGGGCTTACGGGTCCCGCCTGCGTGCCGTAGATGGTTTCGCCGTTCGCGCGCAGCCAGCGTCCCATGCTGTCGAGCCGTTCGAGAGCCGCCGCGGGCAGCGCGCCGTCGGGCTGGGGACCGATGTTGAGCAGCAGGTTCGCGCCGCGTCCTGCGGCCCCTGCGAGATAGCGCACGAGCGTCTGCGCCGATTTGTAATTTTGGTCGGTGATCTTGTATCCCCACATGCCGTTCATCGTCTGGCATGTTTCGAGCGGCAGGCGGCTGATCTCCTGCCCCGAATATCCGGCCGTGTTCTCTCCCGGCAGGTCGCGTTCGAACGCCTGCGCGTCTTCGCCTTCGAACGGTGCGAGATGGTGGTTGTTGATGATCAGGCATCCGGGCTGCAATTTGTGTATCAGTCCGTAGAGTTCGCCCAGCCGCCAGTCGAATCCGGGATTCTCGTCCTGATCCCAGATGCCGTCGAACCAGATGGCGCCCACGTTGCCGTATTGTGTCAGCAGTTCGGTGAGCTGCGCCTTCATGAAGTCGAAATAGGCGTCGGCGTCCTCCTTTTCGGCCGGGCGGCCCGTGCCGAGTCCCGTCCGGCCGCGCGGGGCGTCTTCGCGCCACCAGTCGATCAGCGAGTAGTAGAAGTGGACGCGCAGTCCGCGGCGGTGACACGCGTCGGCCAACTCCTTCACCGCGTCGCGGGCGAAAGGCGTGGCATCGACGATGTTGTAGGGCGTCTGCGCCGTGCGGAACATCGAGAATCCGTCGTGATGGCGCGTCGTGAAGCAGACGTAGCGCGCTCCCGCTTGGCGGAAAGCCTCGGCCCATGCGTCCGCGTCGAATTTCGAGGGATAGAATCCTCCCGCGAGCTTTTCGTACTCCCGGTAGTTGAGGTTGTGGTTGGTCATCGCCCATTCGCCCTGCGCGAGCATGGCGTAAAGCCCCCAGTGGAGGAATATGCCGAACCGGCATTCGGCGAATTGGCTGCGTGACTGGAGGTTTTCGGGGGCCGGGCGGTAGCCGGCCTGTGCGAAGGCGCCCGTGGCGATCACGAGGGCGCAGAAGGAGGTGAAGAGTCGGGTCATGGTGACGGTCGGGTTTGGTGATACGGACAAATTTAGCAAATAATTTGCAATCCGCACAATGCCGCCGCCGTCGAATGACCGGAATGAAGGGCCGGACGCTCCGCCGCAGGGACGGAGCCGGTGGCGCGGTTTCCTATTCCGGTTCCACCAGCACGTCGACGCTCAGCCCGACCCCGGCCTTGCGCATCTTCCACGGCGCCTGACTCGTGTAGCGGGTGTAGGTGCGCGAGAGCAGCCGGGCGCGAATCCAGTATTTCGCCCCCGCCGGCATGTGCGTCAGGTTCTCGACCGAGATCAGGAAGTCGCCTCTTACGAATATCTCGTAGGGCCGCAGGTCTACGGTCGCCGTCTTGTCTGCCTCCGACGCCGGAACCGAGAAATAGACCGGTTCCGCGAGCAGGTTTTTGCGGATACGGTCGCCCCGCATGGCGTAGACGTTTATGCGCATATGGAGCGTATCCACGCCCTTGCATCCCGCCAGATTGAGCCGCACCCGCTGCAACTCTCCCCTGAGGTTTCCGAGCTTGCATTTCACGCCCATTTCGCCGCCTTCCTGCCCGGCGCGGAATGCCGCGCTGAACCGGTTGCTGCCGATGCTGCGGCCGAAGGTGTAGCGTTTGCGGGGAATATGGGTTATCACGGGGCTCAGCGGTGTCTGGGGCTGCTCCTGCAGCCGTATCTCCAGCGGCCGTGCGTCGTGTCCGGCGGCCGGAATCTCCCGTGCGGCGTATCCGATGCAGGATATGCGCAGCGTGTCCCGGACGCTCAGGTCGGTAATGCGGAGCGTAAACGAGCCGTCCCGTCCGGATACGGTTCCCGCGGGGCGGTTCTTGAGTCCTATGTTGGCGTAGGGGACCGGTCGGGCGTCCGCTCCGACGATGCGTCCGGAGAGTGTTTGCGCCTGTATCGGCAGGGCCGCGAATGCGGCGCAGACGAGTAGGAATTTCAGCATGCTGACTTTGCGGGTTTATCACGGAACGTCGGGCCGCGGGATTTTATTGCCCGATGCGGGCCGCCGTTCCGCCCGCCACATGCCGCAGAGGATCAGCGCCGCTCCGGCGAGAGCCGCCGCGGTGATCCGTTCGCCGATGCAGAGCGCGGCCGTGACGATCGTGACCAATGGGTTGAAATAGATGTAGTTCGTGGTTCTTACGGCTCCGAGCCGGTGCATCGCGGCGTTCCACAGGATGTAGCAGAGCATCGACGCGACGACGCCCAGAAACAGCAGGTTGCCCCACACCGCGGGGCGCGCCAGCACCTCCGCGCCGACCGAGAAGGGCTGGAAGGCGAATACCGGAAGAATCGTCAGCAGTCCGTAGAAGAAGACCTTGCGGGTGATGAAAACGGCGGGGTAGCGGCCTCCGATGCGTTTGACCGCCAGCGAATAGACCATCCACAGCAGCGCCGCGGACAGGGCCAGCAGATCGCCTTTGGGCGAGAGGTGCAGCACGAAACGGCCGTTGAGAACCACCAGCACCATGCCCGCGAACGCCAGCGCCGATCCCCCGATCTGCCGCCGCGTCATCCGCTCGCCGCGGTATGCGAGGCTCAGCAGCAGCGCGGTCCATACCGGCGCCGTGCAGACGATCAGCGACACGTTCGACGCCGGGGCGTATTCCAGCGCCATGTTTTCGGTCAGGAAATAGAGCGATCCGCCCGTCACCCCGGCCGCGGCCAGCAGCGCTTCGTCGCGCCATCCGTCGGCCCGCAGGCGGCCTTTCGACAGGGGCCAGATGCAGACGTAGGCCAAGGCGAAACGCAGCAGGAATATCTCCGCAGGCGTCAGCGAATGGGCGATCAGCACCTTCGTCGATACGAACGTCGCGCCCCATACCGCCACGGTGAACAGCGCCGCTGCATGGTACTTGTATTCGGTATATTTTATCATACGGTCCCAAAAATACAGATTTTTTGCCGTCCGGGCGCAAATCTTAATTCTTAATTTCCGATTTTCAATTCTTTTTTCCTATCTTTGCGTGCTATTATGCGTAATGACAATAATTACAACAAATAATAACAAAATTTTTCAACTCAAATGCAAAGTAAAGGTGCTATTAAATTACTCGCGGTCCTTTTGGCTCTTGCGTGTATTTACCAGCTCTCCTTCACGTTCAAAACGCGGAGTGTAGAGAAAAAAGCGGCCGAGTACGCCGCGCAGTTCCCCGTCGGACAGCAGTCCGAGGCGGAGCAGCATTACCTCGATTCGGTCCAGAATGTCGGGGTCTATAACCTCGGATTCAAGAAATTCACCTACAAGGAGTGCAAGGAGAAGGAGCTGAACCTCGGTCTGGACCTCAAGGGCGGTATGAACGTCATGCTGGAAGTGCAGGTCGAGGACGTCATCAAGGCGCTTGCCGGCGACAGCCAGAACGACCCCGCATTCGTCGAAGCCATCGCCGAGGCGAACGCCGCGCTGAAGGAGGGCACCTCGAAAGACTATATCTCCGACTTCGTGAAGGCTTACCAGCGTCTCTCCAACGGCGGTTCGCTGGCGGCGGTTTTCGTCAGCCCCGACCGTAAGGACATCACGCTCGAAAGCTCCGACGCCGACGTCGAGAAGATCCTCAAGCGCGAGACCGACGCCGCCATCGCCGCGTCGTTCAACGTGCTCCGCAGCCGTATCGACCACTTCGGCGTCACGCAGCCCAACATCATGCGCCTGCCCAACTCGCACCGAATCCTCGTCGAGCTGCCGGGCGTGAAGGAGCCGCAGCGTGTGCGCGACCTGCTGCAGGGTACCGCCTCGCTCGAATTCTGGCTGACCTACGACGCCCGCGAGGTGCTTCCCGCACTGGCCGCCGCCGATAAGTTCATCAAGGCCGAGCTGAGCGAAGCTCCCGCCGCCCAAGAGCCCGAAGTCGCTTCCGTCGAAGCCGCTGCCGCCGCCGGGACTCCCGCAGGCGAAGCCGAGGGCCTTCTCGCCGAGATCGGCTCCGACACCACGGCTGTTGCCGAAGCCGAGCACACCGACCGTTACGACCGTGCGAAGAACCCGCTCTTCGCGGTTCTCGATCCCGGTTTTGCGGGCGGCGCCGCCATCGGTGCGGCCTACAAGGCCGACATGGCTGCCGTAAACGAATATCTGGCCAATCCTGCGGTCCGCGAACTCTTCCCCGCCGACATCGCCTTCAAGTGGGGCGTCAAGGGCGACGACAAGATCGACGGCCGCTTCTACCTCTATGCGATCCGCATCTCGACGCCCGACGGTAAGGCTCCGCTTGACGGCAGCGTCGTGACCGAAGCCCGCGAGCAGTACGCCCAGCGCGGCGCCAACGCCGTGGTTTCGATGTCGATGAACGGCGAAGGCACGCAGGAGTGGGCGCGTCTGACGGGCGAGAACATCGGCAAGTGCATCGCCATCGTTCTCGACGGCTACGTCTACTCGGCTCCCCGCGTGAACACCAAGATCGACAAGGGTTCTTCCGAAATTTCGGGCGACTTCACCATTCAGGAAGCCAAGGACCTCGCCAACGTGCTCAATTCGGGTAAGGTTCCCGCGCCCGCCAAAATCATTCAGGACACCGTCGTAGGTCCCTCGCTGGGACAGGAGTCGATCAATGCGGGTATGCTCTCGTTCCTGATCGCCTTCATCCTCGTCCTGCTCTACATGGGTCTGTTCTACAAGACCGCAGGCTGGATGTCCGACATCGCCCTGCTTACCAACGTCTTCCTGCTGATGGGCGTTCTGGTGTCGTTCGGCGCCGTGCTGACCCTGCCGGGTATCGCCGGTATCGTGCTGACGATGGGTATGGCCGTCGATGCCAACGTCATCATCTACGAACGTATCAAGGAGGAGCTTCGCGGCGGCAAGGGCCTTTCGCTGGCTATCAAGGACGGTTTCTCGAAAGCCTACTCGGCCATCATCGACGGTAACCTGACGACCATCATCACCGGTATCGTCCTCTTCATCTTCGGCAACGGTCCCGTGCAGGGCTTTGCCACGACCCTCATCATCGGTATCATCACCTCGTTCTTCAGCGCCGTGTTCATCACCCGTCTCTTGATCGAGTGGATCGTCGCCAAATGGGGCAATATCTCCTTCTCGCGCAAGTGGTCCGAGAACTTCCTGACCAATACGCATTTCGACTTCATCCGCGTCCGCAAGGTCGCCTACACCGTCTCGGTCGCCCTGCTCGCGCTGTCGTGCATCTCGTTCGTCGCCCGCGGTCTGAACCTCGGCGCCGAGTTCACCGGCGGCCGTGCCTACGTCATCCGCTTCGACAAGCCCGTTTCGGCCGAAGAGGTTCGTCAGAATCTGGGTCAGGTCTTCGCGCAGCATGCCGATGCCGACGCTTCGGCGATCAGCTTCGAGGTCAAGCAGTACGGCAACGAGAACCAGATGCGCATCGTGACGCAGTACCGTTATGACGACACGTCGGACGAAGCTACGGCCGAAGTCGAGCAGATCATCTACGACGCCATGAAGTCGCTCTACTCCTACGACATTTCGTTCGAGCAGTTCCGCAATACCCAGACCGACGTCAACGGTATCCTGACGGCCGACAAGATCGGTCCCTCGATCGCCAAGGACATGACGTGGAACGCCATCTACTCGGTGTTGTTCTCGCTCATCGCCATCGGTCTTTACATCACCTTCCGCTTCAAGCGCTGGCAGTGGGCTTCGGGCGCCACGATCGCCCTCGCGGTCAACGCCCTGTTCATCATCGGTCTCTTCTCGATGCTCTACGGCTTCGTGCCCTTCAACCTCGAAGTCAATCAGGCCTTCATCGCCGCGATCCTTACGATCATCGGTTACGCCATCAACGATACCGTGGTGGTCTTCGACCGTATCCGCGAATATCTGGGCATGTATCCCAAGCGCAACCTCAAGGAGAACGTGAACAACGCCATCAACTCGACTCTGTCGCGTACGATCAACACTTCGGGCACGACGCTCGTGACGCTGCTGGCGATCTTCTTCTTCGGCGGCGAGACCATCCGCGGCTTCATCTTCGCGCTGACCGTCGGCGTTATCGTGGGTACCGTCGCGACGATCTTCATCGCCACCCCGATCGCCTACGACCTGATGTCCAAACGCGCCAAATTCGACAAGGAGGCGTAATACACCTTATATCTATTCGAATAAAATGGACTGCACGGTTTGTTGCAGTCCATTTTATTTTTACCTTTGCATCATGGAACTTCAACGCACAATGGATAATTTGCTGAAATGGATGCACCGCTACGTCTCGCCGGTCTTTCTTGCGCTGCTCGTCGCGTCGTTCATTTTGTGGTATATCGCCAAACTGAGCTATACCTATACCACCGAGCAGGTCGTGCGTGTGAGTGTGGACGGGGAGCCTTTCGAGGTGACGTGCGTCGTCGAGGGCGTCGGCACCAACCTGTTCGGCTACCGGGTCTACATGAACAAGACACTGCGCATCCCGCTCTCGGAACTCAAATACAAGCGTTCGCGCGAGGAGGGGCACGAGGGCAAGGTGGTGATCGACCCCCAGTCGTTGCAGAGCGCCATTTCGGTACGCTACAGCGATATCAAGGTGGTCTCCATCGGCGCTGTTCCCGAACTGGATTATCCCGAAGAGAAACCATGATGAAAATCGGAGTAACGGGCGGCATCGGCAGCGGCAAGAGCACTGTATGCCGCCTTTTTGCACAAAAGGGCATTGCGGTTTACGATTCCGACGCCGCGGCCAAACGACTCATGCAGCAGGACGACACGCTGCGTATGCGGCTCACCGAACGTTTCGGAGCCGACACCTTCCGCGACGGACAGCTCGACCGGAGCCGCCTCGCAGGCGTTGTCTTCAGCGATCCGCAGGCGCTCGCCGACCTCAATGCGCTGGTGCATCCCGTCGTGATGGCGGATTTCGATGCGTGGGCCGCCCGGCAGGAGGGGCCTTACGTGATTCTCGAAAGCGCGATCCTGTTCGAAGCCGGCCTCGAAACGTGCGTCGATAAGACCGTTGCGGTACTCGCGCCGCGCGAACTGCGCATCGAGCGCACCTGCCGCCGCGACGACTGCGGTCCCGATGAGGTCGGCCGCCGCATCGCCGCCCAGCTGGACGACGATACGCTGAGCGGCCGTGCCGACTACGCGATCGTCAATATCTTCGAGGAGGACCTCGAACCCGCCGTTGTCAAACTCGACCGCATATTCAGCCATGAAGCAGCACGACATTGATCTCGACCTCTCCCGGCCGCAGGTGATGGCGATCCTGAACGTCACCCCCGACTCGTTCTTCGCCGGCAGCCGCATGCCCGACGCGACGCATGTCGAACGCCGCGTGAAGGAGGCCGCCGCCGAAGGCGCCTCGATCATCGACGTGGGGGGCTATTCGTCGCGCGCCGGCGCCGACGAAGTCCCTGCCGACGAGGAGTGGCGGCGCGTGGAGCTGGGCATCGGGGCCGTGCGGCGTCTGGCGCCCGGCGTCCTGATTTCGGTCGATACCTTCCGCAGCGAAGTCGCCGCCCGTGCGATCGAAAAATTCGGTCCGCTCATCATCAACGACATCTCCGCCGGGGAACTCGACCCGCAGATGCCCGCCACGGCCGCGCGCTACGGCGTGCCCTACGTCGCCATGCACATGAAGGGCGATCCCCGGACCATGCAGACCCTCACCGACTACAAACGCGACATCACGGCCGAGGTCACGGCCTATTTCGAAACGAAGACCGCCGACCTGCTCGCCGCCGGGATCAAACGCGAGAACATTATCCTCGACCCCGGCTTCGGCTTCGCCAAGACCACCGAACAGAATTACGAGCTGCTTGCGGGCCTGCACTGTCTCTGCGCACTGGGGTACCCCGTACTGGCGGGCCTTTCGCGCAAGTCGATGATCTACCGCGTCCTCGACGCCACGCCCGCCGAATCGCTCGCGGGCACCGTCGCCCTCGGCTGGGAGTGCCTGCGTCAGGGGGCCGCGATCCTGCGCGTGCACGATGTGCAGGAGGCCGTCGATACGGTCAGGCTCTTCGACGCATACGAACGGAACCGCAAATAACCATCGCAACCGCATGATAAAAGTTACCGACATACACAAGCGTTTCGGCGACCTCGAAGTGCTCAAGGGCGTCTCGCTCGACGTCGCCGAAGGCGAAGTCGTCTCGATCGTCGGCGCCAGCGGCGCGGGCAAGACCACGCTGCTGCAAATCGTCGGCACGCTTTCGTGCCCCGACGCGGGCCGTGTCGAGATCGACGGACAGGACGCCTTTTCGCTGGGCGACAAGGCGCTGTCCCGCTTCCGCAACGAACGTATCGGCTTCGTCTTCCAGTTCCACCACCTGCTGCCCGAATTCACGGCTTTCGAGAACGTCTGCATTCCGGGGTTTATCGGCCGCCGTCCGCGTGCGGAGGTCGAACGCCGCGCCGCCGAACTGCTGGAGATGATGAACCTCACGCCGCGCCGCGGCCATAAACCCGGCCAGCTGTCGGGCGGCGAGCAGCAGCGCGTGGCTATTGCCCGCGCGCTTGTCAATTCGCCCGCCGTACTGCTGGCGGACGAACCTTCGGGCAACCTCGATTCGCACAACCGCGACGAGATACACCGCCTTTTCTTCGAGCTGCGCGACCGGCTGGGGCAGACCGTCGTGATCGTCACCCACGACGAGCATCTGGCGGCGATGGCCGACCGGAAGATCACCATGTCGGACGGCCGGATTCTGTAATGCCGCGTTTTATGGACGACGAACTCAAAGAGCTGCTCGAACGGCTCCACGACAAATACAACCGCCCTGAGTTTATCGAGGACGACCCGATTTCGGTGCCGCACCGCTATACGGACCGCGCCGACCGCGAGATCGCGGGGTTCCTCGCCGCCACGATCGCATGGGGCAACCGCAGGGCGATCGTCACGAGCGGCCACCGCATGATGCGCTGCATGGACGACGCTCCGGCGGACTTCGTGCGCAATGCTTCCGACCGGGAGCTGGCGACGCTCGAAACCTATGTCCACCGCACCTTCAACGGCCGCGACCTGCGCGATTTCGTGCTGGCCCTGCGCCGCATGGACCGACGCTTCGGCGGCCTCGGCGCCTTTTTCGAGGAGCGCTATGCGGCTGCGCAGAGTATTCCGGCGGTCCTTTCCGAATTCCGCCGCGAATTTTTCAGCTGCGACCATGCGCTCCGCTGCGAGAAACACCTCTCGTCGATCGACAGGGGCGCGGCCTGCAAGCGGCTTTGCATGTTTCTGCGCTGGATGGTGCGCCGCGACGAGCGGGGCGTGGACTTCGGCCAGTGGACGCGGATTCCGATGTCGGCCCTTTACATTCCGCTCGACCTCCATACGGGCGACATGGCCCGCGCGCTGGGGCTGCTCTCACGCCGCCAGAACGACTGGCGGGCCGTGGAGGAGGTCACGGCGGCGCTTCGCGGATTCGATCCCGCCGATCCCGTGCGCTACGATTTCTCGCTTTTCGGCGCCGGCATCGACGGTTATCTGAAAGAGTGTTGACGATGTTCCGCTTCAAACGATTCACCATACGTCAGGACCGCTGCCCGATGAAGGTCGGAACCGACGGCGTGCTGCTCGGCGCATGGGCCGGCGTGCGGCCTTCGGACCGCCGCATCCTCGACGTCGGTACAGGCACCGGGCTGATCGCCCTGATGATGGCCCAGCGCGCTCCCGAAGCCCGGATTACGGGCGTCGATGTGGAGGAGGTCTCTCAGGCCCGCGAAAACGCCGCCGCGTCGCCGTGGGGCGGCAGGGTAGTGTTCGAACAGTGTCCCGTGCAGGAATTCGCGCCGGACGAACACTTCGACCTGATCGTCTCCAATCCGCCCTTCTTCGTCGATTCGCTGACCTGCCCCGACGAGGGCCGCACCACGGCGCGTCACGCCGTGCGCCTGCCCTTCGACCAATTGCGCGACGCGGTCGTGCGCCTGCTCGCCGCCGAGGGCCGCTTCGCCGTGATTCTGCCGACGGACGAAGCCCGGCGTTTTACCGACGTCTGCCGCGGATTCCTCGCGCTGACCCGCTCTACGGGCGTACGCACCACGCCACGCCGTCCGGTCAAACGCCTGCTGATGGAATTTGCGCACGAAAACGCCTGCTCCGGCCTGCGCTCCGATTCTCCTCCTGTCTGCTCCGAACTGGTCGTCGGCACGGGCGAACACGAGCAGTACACCCCCGAATACCGGGCCTTAACCCGTGATTTTTACCTGAAATTTTGATAGCACGGCAAAATAAATTACATTTGTATCAGTGAATAAAAACTTCGAGACCATGAAACTCAGACTTCTCGCCCTCGCCCTCGCCGTATGCGGCGGCGCAGCGGCGCAAAATCCATACATCGCCCTGCAGGGCGCGAACGAAACCGCCGACGGCATCGTCGTCTCCCAGCCCCGCACGGTGCTGGCCGTGGACGTCACCGTCGAGAAGGACGTGACCCTCAGCGGTCCTTACGCCCGTTATGCGCAGAAATTCCTCGGTGTCCGCGCTCCGCTCACCGACAAGACCGGCTGGGCCGTTACCGGAGCCGCCGTGGCTCTGCTCGATGCCAAGGCATGCCTCGACGCACCCGCCCCGGCCGAGCCTTCGCGCCGTATTATGACCTACGCCGCTGCCGAAGATGAATTCGCCCGCCTGCAGGCCGACAAGAACGACATGACGGTGCTGGCGCTGGAAGACGCCGCCCGCGAAGCCGCCAATACGATCTTTTCGCTCCGCAAGCACCGTCTCGAACTGATTACGGGCGAAGCCGGTGAAAACGTCTTTGGCGAAGGACTCAAATCCGCCCTCGCGGAGATCGAGCGTCTGGAGCAGAACTATCTGGAACTGTTTCTCGGCAAGCGCATCGTGACCACCGAAACGCGCCGCTATGTGGTTTATCCTCAGGCCGACAAGAAGCAGTATATCGTCTGCCGCTTCAGCCCTGCCGCAGGTCTGCTCCCTGAGAGCGATCTTTCGGGCGACATGGTGCTGTTGCAGATCGAACCTTCGGGCAACACCTCCAATGCGCTCGAAGCTTCGGCCAAGGAGACCAACGTCGTCGCATGCCGCGTGGCCGATCCTTCGGTCTGCACGGTCATCGCCGGCGGCCGCGAATATGCCCGTGCGGTGCTGCCCCTCTTCGAGTTCGGCCGTACGATCAACGTGGCGCTTCCCCGCCGCAAATAATCCCGTCCATGGACTTCACGTCGCGTATGGTGGCGCTGCTCGGCGAGCTGCGCCGCGAGCGGAACGGCGCCGTCGCCGATGCGATGCGCTGTTACGGTGCGCCGTACGGTCTCAACTACGGCGTGAGCCTGCCGACGCTGCGCAAACTCGCACGCGCCGAGACTCCCGACCACGATTTCTCCCGTTATCTTTATTTGCAGGAGGTCCGCGAACTGCGCCTTGCGGCGCTGCATATCGCCCGGCCCGAATCGCTTACGCCCGATGAATTTCCGGCATGGGCAGCCGGGATCGTCAATTCCGAAGTCGCCGAAGAAGCCGCTTTCGCTTTCCTGAGCCGCTCCGCAGCGCTTCCGGCCTTGTTCGACGCATGGATCGCCGACCCGAATCCGCTACTTCGATACGCCGCGTTGCAGTCCGCCGCCCGCAGCGATCTTCTTACGGCGGCATGGATCGCGCCCGCCGTCGAAGCGGTCCGCCGCGCCGCCGTATGCGCCGCCGAATCCCTCTCCAAGCCTGCCGCCGCTCCGCTTTCCGCATCTTCGGCCGCCCGCCTGATCGCGCAGGGGGCCGTCGCGCTGCTGTCTGCCGTCGGCGGCCTGAACGAGGAGAACCGGCAGGCGGTACTCCGCGCAGCCGGTTCTCTGGGTAAGCTCCCTGCCGAAGACTACGTCCACGAGGAGCTTACTTGGCGTTTGGAAGCATAGCTTCCGCCTGTCAGCGCTGACCTACCTGCTCGCGCTGTTCCAATTCCCTGAGTACGTTCGCCAGATGGTCGTAGCCGATGCGGCCGCTTTCGCGCCACAGCACCTCGCCGCGGCGGAAAAACATCAGCGTCGGTACCGACATGATGTTGTAGCGGTGTACGATTTCGAGCATGTCCCGGTCGTCTATGTCCACCTTGTAGACATCCACGCGGCCGTTCATCTTCTCCTGAAACCGGTCTATGACGGGGTGCATCATCTGGCACGGCCCGCACCATGTTGCGAAGAAATCCACGAACGTCAGTGCGTCCCGCCAGATAATCTTGTCAAAATCCGTTGCTGTCATATTTGTCGTGTTTAGTTCATTTCCGCCCATGTAAGCTCCGTGTAGACCTTGTCTGTCAGCTCTTTTTCTGCATAGCTGATCGTGCGGCGCAGCCCCTCGGCCAGCGGCGTGCGGGGCGTCCAGTCCAGTTCGCGCCGTGCGGCCGAAATGTCGGGTATCCTCCGCCGCGCATCGTCCGGACGTGCCGCCCGGTGTACGATCCGCGAGCGGCTTCCCGTCAGGGAGATGATCTTTTCGGCCAGCGCGCGTATCGAGATTTCGTGGTTGCTGCCCAGATCCAAGGTGCGGGTCTGCTCCGAAGGCGTGGCTTCCATCATCCGTACAAGTCCGTCCACCATGTCCTCGACCCAGCAGAAGGTGCGCATCTGTTCGCCGCTGCCGTTGACCGGGATGTCGCGGTTCTGCAGCGCCGCCACGATCATCTTCATCACCACGCGCTGGTCCATGATGTCGGCCCCGCTTCCGTATGTGTTGAAGATGCGTGCGATGCGTGCGTCCACGCCCAGCTCCTCCTGATAGGCCCGGTGCAGGGCTTCCGCCGCGCGCTTGCCTTCGCTCAGAATGTACTGCCCCGAATATCCCGCCGCCGGATCGGTCGCCGGATCGCGGTATCCCGCGCCGTATACGCAGCCCGACGAGGCGAACAATATCCGCGCATGCTCCATGCGCGCGGTGTCGAGGGCGTTTATCGTGCCCTGCATGTTGATCCGGAGCGTCTCGACGGGCAGCGCCTTGTTGTAGCGCACGCGCGACGACGAAGTGAGGTTGTAAATCTCGTCGCAGCGGATTCCGAATGTATTGATGATGTTGTGGTGGACGTACCGGAACAGCGGATGCTGCAGTACGCTGCGCAGCAGCGGCGAATTCACGGCGTCGCGGATATCGACACAAAACACTTCGTGGCCCTCTTCCAGAAGGCGCAGACAGAGGTGTGTGCCGATAAATCCCACTCCGCCCAATATGACAATTCGCTTTTGCATCTTTTACTCCTTTTTGCAGGAGTACAGAGCAAAATCTATTCCACAAAGAGCGCGCGGGGCAGCTGATCGATGCTGTTTATCGTGACTATTTCGATTCCTTTGGGACGTTTGCCGCCCTTGCCGAGGTAGCCGGAGACGATGATGCGTTTGAAACCCAGCCGTGCCGCCTCGCTGATGCGCTGTTCGGTCCGGGGTGCGGGGCGCACCTCGCCCGAAAGCCCGATCTCTCCCGCGCAGCAGACGCCCTCGGCCACGGGGCGGTCATAGTAGGAGGAGATCACCGCCGCCACGACCGCGAGGTCCAGCCCCGGATCGGCGACCTTGAATCCTCCGGCGAAGTTCAGGAAGACGTCTTTCTGAAACATCTTCATTCCCACGCGCTTCTCCAGCACGGCCAGCAGCATGTTCATGCGCTTGGTGTCGTAGCCCGTGGTCGTACGCTGCGGCGTGCCGTACGCCGCGCCGCTCACCAGCGCCTGCACCTCGATCAGGTAGGGGCGCACGCCATCGGCCGAAGCGCCTACCGCGATGCCGCTCAGCGGCTCCTCGTAGTGCGTGAGCAGAATCTCCGACGGGTTGTCCACGCCGCGCAGTCCGTTGTCGAGCATCTCGAAAACCCCGATTTCGAACGTCGCGCCGAAACGGTTCTTGATGCCGCGCAGGATGCGGTATATGTTGTTGCTGTCGCCCTCGAACTGCAGCACCACGTCCACGATATGTTCCAGAATTTTGGGTCCGGCGATGGTTCCGTCCTTGGTGATGTGGCCGATGATGAAGATCGACGTGCCGGTCGATTTGGCGTATTTGAGCAGCGTCGCCGCGCATTCGCGTATCTGCGACACGCTTCCCGCCGACGAGTCCAGCAGGTCGGTGTAGATGGTCTGTATCGAGTCGATCACCACCAGATCGGGCCGGTGTTCGCCGATCTGGTTGACGATGTTTTCGAGCAGCGTTTCGGGATAGATCAGACATTCGTCGTTGCCGATGCCGATGCGTCCCGCGCGCATCTTGATCTGCTCGGCCGACTCCTCGCCCGAAACATAGAGCGTCTTGAGTCCGTTCGCCGCCAGCGCGAGCTGCAGCGAAAGGGTCGATTTGCCGATTCCCGGCTCTCCGCCCAGCAGAATCAGCGACCCCGGCACCATGCCGCCGCCCAATACGCGGTTCACCTCGCTGTTGCCGAGGTCCATGCGGCGGTGTTCGCTCTCGCGGATGTCGCGTACGCGCTGGGGCTTGGCTGCGGGCAGGGAGCCTGCGACATTGGCCGGCACCGAGCCGCTTTCGCGGGCGACGATCTCCTCGGTGAAGGTGTTCCATTCGCCGCACGAGGGACAGCGGCCCAGCCATTTGGGAGCTTCGAATCCGCAGTTTTTGCAGAAGTATGCCTTTTTGACTTTTGCCATCGCGTGTCGGTTAATAGGGGTGCGACGTGTATTCCTTCCGGATCACCTGCGTGATGCCCGCATCGGGATAGAGCTGTTTGTACTCCTCGGTCAGATCGACGCTGAACAGCGTTTTGCGTAGGTCGTCGGTGTCCGTATAGCCCGAAACCTTGCAGGTGTAGGCCTGTTCTCCGAACGTGAAGTGCAGCTCCTCCGGTTTGTCCGGCTCTTTTATGAATGTGCCCGTGACGGTTTCGGCGTCGGCCGCAGGCCGGACGACGAGCGGACCGCCGTTGTGGTGCGTAAAGTCGAGCCGGTAGCTGCCGCCCGCCTGCACGGGAGCCTTGGCCAGCGCGTCGTTCCGGATCTCCTCCAGCAACGGATTCTCCGGCTCTTCCGGATTCTCCGGCTTTTCCGTCTGCGAAGTTCCTGCGTCCGGATTCTCCGGATCGGGATTTTCCGGATCGGGATTTTCCGGATCGGGATTTTCCGGATCGGGATTTTCCGGATCGGGATTTTCCGGATCGGGATTTTCC
>NZ_CAXUDY010000003.1:139411-327836 GCF_964250025.1 Alistipes sp. DJF_B185
TTCCGGATCGGGATTTTCCGGATCGGGATTTTCCGGATCGGGATTTTCCGGATCGGGATTTTCCGGATCGGGATTTTCGGGGTCGGGATTCTCCGGATCAGGGTTTTCAGGATCCGGCTTTTCCGGTTCGCTCAGGCTTACGGATATCTCGATCCGGGCGACGGGGTAGGAGGTCGTGTAGAAGACGTCCGAATCGTCGCCGCAGGCCGTGAGTGCGGCTGCGAGAAGCAGCGCTGTCAGTATTTTCAGTTTTCCCATAGTCCGTATATCGCTAAAGTCCCAAATCTTGGTCGATCAGCACCACCAGCACGCGCTTGTCCGGCCAGCAGCGCAGCATCTCCATGCGGGTGTTGCATACCCGGTCGGGCGAATTGCAGTCCGAACATACGCCGGTCTTGGCGCAGGGCGTGCGGAATCCGGGGTGGCGCGCTATGTTTTGCGGCGCCGCGATCGTGCGGATGCGCTCTTCGGCCTCGTCCCGGTTTGCGACGATCTTGTTGCGTCCCGCCACGATAATCACCTTGCGAGGCCCGAACGCCACGGGAGCGATGCGGTTTCCCACCTTGTCGAGCCAGTGGAGCGTGCCTTCTGCCGTCACGGCGTTCACGCCCGTGATGAAGAGGTCAGACATCAGCGCCTGCCTGCGTATTTCGAGCCGCTGCGGGTACGTCATCGCGGGGTCGAATCCGTCCAGCAGCCTGTACCTTCCGTCGCCGCGCAGCCATTCGATGACGCCCGTGGCGCGCATGCTCATCGAATCTCCGAACGATACCGTTTCCGGCCGTTCGGTCTCGACGGCGGCCTTTATTACGGCGAAAGCTTCGTCCGTGTCCCGGACCGTCTCAACCTCGAAATGGTGCCGCCGCAAGGCATCTGCGCAATTTGTTATTTTCATCTTATTTTATGAAAAACCGGTATATGTCGTTGCCGTTGGCGTACAGCAGCAGAAGCAGGATGATAAACAGCCCCACGTACTGCGCGCCCTCCAGTATCTTGTCGCTCACCTTGCGGCCCGTAATCATCTCCCAGAACGTGAAGATGGCGTGCCCGCCGTCGAGTCCCGGTATCGGCAGAATGTTCATCACGGCGAGGATGATCGACAGAAACGCCGTCTTCATCCAGAAATCCTCCCAGTTCCAGTCTCCGGGGAAGATGCTGCCGATGGCGATGAAGCCGCCCAACTCCTCGTACATCTTGGTCTTGGGCTGTACGATCATCTTCAGTTGTTCCCAGTAGGACGACATCACCTTGCCCGCCTTGCTGATTCCTGCCGGAATCGCCTGCCAGAAGGTGTATTTCTGCGTCCGGAGCTTGTAGGGATTGAGCGCCGTCACGCCCAGTCTTCCCTCGTCCGACACCGGAACGACCAGCTCCAGCAGCATGTCGCCTTCGCGTTTGACGGTCAGCGTCACATCCTCTCCCGCATGGGCCTTCAGGTACTCCCTGTAAGCGGGGTATTCCAGCCCCTGTGCATCGTTTATCGCCACGATCTCGTCGCCGCGCCTGAGCGCCGACGCCGTTTCGTACACCGCGCTGTCGATCAGGAACGGCATGCGGAGCGCCAGCAAGTCTTCGTAACCTTTGTTCTGGCGCATTTCGATCAGCTCGCCCAGCGGCAGTGTCAGCTCGACCTGCCGGCCCTCGCGTTCCACCACCACGCGGCGTTCGCCTTCGGTGATAATCAGCGCATTGACGATCTTGTTCACGTTGTCCACCGCCTCGCCGTCGATCGAAACGATCCTGTCGCCGTCTTGGAATCCGAGCTTGCGGCCCGCTTCGTTGAAGGTGTATCCCCAGCGCGCATCTTCGTTCGAGAAGTAGTTGTCACCCCACGTGTAGCAGATTCCGATGTAGATGAAGATGGCCAGCAGAACGTTCATCACCACGCCGGCTATCATCACCAGAAAACGCTGCCATGCGGGTTTGGTGCGGAATTCGTCGGGCTTGGGGGGCAGTTTCATCTGCTCCTTGTCCATCGACTCGTCGATCATGCCGGCGATCTTGCAGTATCCGCCCAGCGGCAGCCAGCCCAGCCCGTATTCGGTGTCGCCGCGCTTGAACTTGAAGAGCGAAAACCACGGGTCGAAGAAGATATAGAACTTGTCGACGCGGATTTTGAAGACCCGCGCCATGAGGAAGTGTCCCAGTTCGTGAATGCCCACCAGAATGGTGAAGCAGAGGAAAAATTGAATGATCTTGATGATAATATCCATGTCCGTGTTTTGGTTACAAGGCTAAAAATTCCGCGGCCAGCCGGCGTGCTTCGCCGTCCGCCGCCGCATAGTCCGCGAGGGTGGGGGCCGCAGCGAACGATGCGCGATTGAGCGCATGTTCGATGGCGCGCACGATGTCGAGCCATGCGCACCTGCCGCCGAGGAACGCCGCGACGGCCACTTCGTTGGCGCCGTTCATCGTGCAGGCCGCCGTGCCGCGCCGCCGCAGACAGTCGTAGGCGATGTCCAGCGCCGGGTATTTCACCCGGTCCACCTCGGCGAATGTCAGCTGCGGATGCTTCAGGAAGTCGAACCGCTCGCCGGGACGGTTCGCCCGTCGGGGGTACATCAGCGCGAGGCTGATCGGCATGCGCATGTCGGGCGTTCCGAGCTGGGCCTTGATCGCCCCGTCCTCGAATTCGACCATCGAATGGATGATCGACTGCGGATGCAGCACCACCGAGATTTTCTCGGCCGGCGTGCCGAACAGCCAGTGGGCTTCGATCACCTCGAAACCCTTGTTGACCAGCGTCGAGGAGTCGATCGTGATCTTCGCGCCCATCTCCCACTGGGGATGGCGCAGCGCCTGCTCGGCCGTCACTCCGGCCAGCTCTTCGCGCTTCAGGTCACGCAGCGCGCCGCCGCTGCAGGTGATTATCAGCCGCCGCACGGGGGACTGTTCGCCCGCCAGACACTGGAAAATCGCCGAGTGCTCCGAGTCGATCGGCAGGATCGGCGCACGCTTTTCGGCCGCCAGCCGCATCACGTATTCGCCGCCCACGACGAGCGATTCCTTGTTCGCCAGCGCGAGTTTCTTGCCCGCTCCGAGCGCGGCCACCGTGGGCGCCAGCCCCGCGTAGCCGACCAGCGCATTGACTGCTACGTCGGTGTCGCCGCCCGCCGCGACCTGCGCCACGGCCTCCTCTCCGGCGTAAACCTTGACGTCGGTGTCCTCCAGCGCGTCGCGCAGCCGGGTGTAATATCGTTTGTCGGCGATGACCGCCGTGTCTGCGTCGAATTCCCGCGCCTGCGCCGCCAGCCGCTGCCAGTTGCTGTTGGCCGTCAGCACGCGCACTTCGAAAAAATCGGGGTTCTCGCGTACGATGTCGAGCGTCTGCACGCCGATCGAACCGGTCGAACCCAGTATTGCCAATCGTTGTTTCATGCGGATCTATTGGAAGACGATATATCCTTCGGGATCGACGGGCTTGCCGTTGTTCCAGAGTTCGAATTCGAAGAGTCTCACCTCGCCCTGCTCGGCTTCGGCGTTGTAGCCGATCAGCTCGCCCGCGCGGATGGTCTGCCCTTTGGTCACCAGCGACTGCGAGAGTCCCTTGTAGACCGACAGCAGATTCCCGGCGTGCTGCAGTTCGACCATGTAGCCCGTTTCGGGGGTCCAGAGGCTCAGCACCACCGTGCCGTTGTCCACGGCCGCTATGCGGTCGCTGGCCGCCGCCGCAATACGTATGCCGAAGTTGCCGTTGCGGATGTCGAACCGGTCGGTGATGATGCCTTCGACGGGCGTCGCCAGCTCGATCGCTTCACGCACCGAGCGCCGCGAGCCGCCGCTGCGGCCCGTGACGGCGTACTCGCCGTCGCCCTCCATCTGCGCCCTGAGCACCGAATCTTCGGGCGAGGGCATCACCAGCACCTTCGTGGCCCGCGTGCTGTCCGAATTGGCGAGCACCCGCGCCACGGGCGTCTTGCCCTCCATGATCAGGACTATGTTCTGGTTGTAGGTGAGCATGTCGTTCATCATGCGCTCCATCGAGTCCAGCCGGATGATGTTCTGTACCAGACTTTCGCGCGAGCGGTCGGCTTCGGTGCGGTAGCCCGGCAGGAATTCCAGTACGGGGCTGTACGCCACCAGCGTGAGGATGAGGATAAAGAGCAGCAGTGCGAATGAAACGAATGCTGCGAAGATGCTGGCCGGCGAGAGGTGCATGTGCCACTCTTCGCTGTTGTCCGTAGCGTTGAGCATGTTGAAGCGGCGTTTGCGGAAAAAGCTGCGCTGCCATGCCCGTATGTTCTTTAAAAATTTCATCAAACCATTGCAATTATCCATGCAAAGATAACCAATTTCATAGAAAACCTTTGCGGAACGCGGTGAATTTTTTAACTTTGTAATCGTTTTGATTTTAACGCCAAAAACAGATAAAAAGTATGGTAAAACCTACATTACTGGTCCTCGCCGCAGGCATGGGTTCGCGCTACGGCTCGCTCAAGCAGATGGACGGGGTCGGCCCCAATAACGAGGCCATTATCGATTATTCGGTTTACGACGCGATCCGCGCCGGTTTCGGCAAGGTCGTATTCGTCATTCGCCACTCCTTCGAGAAGGAGTTCCGCGAGGTCTTTTCGGCCGAGCGTTTCGGCGGCCGCATCGCCGTCGAGTTCGTCTTTCAGGAGTTGGACTATCTGCCCGAAGGCGCTTCGGTTCCCGAAGGCCGCGTCAAGCCGTGGGGCACGAACCATGCCGTGATGATGGCTGCCGACGCCGTGCACGAGCCGTTCGCCGTCATCAACGCCGACGACTTCTACGGCGCCGAAGCCTACCAGACCATCGGCGACTACCTTTCGCAGCTCGGTGACAGCAAAAACCGCTACTGCATGGTCGCTTACGATCTGAACCGGACCCTTTCGGACAACGGCACCGTATCGCGCGGCGTCTGCGGCGTGGATGCCGACGGCAACCTGACGTCGATGGTCGAGCGTACGCAGATCGAGCGCATGCCCGACGGCCGAATCCTCTTCCACGACGGCGGCGCCGACGAAGAGCTTGCCGAGGATACCCCCGTTTCGATGAACCTCTTCGGCTTCACGCCCGACTTCTTCGCCTATTCGAAGGAGTATTTCAAGACGTGGCTCGCCGAGAACCGCGAGAACCTCAAATCGGAGTTCTACATCCCGACGATGGTCAACAAACTCATCGGCGAGGGCGCGGCGTCCCTGCGCGTGCTCCGTTCGGCGGCCCAGTGGCACGGCGTCACCTACAAGGAGGACAAACCCGCGCTGATGGCCTCGATCGAGAAGATGATCGCCGAGGGCAAATACCCCCGCAATCTCTGGGCTTAGTTCCCGGCGTTATAATAAGGGGCGGCCCGAAAGCCGCCCCTTATCTTTTGTCCCGCATTGTCCTATTGTTTTCCGACGTCTTTTCGGCTGCCTGTCCCTGTTGTCTTTGTCTGCGGTTGTCTTGCCGTTTTTTCTGCCGCTTTCCGTCTGCCGCTTCTCGTCTGCTGTTTCTTTCGCAGCTGTTATCCCGCCGCCTTTTCCGGCGCCATTCCGTCCGGGCAGGACCTTCCGTACCTTTCATCCGTTCCGCAAAATAAAAAAACAGGACTCCGAAAAGTCCTGTTTTTATCTTTGGTTAACAACTGTTGGGAACCTGTTGCGCAGCCGTCGAACAACCTGCGGCCGGCCGGTCAGTCCAGAAATCCCTCCCGTACCAGCTGCTCCCGGATCTTGGTCCAGTCCGCCACCGGCCGTTTCACGCCGTCCACGAACCGGATCGGACAGCCCAAGTTGCTGTCGTCGATATAGAGGTCCGCATGAATCTTCGGCGACGAAGTCCAGCGCTGCTGCGACGGGTTTTCGTTGATGGCGTAGAGCGGGATTTCCCGGTCCCTGAACCACTTGACTGCCTTGTCGAGCAGTGCGCCCGAACGCATCGTGTAGAGTATCAGCCGGCATCCGTTGTCGGTGAGTTCTTTGAGTACGGCAACCGCGCCTGCATCGTCCCCGATTTCGGGGTAGGCGTGCGTTACCACCGTGCCGTCGAAATCCACGGCGATCAATGCATTGTGTATAGCCATATTATTTCTTTACTTTACGTGCGAGTTTGCTGAAGAAAAGTTTGATCCGCTTGCGGTAGCTTACCTCCTGATGGTCGTCGCCATAGCCGTATCCGTAACCGTATCCATACCCGTAACCATAGCCGTATCCGTACCCGTAGCCATGGCGGCGTGTGCGTGTGCCGTTGAGCACGATGCACATGTTATGGAACTTCTTCTCGCGGTAGAGCCGTTCGATGTCGGGCAGCTGACGGCGGTCGAGCACGCCTTCGCGCACGATATAGATACAGAGGTCGGCCAGACGGTCCGTAATCACCGCATCGGCTACCGACATGGCCGGTGTGCTGTCAATGAATACGAAGTCGTAACGCTCCTTCAGCTGCTCTACCAGCTTGTCGAGCCGGTTCGAGAGCAGCATCTCGGTGGGGTTGGGCGGCTGTATGCCGGCGCAGATCACGTCGAGGTTCTCGTGGAAGCCCATGTTCGTCACCAGCTGGTCGATGTCGGTGATCGTTCCGGCCAGATAACCGGACATGCCGTTCTTGCTGTTGCTGCGTCCCAAGTGCGTCGTGAGCGCGTGACGGCGCAGGTCGAGGTCTATCAGCACGACCCGTTTGCCCGCCATGGCCAGCGTCATTGCCAGATTCATCGCCACGAACGTCTTGCCCGCATGGGGGTCCGACGAGGTGAAGAGCACGCACTTGATCTCCTTGCCCGACGAGACGTTCATGAACGTCATGTTCGAGCGCAGGATGCGGAACGCCTCCGACAGCGCGTCGCGTCCGGTTTCCCGGACCACCACGCCGCCCTTGTTGTCCCCTTCGAGGAAGGGTATGTCGCCGAGGAACGGTGCGCTGAGGTTCTCCTCCACGTCCTTGCGGCCGCGGATGGTCGTGTCGAGCATGCCGATCAGGTAGAGTATGCCGAACGGAATGGCCAGACCTGCCAGCAGGCTGATGCCGAGGATGATCGTCGAGCGGGGCGATACGGGGCGCGCGCTTCCGTACGCCATGTCGATCGTGCGCGAGTTGCTCTCGGCCACGGCGTAGTTGAGCTGCGTCTCCTCCTGCTTGTTGAGCAGGTAGAGGAACAGCTCCTCCTTGATTTTCTGCTGACGCATGATGTCGAGCATGACCTTCTCCTGCGAAGGCATGGTCGAGATGCGGCGGTTGACCTGCGCCTCCTCCTTGCGCATGGTTTCGAGCTGTATCTCCAGCGTCGAAATGTGCGAGTTGAGCGAGGCGATGATCGAGCGGCGCACGGCGGCCAGCCCGTTGTCTAGGTCCTGAATGACCGGACTGCGCTCCGAGCTGTTTTCCAGCAGCTTCTCGCGGCGCAGGATGGCCTCGTTGTATTCCGATATCTGCGCGACGATGCCGTTGTTGGTCATCGAGGCCACCATCGGGATCAGGTCGCCCGCATGCGACGGGTCGTTGAGGTATTCGCGGATGAAGTCGGCGACGCTTATCTGATTCTCGATCGTCAGGCTTTCGGCCTTGTAGCGCGTGCTCTCGGTGATGGTGCGGGTCGCCTCCGAGGTGATGTCGATCATCTTGTTGCTCTTCTTGATGTCCTCGATGTCGCGGTCCACGTCTCCCAGCTCGCGGCCGATTACCTGCATGCGCTCCTTGATGAAGTCGGCCGTCACCACCGACAGCTGGCGCTTGTCGGCGATGGCGTCTTCCTCATAGACGGCGATCAGCGTGTTGATCACGTCCTCGGCGCGGCGCGGCACCGAATTGTTCATCGAGATCGTCACGATCGAGGCCTGCTTGTTGGCCACGTCGCTCTTCACGGCGGCGCGGTAGGCGTTGGTCGTCGCCGCGAGCGAATTCTTGATTACGGTGATGGGTTTTTTCAGATAGGTCGAGTCCATGAACAGGGTCTTGTGCACGACCACCTGCCCGACGGGCGTGGCGACCGTATCGCCGTATTCGGCCAGAATGACCCGCTTGGTCTCCTGCCGCGTCACGAACTTGTCCTCGAAGTCCGTCAGCTCGATCTTGCCGTTTCTGAGCGGGGTGACCTCCAGCGAAAGCTTCTGCTTGGAGTTGTCGTTGATGAAATCGACTTCGATCGGCGAACGGCCGTACAGGTCCGCCGTGCGCAGCCCTTCCCGCACCGAGTAGTTGACCGTCAGGTGGAGGCGCTTGACCACCTCCGACATCAGCCGGTGCGACTGGAGGATATAGACCTCGTTGTCTACGTTGCGGCGGTTCTGGAATCCCACCAGATCGCTGAACGCGCCCAGATCCGTGTCGCCGCCCTTGCGGCTGTCCTTCACGAGGATGGTCGCCGTCCGGCTGTATATTTTCGGGGTGCTTGCCAGATAGTAATAGGCCGTTCCCAGACAGATGATCGCCGAGAGCGCGAACCAGTACCAGTTGGCCAGAACCATCTGAATCAGGTCGTGGAGCGTGATGCCGTTCGTGTTTTCGGACTCTTCGTTCAGCAGATGCGGATTGATGTTCTGTTCTGTCATGGCCGGTCTTATTTGGTCAGGGTTATGATGAGCGTCGCCACGGAAATTGCCGTACCCACGAGCGAAAGGTAGAAGTTTCGGTTCTGGCTGATTTCACCGGTCTGCGCCTTGTATTTGTTGGGTTTGACGTAGATCACGTCGTTCTGCTGGATGTAGAACGCGGGGGAGTTGAACAGCTCCTTCGACGTGAGGTCGAGGTACTCGATGGTGCGCACGCCGTCCACTTCGCGGGCCACAGCCACGTCGGTGCGGATACCGTAGATCGTCAGGTCGCCGGCCATGGCCAGCGCGTCGAAGATCGAGAGTTTGTCGCGCGTGACGTCGTAGTGTCCCGGACGTGCCACCTCGCCGATTACCGAAATCTTCATGTCCGCGAACTGCACGTTTACCGTCGGGTCGTTGATATACCCGCCCTCGACGATCTTGTCGGCTATGGCCTGCGCCAGTTCGCTCCGGGTTTTGCCCTTGCACTCGATCTTTCCGATCACGGGCATTTCGAGCTGTCCGTTTTCATCCACCGTGCGGATTTGCAGCGACTGGTTGGTGGCGCTTCCGTAATTGGTCGCTCCGGTCAGGGAGCTCAGCGACGACGACGAGTTGAACGGCACGGCCAGTTCGGGGTCCTTGCTGTTGACGACGATCGTCAGCCTGTCGAGGGGCTTGATGCGTATCTGGCCGTTTTCTGCGATCTGTTCGGGCGTGAACGGCTGGGCATCCTGCAGGTACCATGCACGCTTTTGCGAGGCGCATGACGTGACGAGTAGAGCCGTCAGTATGACCGGCATAAGGAGACGTAAATGTTTCATATTTGATTAAGGCGTTTTTATAATCGTGCGCAAAGGTAAGAATTTTCCATGAAATAAATGCGCCCTGCGTCAGCTATTTCCGTCGAATTATGGCTGTTTTTGGTCCGGGCGGAGCGTTTGTCCGGAAAAAAACGTACATTTGACACCCCGAAAACCGATTTATTCAAGCTATGGAAATGTTACATCCCGAATGGAGTTATCAGGCCGTGCTCTATGAAATGAACGTGCGCCAGCTGACGGCCGAAGGCACGCTGCGCGCCGCGGCCGCGAAACTGGGCTTCCTGCGCGACATGGGCATCGACGCCGTGTGGCTGATGCCCGTCTATCCGATCGGCGTCGAGGGGCGCAAAGGCTCGCTCGGCTCCTATTATTCGGTCCGCGACTATTGTGCGGTCGATCCCTGTCTGGGGACGATGGAAGATTTCGACGCCTTCGTCGCCGAGGCGCACCGGCTGGGTATGAAGGTGCTGCTGGACTGGATCGCCAACCATACGGCGCGCGACGCCCGCTGGGTGACCGAAAAGCCCGCTTCGTGGTACGAGCGCGACGCTTCGGGAGCGCCCGCCGTGCCTTGGGACTGGACCGACACGGCCAAACTCAACTATGCCGAACGCGAAGTGTGGCGCGCGCAGGGCGACGCCATGGAGTTCTGGGTCCGCGAACACGGCGTGGACGGCTTCCGCTGCGACATGGCGATGCTGGTTCCGATCGAATTCTGGAACGAGACGGCGCAACGCCTGCGGCGGGTGAAGCCCGATCTGTTCATGCTGGCCGAAGCCGAGGAGACCTACCTTTTCGACGGGGGAGCCTTCGACGCCTGCTATGCGTGGGAGATGCACCACCTGATGAACGACGTGGCGCAGCAAAGGGTCCGCGTCACGTCGCTGCGCGACTACATCTATGCCGACCGCCGGCGCTATCCCCGTTCGGCCATGCGGCTGGCCTTCACCTCCAACCACGACGAGAATTCGTGGAACGGCTCGGAGTTCGCCCGCATGGGCGCCGCCCGCGAGATCATGGCCGTCTTCACCTTCGTCGTGCCGCGCGGCCTGCCGCTGATCTACACCGGTCAGGAGATCGGCTACGACCATTCGTTCGCCTTCTTCGACCGCGACCCGCTTCCCGCCTACGGATCCAATCCCTTTTCGGAGTTCTACCGCCGTCTGACGGCGCTGCGGCACGCCAATCCGGCGCTCGCATCGGGCGAACGGGGCGGCGAGATGATCGAGATACGCAACAACGCCGAGGACTGCCTGATGATTGCGGTCCGCGAGGCGGAGGGCAACTGCGTCGTCGCGGTCATGAACCTCTCGCCCTATGCGATCCATGCCGATTACTATACGGGCATCTACGCCGGCATGTATACCGACGCCATGACGGGCCGTCCCGGCGAACTCCGCGGCCACGTCGAGGAGGATATGGCGCCGTGGAGCTACCGCATCCTGACCCGCTGACGCTTCTGCGCCGCCGAAAAAAGACCGCCGCACGACAGGGCGGCCTTTTTTTTGCATTTTGTCCGGTAACTTCCTGCCGGAATCCGTTCCGGTTCCGGAATATTTGCTATTTTTGCCGATGAATATGAGATGCTTTATCATTCTTTGCCTGCTGCTCTTTGCGAGCCTTGCGGCGCAGGCCCGGAGCTACCGCGCCGAGGATATCCCCAATGTCCAGCGCGCCGACCGTACGCGCTACGTGTCGAATCCCGACGGTATCCTTTCGCCCGGCGCCGTAGCGCGTATCGACTCGGTCTGCGGGGCGCTCCGCGACCGGGCGATTGCTCAGGTGGCCGTGGTGGCCGTGGACGACATTGCGGGCGGCGACGTCTTCGATTTCGCCGTCGATCTCTTTACGCAGTGGGGCGTGGGGCGCGCCGAGAACGACAACGGGCTGGGCATCCTGCTGGTCAGGGACCGGCGTGAAATCCGCTTCGTCACGGGCGGAGGGCTCGAAGGCGTGCTTCCCGACGCCGTCTGCAAGCGGATTCAGCTGAAATACATGCTGCCCGCCTTCCGCGAGGGCGACTACAGCCGCGGCATGGTCGCGGGCGTCGAAGCCGCGGCGCAGCTGCTCGAAGGCAGCGAACTGGATCTGGGCGGTACGGATACCGCGGACGGGGAGCTTCCGTCGTGGGCCGTCTTCCTGATCGTCGTCGGATTCGTCGTCCTGCCGCTGGGCGTCGTCATGCTCGGCTATTATGCCCGCAAACGCTGCCCGAAGTGCCACAAACCGACGCTTCGGCAGCAGTCGAACCGTATTTTGCAGGTGACTCCCAGCTACCGGCTGGTCGAGTACACCTACGTCTGCTCCAACTGCGGGGCCGTGGTGAAGCGGCGGGCCAAAAATCTGCGCGACGACAATTTCGGCGGTGGCGGCGGGACGATCATCGGCGGCTTCGGCGGTTTCGGCGGTTTCGGCGGCGGATCGCGCGGCGGCTTCGGCGGCGGTTTCGGCGGCGGGTCGTTCGGGGGCGGAGGCGCCGGATCGCGCTGGTAGGGGCGGATGTCCGTTCGCCGGTCCGGAGACCGCCGGTTCGGCCGTCCGGTCGTCCGTCGGTCCGGGAAACCGCCGGTTCGTTGGTTCTCCGGTCCGGCAGCTCGCTTGCTCGGTTGGCCGCCGGTTCGTTGGTTCTCCGGTCCGGCAGCTCGCTTGCTCGGTTGGCCGCCGGTTGGTTTGTTCTGCAGACCGGTAGTTCCGCCGTCCGGTCGTCCGGCTGTCCGATAGTCCGTCGGCTGTCTTCACCCGTAATTCCGGCCGCGTGCGGCGATTCTTTTCGCCGGGGGCTCAGGGAGGACCGATTTGAGATTCGTGAGTGACGCCGAAGGCGGCTGCAGCGGCCGAAGGCGGAAAGATATGACTGAAAATTGTGTATTAAAAATAAAAAATTGTCGATTATGAAAAAATGGATTTGGATTGGAGTCGCCGCCCTCGTGGTGATCTTCTTCTATGCAACGTACAACGGATTCGTCAACAAGGAAGAGGGCGTTAAGACCGCATGGGCCAACGTCGAGACGCAGTATCAGCGCCGTGCCGACCTGATTCCCAATTTGGTGAATACGGTCAAGGGCTATGCGGCCCACGAGACGCAGACCTTTACCGAGGTGACCGAAGCCCGCGCCAAAGCCACCTCGATCAACTTGTCGGCCGACGACCTGACGCCCGAAAAGCTGGCCGAGTTCCAGCAGGCGCAGGCGCAGGTGCGCTCGGCGCTGGGCCGCCTGATTGCCGTGTCGGAGAGCTATCCCGACCTGAAGGCCAATCAGAACTTCCTCGAACTGCAGGCGCAGCTCGAAGGCACCGAAAACCGTATTTCGGTGGCCCGCAAGCAGTTCAACGAAGTGGCCCGGACCTATAACGTCTCCGTGCGCCGCTTCCCGGCCAACCTCGTCGCCAAAATGTTCGGTTTCGAGCAGAAGCCCTACTTCGAGTCGGCCGAAGGCTCCGAAGCCGCGCCGCAGGTACAGTTCTAAAGGAAATGGCGAACGCTAAGTCGCGCGGCTGCGTGCTGGGTGCCGTGGCCGCCGCCAGTTACGGATTGAATCCGCTCTTCACGTTGCCCCTCTACGAGGCGGGCATGGGAGTGGATTCGGTGCTTTTCTACCGTTATCTGCTGGCTGCGGCGATGCTGGGCGCGTTGATGCTCGTCCGGCGGCAGTCGTTCGCCGTGCGCCGCCGCGACCTTGTGCCGCTGGCGGTCATGGGACTGCTCTTTTCTTTCTCGTCGCTCTTCCTGTTCGAGAGCTACAACCACATGGACGCGGGCATCGCTTCGACCATCCTGTTCCTCTATCCCGTGCTGGTCGCGGTCATCATGGCCGTCGGTTTCCACGAGAAAGTGAGCCGGATCACCATGCTCTCGATCCTGCTGGCCTTCACCGGCATCGCCATGCTCTACAAAGGCGGCGGTGAGCCGCTCTCCTTTCTCGGCGTCGCGCTGGTTTTTCTCTCGTCGCTCTGCTATGCGGTCTACATCGTGGGCGTCAACCGCTCGTCGCTGCGCGGCCTGCCGACCGAGAAACTCACCTTTTACGCTCTGCTGTTCGGCCTGAGCGTCTATGTCGTGCGCCTGCGCTTCTGCGCCGACCTGCAGGCGATCCCCACGCCCGGACTCTGGATCAACGCCGTCTCGCTGGCGCTCTTCCCGACGATCGTGTCGCTGGTGACGATGGCCGCCGCCATCCGCGCCATCGGCTCTACGCCCACGGCGATTCTCGGTGCGCTGGAACCCCTTACGGCCCTCTTTTTCGGCGTCGTGGTCTTCGGCGAACGGCTCACGCCGCGCATCGTGCTGGGCGTGGTGTTGATTTTGGTCGCCGTGACGCTCATCATCGCCGGTCGGTCGCTGCACATTCCTTTCCCGCACCTGCGGTTCCGCCGGGCGCGGTAGGGTGGTATCGTGTTGGATATAAGGGGATGCGGCGGGAAGCTACATCCCTTTTTTTATGCCCGCTTTAATCAGCAGGACGTTTACCGGCAGTGCTGCCAGGAACCCGCATGCCATGGCGATTTGCATCATAAACCAGAATACGAACGAAGTGCGGGGAAGCGGCATGCCCCCGTTGAGTCCGAAAATTGCGACCGCCATCCAGCCGTACATGCCCGCCTGCCATGCCGTGAGCGACAGTATGTCGGCTTTAGCCGCCCGCCGCAGGGCCGTGCCGCGTCCGAGTGTCCGTTCCATGCCCCGGATCGCCGCATACTGGAACCCGATGCCGAAAACCAGCGCCAGTATGTAGTCCGCGATCCACGCCCCGGCCAGCAGGCTCCCGCCGACGGCGATCGGAACGAAATACATAAACCATTCCCCGACCAGATCGGCCAGCGTACATCCCGCTCCGCAATGAAGCGTGGACAACACCGCCGACTCCCATTTCGGCCGCCCCGGCATCTCCGCTTCCGCCATGTTCCTCATGCCGGGCATAGCCATACCCGGCATACCTGCCGTTTCACCCATATTTTCCATGCCTGCCGTACTGCTCATTTTCCGCATGCCGTCAGCCCCGGCTTCTGCCGCTCTTGCTCCCGTTTCCGCTTCGGCTCGTGTTTCTGCTCCTGTTTCCGGCTTCGTCCCCGTTTTCCGGCCGCCGTTATGCTCTTCGAGGTCGCAGTGCCGCGGCCGGCCGAAGGTGAAATAGGCCCATAGCCCGATGACGCTGGCCCACAGGCCGGTGAGAATCCACACGCTGTTCATAATACGCATCGGCTGTCTGCACGAGTGCAGGTCGGCCGCGATAATCAGCGCCGAGACGATGCCGCCCACGACGAATATCTCGGCCAGATAACTGAAATGCTGCATAGCAGGAAGTTTTTCCCGCCATGCAGCAATTTATGTACCGTATCCGCTTGTATTCAGCGGTTTTTGATCCGCTCCCGGCAGCAGCCGTTTTACTCCGTCGGGGCCGGCCCCGACGATCTACAATCGGCTCTTCTCGTCGGCTGAACCCGCCTCGACGGCCCTGCGCTTGAAGGCCTTGCCCGACTTGAAGTTGTAGCTCAGCGAAATGCGGAATTCTCGGCAGTTCCATTGCTGGGACACATCCACCCTGCGGACGAATCCTTCGCCGCGTGCGCCGACGTGCTGCGGGCGGTCGATCAGGTTGCGCACCGAGCATGCGGCGGTGAACTTGTCGCCGAACCGTTTTTTGATCCCCGCATTGAGGAAGTGCATCGGCTCCACCCAGCAGTTGCCGAAGTCCATGCGGCCCTGAAGGCGGTACGACAGGTCGATGTAGAACTTCGCGGGGAGCGTGAAGGTGGTCGAAGCGTTCGCGAAATATAAATTGTAGTGCTTTTCGGGCGTGTGCTGGTCGACGCGCTGGCCCTGACGGATGTAGGTGGCGTTGAGGTTCATGGTCCACCATTTGGCGAACTGGCACGGCGCATTGGCCGAGACGTAATAACTCTTCGTCGTGTCGTAATTGACCCACGCTATGCACAGCCGCTTCGGGTCGTCGGCGTCGGGACGCATCGTCTGCTGTATTTCGCCGGTCTGGACGACAATGCCGCCCGTGAGCGTGTATTTGTGTTTCAGCACCAGCGTCAGGCTCGCGTCGTGCTTGTAGGCCGGGTCGAGCTTCGGATTTCCTGTCTGATAGGTGTAGTCCGAAATCTGGTACCGCTGCGGGTTGAGGGTCCAGAACCGCGGCCGCTCGATCGTACGGGCGTACTGTGCGATCAGCGAATAGGCGCCGTCCTTGGTGAGTGTATAGGAGACGTTGGCGTTGGGGAACAGACTGAAATAATTCTGCGCGATGCCGTGCCCTTTGCCTTCGGTGCGGGTGTACTCGCCGCGCACTCCCGCCACCAAGCTCCAGCGTCCGAGATTGGCCGACGCGATGCCGTACGCCGCGGCGATGTTCTCCGTGTAGTTGATCGTGAAGCTCTGGTTGTCGTTGCGCGCCCATGCGTCGTCTTTCAGGTATTCGTACAGCGCGTCGTTGTGCATGTCGTTGTAGGTGTATTTGGCTCCGGCCTGCAGCGACCAGCGGGGCGAGAACTTCTTGTCGAAGGCCAGCGTGGCGGTGGTCACGTTGTAGACCGAGACCGAATTGTCGCGGTAGGCCGAGTCTGCGGCGGGCGCGGGGGCCGGAGCGGCTATGCGGCTGAAGTTGTCGTTCTCGGCGTCCGTGGTGCGGCGGTTGTAGTCGGCCAGCACCTTGAGCGTCGAACCCAGCGAGTCGATCTTCCGGATGTAGTTGAACGTCAGCGAGTAGTTGTTGCGCGCCGTGAAATTGTCATAGCGGCTGTCGGTGCGGGTCATACCCTCTGCGGCCGTGAAGTCCGTGTAGGAGTCGTTGGGACCTTTTTCGCGGTTGCGCCAGTATTCGAACTCCGCGCCGACGCTTTGGCGGGAATTGATCTCGTACACCGAACCGAAGCTCGCGCCGAAATTCCGGTCGCGTTCGAATTTTTCGGAGTGGGCTTCGAGACTGTTGCTGCCCGACGTGTAGCGGGTGTTTTCGTCCGATTCGAATTCGTCGGTTTCGAGGTTGAACCACGCCAGCCCGTAGAGGTCGAGCCGTCCCGAATGGTAGTTGACGCGCGCACGGGGATTGACCGACCGCACCCAGCGGCCCAGCCGCGAATCGACCGACAGCGACCCCTCCATGCCGTTTTCGCGGCGTTTGCGGAGCGTTATCCGGATGATGCCGCCCAACGAATCCGCATCGTAGTCTGCGCCGGTCGTGGGCACGACCTCGATTTTCTGGATGTCGTCGGCACGCAGCGAACGCAGGTAGGTCAGCAGCTGCGCCGGTTCCATGCGCAGCTCGCGGTCGTTGACGTACACCTTCGAACCGCTCTTGCCGTTGATCGAGATCTTCTCGTCGTCCACCCATACGCCCGGAGCGCGCTCCAGCAGTTCGATGCCGTCCTTGCCGATCGCCGCCGGGGCGTTGGCCACATCGACGACAAAGCGGTCGGCCTCGCGGCGGATCAGCTGCGCCTTGACCACCACGCCCTCGATCTGCGTCGAGGAGCTTTTCAGCACGATGTCGCCCAGATCGTTGTCCGCTTCGACGCGCACCTGCCGCAGGACGGGAGCGAAACCCAGATACTGGATCGAGAGGGTGTATTCGCCCGTCGGGACCTTCAGCTCGAAACGTCCGGCGTCGTCGGTCGCCATGCCGGCCACCTGCTCGCCGCCCCTGAGCAGTACCACCGTCGCATACTCCACGGCCTGTCCCTGCTCGTCCACGACGCGGCCTCCGGCCGGATACATGCGGGCCGCTATTGCGTTCGCCGCAGCCATTGCGAGCAGCAGGATAAGGAGGATAAGTTTTTTCATAATATTCTGTTTTTAATTGTAGTCTGCGTTGCATTTTAGTTGGCGAGGCAAAGATATGTAAAAATATTTATACTTTGCAATGCATAGTACTGTGTTTTTGCAGAAAATTTTGATACATATATAAATAAGACCTCCGTACCGGCAGGGTACGGAGGTCCGAAAGGGTAGGACGGCGGGCTTACCTGCCTGCCGGAATCTGAATTTCGGTCAGCCGCTCTTCCTCGCTGTCCTTGTTCCAGATGCCGTCGATATAGCTGAACCGGGGGCTTCCCGCGAGCTTGTATCCCTCTTTTTCGACGTATGCGTAAAGCTCGGCGAAGGTCTGCGGCAGGGTGTCGTAGTTTCCGCGGTGATACATGCACACGGCCGTCGGCACGGCCTCCAGCTCCTTGAATTCAATCAGCTCCGACTCCTCTTTCCGTTCGGTCACTGCTTCGCAGTATTCGATGTCGATGTCCCGTTCCCTGAATTCGCAGGTGTGGTCGATCGTGAAGCAGTAGCCCGGTTCGGAACATTCGCAACCCAGCCGCGCCATCTCCGGTCCGATGACATTGGGGCAGAGGTCGAACAGTTCGTCGTAGCCCCTGACGACCCGGCGGTGGCTGGCGACGACGACCGCCGGCAGCTCTTTGATAAATGCTTTTTCCATTTTCTTCGGTTTTGCGAGTTCTTTTCCCAGCCTTTCCAGCTCCGTCATGCGCCGCTCCAGCCGAAGCAGCGTCTCCCGGCACTCCGCGGTTTTGGCCGCGATAAGCTCCGGCGACGGGCGCGTCCGCCCCTCGTCGAACAGCTCTCCGATCTCTTCGAGCGTGAATCCCAGCTCCTTGAGGTCGCGGATCGTGTTCATCCTTCCCAGCTGGCATACGTCGTAATAACGGTATCCGGTCCACTTGTCCACTTGGCTCGGTACGAGCAGCCCGATCTCTTCGTAGTGCCGCAATGTCTTGACGGTAACCCGGTTGAGCTTGGAAAATTCTCCGATTTTGAATTTGATTTTCGTTGTCTTCGTAAACTCTGCGCAGTGTTCATGCGGCAAAGATACACCCTGACCTTGGGGACGGGTCAACTGTTTCGCATTATTTTTTTTCGGCGGCCTGCGAAAAAAAGGTCCGGCCCGACGGTCATCGTGAATATTTTGTTGAAAAATCGTTGCTCCCCGATTTAGGATTCCTGCGAATAATTCCTAAATTTGCAGATTGAATTATTATGGCTCATTGTCCCCTGACGTTATTCCGAACGCTCCGCTATGCTGTTTTCCGCCCGATACGGCGTCCGGACGGGTGCGGCGGGGTGTGGCGGCCGGGCCTTAAAGACTGATTTTATGATAAGCGCAGTTTACTATATCTTTCTGGTCTTCCTCTGCACCTTTTTCATGGTGCTGTCGGCCGTCGCTCTGGTCGTATGCTATCCTTTCGACAAGGGCCGCCGCGTGGTGCACGAACTGTCGCGCATTCTGGTCCGCATCTTCTTCGCCGTGCCTCCCCGGTGGCGGCAGCGGGTGATCGGCCGGGAGTACGTGGACCGGAAGAAGAGTTACGTCATCGTGCTGAACCACAATACGGTGATCGACATCCCGACGCTTTACTACATTCCGCTCAATTTCCGCTGGGTCTCCAAGCGCGAGGTCTTCAAGACCCCCTTCTTCGGGCAGTACCTCGTCCTGCACGGCGACATCTGCATCAACCGCGGTCGCGCTTCCGAAGCGCTGGAGCAGATGGTCCGCGACGGCAAACTATGGATTTCGCGCGGCGCTTCGGTGGCCGTATTCCCTGAGGGTACGCGCTCCAAGGACGGCGAGATTCACCGTTTCAAGGCGGGGGCCTTCACGCTGGCCAAGGAGGCGGGCGTGGAGATTCTTCCCGTGGTGCTCGACGGTACGAAGACGCTCATCAAAAAGAACGCGCTGTTCAACTGGGGCAACCGGATCACGATCCGGGTGCTGCCCCCCGTCTCCGCCGGGCGGGTCGCCGCGGCCGAGACGCACGAACTGATGCAGGAGGTGCACGACGCCATGTGCGCGGCCCTCGCCGAGATCCGAAACAAAAAATAGACTATGGCAGATTTACTCAATACGAATCCGAACGACAATTACGGCGACGACGCCATCGTCACCCTCTCGCCGCGGGAGCACATCCGCCTGCGGCCCGGTATGTATATCGGCAAGCTGGGCGACGGCGCGCAGGCCGACGACGGCATTTACGTCCTCATCAAGGAGGTCGTGGACAACTCGGTGGACGAGTTCATCATGGGTGCCGGCCGTCAGATCGACATTTCGATCGCCGACAACGTGGTTTCGGTGCGCGACTACGGCCGCGGCATTCCCCTCAAGTCGCTCGCGGCGGCCGTCAGCGAGATGAACACCGGCGGCAAGTACGGCGGCTCGGCCTTCAAGAAGACCGTCGGCCTGAACGGCGTCGGCGTCAAGGCCGTCAACATGCTTTCGAGCGAATTCACGGCCCGTTCGGTCCGCGACGGCGAAGCCCGCACGGTGACTTTCGCGCAGGGACTCGAACAGAGCGATACGTGGGAGAGCGGCGTGAGGGAGAAGAACGGCACTTTCATCTCGTTCCGCGTCGACGAGGAGGTTTTCGGGCAGTACGCCTACAACCTCGAATACGTCGAGCAGATGATCCGCAACTACACCTACCTGAATCTGGGGCTGACGTTCAATTTCAACGGCAGCAGCTACGTCTCGAAAAACGGCCTGCTGGACCTGCTGAACGAAAACATGACCGAGGAGCCGCTCTATCCGCCGATCCACCTTTCGGGCGACGACATCGAAGTGGCGATCGCCCACGGCACGGGTTACGGCGAGAGCTACTTCTCGTTCGTCAACGGCCAGTACACCTCGCAGGGCGGCACGCATCAGGCGGCGTTCCGCGAGGCCATCGCCAAGACCGTCAAGGAGTTCTACCACAAGGATTACGACCCTTCGGACATCCGCACGTCGATCATCGCCGCCATTTCGGTCAAGGTCACCGACCCGGTCTTCGAGTCGCAGACCAAGATCAAGCTCGGTTCGAAGGAGATCGAGCCGGGCGTGTCGATGCGCAACTTCGTCGTGGACTTTCTGGGCAAGCACCTCGACGACTACCTGCACAAGCACTCCGAGACGGCGCAGATTCTCCAGAAGAAGATCGTCGAGAACGAAAAGGAGCGCAAGGCGATTTCGGGCATCCAGAAGAAGGCCCGCGAGACGGCCAAGAAGGTGTCGCTCAACAACAAGAAACTGCGCGACTGCAAGATACACCGCACCGACAAGCATGAGCTGGCCGAACAGTCGATGATCTTCATCACCGAGGGTAATTCGGCTTCGGGTTCGATCACCAAGAGCCGCGACGTGCGTACGCAGGCGGTCTTCTCGTTGCGCGGCAAGCCGCTCAACTGCTACGGACTCACCAAAAAGGTCGTCTACGAGAACGAGGAGTTCAACCTCCTGCAGGCGGCACTCAACATCGAGGAGGATATGGATAACCTCCGCTACAACAAGGTGATCATCGCCACCGATGCCGATGTCGACGGCATGCACATCCGCCTGCTGATGATGACCTTCTTCCTGCAGTTCTTCCCCGACGTGATCCGTCAGGGCCATCTGTTCGTGCTGCAAACGCCGCTTTTCCGCGTGCGCAACAAGAAGGAGACGCACTACTGCTATTCGGAGGACGAACGCCTGAAAGCCGTCTCCCGCTGCGGCGCCAACGCCGAAATCACGCGATTCAAAGGTCTGGGCGAGATTTCGCCCGACGAGTTCCGCGAATTCATCGGCGAGGGGATGCGGCTGGACAAGGTCCGCATCACCAAGGACGACCCGATCCACGACCTGCTGGAGTTCTACATGGGCAAGAACACCTACGAGCGGCAGGGCTTCATCATCGACAACCTGCGCATCGAGGAGGATATCGTCGAGCAGGACCTTGCAATCAGTTAAAGGAATATGGCAGAAGAAAAAGATATCATCGGGCGGGAAGAGCCGCTCAACGAGGACGCATCGACCCCGGAAACGGCCGACGAGGCAGCCGACGAAACCCCGGCCGCCGGGCCTCAGGGCAAGGCGGGCAAGTTCGACCGGCTGACGCAGGACGAGGGGGGCGTGCGCAAACTGACGGGCATGTATAAGAACTGGTTCTTGGATTACGCTTCGTACGTGATCCTCGAACGCGCCGTGCCCCATGTCGAAGACGGTCTGAAACCCGTTCAGCGGCGCATCCTCCACGCCATGAAGGTCGTGGACGACGGCCGCTACAACAAGGTGGCCAACATCGTGGGCCAGACCATGCAGTACCACCCGCACGGCGACGCGTCGATCAAGGATGCGCTGGTCCAGCTGGGCCAGAAGGACCTGCTGATCGACTGTCAGGGCAACTGGGGCAACATCCTCACGGGCGACGAAGCCGCCGCGGGCCGTTATATCGAAGCCCGCCTTTCGAAATTCGCCAACGAAGTGGTCTTCAACAAGAAGACCACCGAGTGGATGCTTACCTACGACGGCCGCAAGGAGGAGCCGGTCACGCTGCCGATCAAGTTCCCGCTGCTGCTGGCGCAGGGCTCGGACGGCATCGCCGTAGGTCTGGCGTCGAAAATCCTGCCCCACAACTTCGTGGAGCTTATCAACGCCTGCATCGCCCATCTTCAGGGCCGCGAATTCCAGCTTTACCCCGACTTTCCGACGGGCGGCATGGCCGACGTGAGCCGTTACAACGACGGTCTTCGCGGCGGTGCTGTGAAGGTCCGCGCCAAGATTTCGAAGATCGACAAACGTACGCTGGCCATCACCGAAATTCCCTATACCACGACCACCGAGTCGATCAAGGATTCGATCATCAAGGCCAACGACAAGGGCAAGATCAAGATCAAGAAGGTCGATGACAATACGGCCGACCGGGTCGAGATCGTCATTCAGGTCTCGCCCGACGAGTCGAGCGACAAGACCATCGACGCGCTCTACGCCTTCACGGACTGCGAAGTCTCGATCGCCCCGAACGCCTGCCTGATCTGGGAGGACAAGCCCCATTTTCTGGGCGTGAGCGAAATCCTGCGCCGCTCGGCCGAGCATACCAAATGGCTGCTGGGCCGCGAGCTGGAGATCCGGCTCGGCGAGCTGAACGAAGCGTGGCACGCCGCGTCGCTCGAACGCATCTTCATCGAGAACAAGCTCTACCAGCTCATCGAGGGCAGCAAGAGCCGCGAGGAGGCCTACGCCGCCGTGGACAAGGGACTGGAGCCGTTCAAGAAACTGCTCCGCCGCGAGGTGACGCTCTCCGACGTGCAGCGGCTTACGGAGCTGAAGTTCATCCGTATTTCGCGTTACGACAGCGACAAGGCCGACAACGAAATCCGCCAGATCGAGGAGGACATCAAGTCCACGCAGTACGATCTGAACCATCTTACCGAATATGCCGTGGCCTATTACGAGCGTATCCGCGACAAGTACGGCAAGGGCCGGGAGCGCAGGACCGAACTGCGCGAATTCGACAATATCGAAGCCACGAAGGTCGCCGTGACCAACGCCAAGCTCTACGTGGACCGCGCCGAAGGCTTCTTCGGCATCGGCAAGTCGATGAAGGACGCCGAGCTGGTCTGCGACTGCTCGGACATCGACGACGTGATCGTCTTCACCAAGGACGGCCGCTACGTCATCACCAAGGTCAGCGACAAGGCCTTCTTCGAGAAGGGCATCTATTATATCGGCGTCTTCAAGCGCAACGACGAGCGCACGATCTACAACGTGCTGTACCGCGACGGCAAGAACGGTCCGATCATGATGAAGCGCTGCGCCATCAAGGCCATCACGCGCGACAAGGAGTACGACATCACCAAGGGCACGCCCAAGAGCGAGATCCTCTATATGTCTGTCAATCCGAACGGTGAGGCCGAGGTGCTCAAGATTTACTTCAAGCCCCGTCCGCGTCTCAAGAAGGTGATCGTGGACCTCGACTTCTCGACCCTCGCCATCAAGGGCCGCCAGAGTCAGGGCAATCTCTTCTCGCGCTACGGCATCCACAAGATCGTCCTCAAGGAGCGCGGCACTTCGACGCTCGGCGGCCAGAACGTCTGGTTCGACGAGGATGTCCGCCGCCTGAACGCCGACGGCCGCGGCACGCTGCTGGGCGAGTTCAAGGGCGACGACAAGATCATCGTCTGGACCTCCAAGAACCAGTACTACATCACGGGTTACGACCTCGGCCAGCACTTCCCCGACGAAACCGTGCGCGTGAGCCGTTACGAAGCCGACCGCATCTACAGCGTCTGCTATTACGACCGCTCGCAGCAGTACTACTATATGAAGCGTTTCACGGCCGAGATGAGCGACAAGATGCAGTTCTTCCTCGACGAGGAGGGACAGGCCGATCTGGTCGCCGTGACGGAACGTACGGGCGCCAAGCTCGAAATCACCTACAAGGGCGCGCATGCATCGCGCCCTGCGGACGAGATCGACGTGGACGAATTCGTGGGCGTCAAGAGCCACCGCGCCAAGGGCAAGCGCCTGACGACCTACGACGTCGTCGCGCTGCGCTTCATCGAACCCGAACTGCCGCCCGAACCCGAACCTTCGGACGACGACGCTCCCGACGATACGCCCTCCGGCGGCGGTGCTTCGGCCGGAGCGCAAGGCGGTTCCGGCAACGGTGCGGCCGACCGTGCGGCCGACCGTGCGGTGGGCGGTTCGAACGGTGATGCGGCTGATCGCGGCGCAGCTCTTTCCGGTGGAGTTGGTTCTGCCGTCTCTTCCGGTGCGAATTCCGCCACGGAAGGCCCGGACTTTGCGCCGGCCTCTTCCGCCGCGGACAACCCCGGTGCGCCGGGCAGACCGGGCGGCGATACGGCCGCGCCCGCGCATGAAAAACCTGCGGCCGCCGACAAACCGGCTGCGAAAGACAAACCTGCGGCAAAGACCTCTGATCCGAAGAAAACGCCCGCGTCGTCCGCCGGCCTGCCCCGTACGGGCACGACTTCGGGCGGCGTGGAGTTCGAAATCGAACGCGCCAAAGGCGATGCCGACGAGGTGATCGACCCCGAACAGCTGAATCTGTTTTAACCTCCGGCGATGAAACCTCTTTTTCTGATCGGTTACATGGGGTGCGGCAAGAGCACCCTCGGACGCAGGCTCGCACGCCGTCTGGGTGCGGAGTTCGCCGACACCGACGCGCTGATCGAACGGCGCGAGGGGGCTTCAGTGGCCGATGTTTTCCGTTACGAAGGGGAGGAGCGTTTCCGCGAGGTGGAGCGCGAAGTGCTGGAACAGACGCTCGCCGGAACCGCCGCCGTGGTCTCCACGGGCGGAGGACTTCCCGTCTGGCGCGACAACATGGCCCGCATGAACGCTGCGGGATTTACGGTCTACCTGCGCCGCGAGGCGGAGCAGATTGCCCGGCGGCTGAGCCCTTACGGACGGCAGAAGCGTCCCCGCCTGCGAGGGCTGGACGACGCCGAACTGGTCGAGTTCATGAGCCGTGACATGGCTGCGCGCGAACCGTTTTACGCGCAGGCGCAGCTGATCGTCGATTGCGGCGAGCTGTCCGACGACGAGGTGGTCGAAACGATCCTTCGACACACGATGCAGAACGAATAACCTTCCTCCGCGGCGGTTGCTTTCCCCGAAGCGGACGGAGTGACAAATACACAGAAACGAATGAACGATGCTCCCATAGGTGTTTACGATTCGGGGCTGGGCGGACTGACCGTCTGGCGCGAGGTGCGGCGCATGCTGCCCTCCGAATCGCTCGTCTATCTGGGCGACGGCAAAAACTGCCCCTACGGATCGCGCCCCCGCGAAGAGGTGCGGCGGCTCGCCGACGAAGCCGTTGCCAGCCTTGTTGCGCAGGGGTGCAAGATGGTCGTCGTGGCCTGCAATACCGCCACGGCCGCCGCAATCGACTTCCTGAGGGAGAAATACGCCCCGATGCCGATCGTGGGCATGGAGCCGGCCGTGAAACCCGCCTGCCTGAATACCCGCAGCGGGGTGGTCGGGGTGCTGGCCACCGAGCGGAGTCTCGACGGCGAACTTTTCCGCCGCACGGCGGCCAAATACGGCAGCGGCGTCGAACTCATCACCGCCCCCGGCCGCGGTTTCGTCGAACTGGTCGAGAGCGACCGCGAATCGACGCCCGAAGCCGAGCAGGCCGTCCGCGACGCCGTCGCGGTGATGCTGGAACACGGCGCCGACCAGATCGTGCTGGGATGCACGCACTATCCCTTCCTGCTTCCCGTGCTGGAACGCGTCGTCGCGGGCCGCGGCGTCGAAATCGTCGATCCGTCGCCCGCCGTCGCCCGCCGCGTCGTCCAGCTGCTCGACCAGTACGGCCTGCACGCCGCCCCGGACCATGTCCCGTCCTATACGTTCCGCACCTTCGCCGGCGAAAGCTACCGCCTGCGTCTGGAACATAAGGCCGCGGAGTCGCTCTGAGCGGGCGCGGGATTCAATAAAATTCCCCCTGATACCCCGAATGTCGAAAAAAATGCGTAACTTCGCTTGATAAAATCAAGCGTAACACGAAATGGCATCTAAAAATACGACAAATACAACTGCTTCTAAAAACGGACGTCAGCGCATCGAACGCTCCAACAGCGACAGCGCCCGCTGGATCGCGGGCCTTTTGCTGCTGTTCGTCGGCGTGTTCGCCGCGTCGTCCGTGCTGTTTTCGTTCTTCAGCTGGGCCGCCGACCAGAGCGGCCTGCAACTCTCGCCTGAGGAGCGGCTGACGCTGGGCGTCGAGCCGGAGAACCTCTGCGGCTGGGCGGGCGCGAAGCTGGGACGCCTGCTGGTCGATAATTCGTTCGGCGTCTTCGGCATCCTGATTCCGACGATGATCATTCTCGTCGGCGTGCGGATCATCCGCCAGCGTCCGCTGCTGTTCAACCATTCGATTCTCTCGCTCTTCCTGATCATGATCCTCGGTTCGCTGACGCTGGGCTTCGCCTTCGGCGACAAGTGGAGCCTTTGCAGCTCGACGGGGTGGGGCGGCGCTTTCGGCATCGAGACCGGCGCCCTGCTGCACACGCATATCGGCGTCTTCGGCACGCTTATCCTGCTCGTGGGCTGCTGGATACTGACGGGCGTCTTCATCAACCGCAATTTCATCAACAAGGTCAATCGTGCGGGCAACGTCATGGTGGACAAGAGCGGCCGGATCGTCGAGATCGTCAAGCATAAGGTCGTTCCGGGACACCTCCACGCCGAAGAAGCCGACGGGGCCGTTTCTGCTGCCGCGACGCCGGCCGCGCCGGATGCCGCCGAGGCAGCCGGAACGGAGCGTGCCGCCGAACCCGAAATGCCGCGCGCCGTGCGCGTACCGGAGCCTGAAACGCCGCGCGCCGCACGTACGCCGGACCCCGAAATCGTACGTCCCGCCCGTGAGCCGGAAGCAGCCGCGACGCAGATCGTCCGCGGCGAAGAGGACGATCCCTTCGTCGAAACCTCGTCCGACGGCACCCCCGTCGGCTCGGAACCCGCCCGCGAAGCGGAATCCGCGGTAAAGACCGACGAGGACGGCGAATTTATCGAAGTGGACCTCTCGCGTCCCGAAGGGCGGCTGGTGCTCGGCCCCGGCGGACTCGTCGAGCTGGAGCGTCCCTCGACACCCTCGGCCGCACCCTCCGCCGGAACTCCGGTCCGCAATATGCCCGTTTCCGACGGCCCGTTCACCGAACTTACCGTAGGCGGAGATGCCGGCGCATCTTCCCCGGAGACTTTCGCCGGAGCCGCTGCTGAATCCCTTTCCGGCTCCGAATCCCTTTCCGGCTCCGAATCCCTTTCCGGTTCTGCTTCCCACTCTGCTTCCGCATCCGGAGATGCGCCTGCGCATGGAGCTGGCTCCGCGCCCGAATATGAATCCGCACCCGCCGACGCATCTGTTTCCGCGGGTTCGGCCGGTGCCGAAGGCGTCGTCGTTACGGTCGAAGCCAACGAGGCCCGCATGGTCGACGAACGGGCGATCACGACCGAGAGCTACGATCCGCTGAAGGACCTCGTGAACTACAGCAAGCCGCCCGTGACGCTTCTGGAGGACTACCAGTCCGATTCGGAAGTTAGCGACGAGGAGATTTTCGACAACAAGACCCGCATCGAGGAGACGCTCAAGAATTTCGGCATTCCGATCCAGCGCATCAAGGCCACCGTCGGTCCCACGGTCACGCTCTATGAGATCGTGCAGGCGCAGGGCGTCAAGATTTCGAAGATCCAGAGTCTCGAAAACGACATAGCCCAGAGCCTTAAGGCGCTGGGTATCCGCATCATCGCGCCCATTCCCGGCAAGGGAACCATCGGCATCGAGGTCCCCAACCGCGACAAGCAGGTGGTGTCGATGTACTCCGCCGTGCGTTCGCTGCGTTTTCAGGAGTCGAAGGCCGAGCTTCCGGTGGTGATCGGCCGCACGATCCAGAACGAAAACTACGTCTTCGATCTGGCCAAGATGCCGCACCTGCTGGTCGCGGGTGCCACGGGGCAGGGTAAGTCGGTGGGACTCAATGCGATCATCACCTCGCTGCTCTACCGCAAACACCCCGCGCAGCTGAAGTTCGTGATGATCGACCCCAAGATGGTCGAATTCTCGCTCTACGCCAAGATCGAACGGCATTTCCTCGCCAAGATGGAGTCGGAGGACGATGCGATCGTCACCGATCCCCGTAAGGCGGTCTATGCGCTCAACTCGCTCTGTACGGAGATGGACAACCGTCTGGAACTCTGTAAGAAGGCCGGGGCGCGCAATATTGCCGAATACAACGAGAAATTCACTTCCCGGCGGCTCAATCCGCATAACGGCCACCGTTACCTGCCTTATATCGTCGTCGTCGTCGATGAGTTCGCCGACCTGATCATGACCGCCCGCGAGGTCGAGGGACCCGTGATGCGTCTGGCGCAGAAAGCCCGCGCCATCGGCATCCACCTGATCATCGCCACGCAGCGCCCCGACGTGAAGGTCATCACGGGCGGTATCAAGGCCAACTTCCCGGCCCGTATCGCCTTCCGCGTGATGCAGATGATCGACTCGCGCACGATCATCGACCAGCCGGGCGCCAACCAGCTGATCGGGCGCGGCGACATGCTCTTCTCGAAGGACGGCGAGCTGACCCGTATCCAGTGTGCGCTGGTCGAGACCAAGGAGGTGGAGCGCGTCGTCGATTACATCTCCCGCCAGCAGGGCTATACCGAAGCCTACCCGCTGCCCGACTATACTCCCGATGCGGACGGCGGCGGCAGCAGTCAGGGCAGCGAGGAGTCCGCTCCGGTGAAATACGACTCGCTCTTCGCCGAGATCGCCCGCGACGCAGTTTCGGGCGGCAATATCTCGACCTCGATGATCCAGCGCAACTACGAAGTCGGCTTCAACCGCGCCGGTCGCATCATGACGCAGCTCGAACGCGCCGGCATCGTCGGCCGCCAGCAGGGGGCCAAGCCGCGCGACATTCTGTTCCACGACCTGCCGTCGCTCGAAGCCAAACTGCAGGACCTCGGTTTATTCTGATGCTTACGCCCATGAAACGACTTTTATTCGCAATAGTGCTGCTGTCAGCGGCCCGGACGGCCGCCGCCCGCGGGATGCTTTCCGAAACCCTCGCCGTAACCGAAACCGCCGCCGCGTCGGCTGTTTCTTCAGCGTCAGCCGAAACCGCCGTGTCCGCTGTTTCCTCAGCGTCAGCCGAAGCTGTTGCGTCTGCTGTTTCCTCGGTGTCAGCCGAAACCGCCGCATCCGCTGCTTTCTCTGCGTCAGCCGAAACTTCCATGTCCGCTGTTTCCTCAGTGTCTGCCGAAACTGCCGTGTCGGGTCTTCGTGCGGTTTTCCCGGAAACCACCGTATCCGCTGTTCCTGCGGCCGCAGGTGATTTCTTCCGTTCCGGCGTTCCGGCTGCTGCTGCATCTCCCGCAGCCTCCGCGGCGGTTGCCGCCCTTGCGCCTTCTGCCGACGGACGGGCCGCTGAGATTCTCGAAAAACTGGCTGCGGGATTCCGTGCGCTGGGTGCTTACGGAGTGGCGTTCGAGGTCAGCTCGGACGAATACACCACCCGCGGCCGTTATGCCGTCGAGGGTGAAAACTACTATATCGCGGTGGGGGAGGCGGAGGTCTACTGCGACGGCAAAATCCGCTACGAGATCGACAACCGCCGCCGCGAAGTGACCATCGACGACGTGGATACTTCAAGCCGTAATCTGCTCAGCAACCCCGCCCATGCCTTCGACTTCATCGGCACCCAGTATGCCCCCTCGCTGGTGAGCGATGCGGAGGGCCGGGCCGTCGTGCGGCTGACCCCGACTTCGGCGGACGCCTCGCCCGCCGGGGAGATTCTCGTTACGGTCGATACCGCCGCGATGCGCCCCGAATCGCTCCGCTACGATTACGACGGCGAGCAGGTCGGCATCGCCGTTCTCGGCGTCGCGCCGCTCGACACACCGCTCAAAGCTTTCTCCAAAGGGGACTACAAAGGTTACGAATTTATCGACTTCCGCTGATACGCCTGCGCGGATATACTCCGGCGGATACTTTCCGTGGATACGGACGGTGTGCGTTATGTGACGGCTCATGCCCCGGATTGCGCGCCGGACTGCCGCGTCCCTGCTGCCGCGTGAATTTCCTGCCGCTTATTTCCGGTTGAGATACCAGTACAGACCGCCCACGAAGAGCCCGCCGCCCACGATGTTGCCGAGCGTGGCCGGAACCAGATTGCCGGCGAACAGCTCCGCCGCCGATACCGGTGCGCCGAGCAGCATGCCCAGCGGGATGAAGAACATGTTGGCGATGCAGTGTTCGTAGCCGATCACCACGAAGCACATGATCGGGAAAAACAGCCCCAGCATACGTCCCGGCACGTCGTTGGCGCTCATTCCGAGCCATACGGCCAGACATACCAGCCAGTTGGCGCCCACGCCGCGCAGGAAAACCGTGCTCCACGGCAGCGATACCTTCGCCTGCGCAATATTGCAGGCCGCTTCCCGCCACATTTCCGACGACAGCACGCCGGGCAGAACCACCATAAAATAGGTGAAGAAGAGCGCCCCTGCGAAATTCCCCATCCACACGAGCGTCCAGTTGCGCGCTACTTTGCCCCAGCCGTACCGGCGGGCGAGCGCCCCCGGCATCAGTACGGCGTTGTTGCCCGTGAACAGCTCGGCTCCGGTGAATACCACCAGTATAAGCCCCAGCGGGAATACCGCGCCCGACAGCAGGCGCTGGAATCCGGGCGCTTCGGCCGCTCCGGGGAACCCGAATCCCGCCATCAGCGAGAACAGGCCGCCTATGGCGATGTATGCGCCGGCCAGAAATGCGAGTATGAGGGTCTTGCCGGCCGTATTTTGCAGTTTGTCCGCCGCGGAGCTTCCGGCCAGCGCGAGGACCTCTTTGGGGGTATTGATTCGGGTCATAAAATTCGGGTCGAAGCCGCAAAGGTAAAAAATCCTCCCGAAACGGCAAAAAAGCGGGGCGTGCTTCCCGGAAATCGTTTTTTCCGACTTTTTCTCCGGCGTCTGAAAACGCATGCGCCCCCACCCGGCCGCGGCCGCCGGCTCTCGCCCGGCTGCAAACAGGCTCGTTTTCTCCCGACACCTCGTCGGGAGATTTTTTTCAGGCCGTCAGATCGGCGGAAAAGGGGCAAAAACGGGGTGCCGGTCCGGAAATCTTGTGCGCCGGCGTCAGATTTATCGCCCTAAAGTTGCTCAGATCGGAAATAAATCGTATTTTTGTTCGTTAAAAGACCGTAATTTCAAGAGACAAGATGCTAACTGAAGAAGAAAAGAATGCCGGTTTGGTAGGACGTATCATTCCTATCAATATCGAAGAGCAGATGAAGTCGGCGTACATCGACTATTCGATGTCGGTCATCGTGTCGCGCGCGCTTCCCGATGTGCGCGACGGCATGAAGCCCGTACACCGCCGCATCCTCTACGATATGAGTGCGGAGCTCAACCTCTACTCCGATAAGCCCACCCGTAAGTCGGCCCGTATCGTCGGCGACGTGCTCGGTAAGTTCCACCCCCACGGCGATACGTCGGTCTACGACGCCATGGTGCGTCTGGCTCAGGACTGGTCGATGCGTTATCCGCTGGTCGACGGTCAGGGTAACTTCGGTTCTATGGACGGCGACTCGCCTGCGGCCATGCGTTACACCGAGGCCCGCATGAAGAAGATCACCGACGAGGTGATGGCCGACATCGACAAGGAGACCGTGGACTGGACGCTCAACTTCGACGATACGATTCCCGAACCCACGGTGCTTCCCACCAAGATTCCGCTGCTGATCGTCAACGGCGCGAGCGGTATCGCCGTCGGCATGGCCACCAACATGGCCCCGCACAACCTGAGCGAGGTCGTAGACGCCTGCTGCGCCTATATCGACAATCCCGAAATCACGGGCGAGGAGATGCTGCAGTATATCAAGGGCCCCGACTTCCCGACGGGAGGTATCATCTACGGCTACGAGGGTGTCCGCGAGGCGATGCTTACGGGCCGCGGCCGCGTTATGATGCGCGCCAAGACCGATATCGAACATACCCCCAGCGGCCGCGAGTGCATCGTCATCACCGAGATTCCCTACATGATCAACAAGGCCGAGATGATCAAGAAGATCGCCGACATGATCAACGAGAAGAAGATCGAGGGCATCTCCTACATCAACGACGAATCGGACCGCAACGGCCTTCGCATCATCATCATTCTCAAACACGACGCCGTCGCCAGCGTCGTGCTGAACACGCTCTTCAAGAATACGCCGCTGCAGACTTCGTTTGCAGTGAACAATATCGCGCTGGTGAACGGCCGTCCCCAGATGCTGCCGATGCGCGATCTGGTCAAGCATTTCGTCGATCACCGCCACGACGTGGTGGTGCGCCGTGCGCGCTTCGACCTGAAGAAGGCCGAGGAACGCCTGCATATCGTGCAGGGTCTGCTGATCGCGCAGGACAACATCGACGAGATCGTGCACATCATCCGTTCGTCGCAGACGCCCGACGCCGCCAAGCAGACGATGATCGAGCGCTTCAACCTGAGCGACATTCAGGCTTCCGCCATTATCGAGATGCGCCTGCGCGCCCTGACCGGACTCGAATACGGCAAGCTGATCGCCGAGCGCGACGAACTTACCAAGCAGATCGCCTACCTCAAGGAGGTGCTCGAAAACGTCGGCATGCAGATGCAGATCATCAAGGACGAGCTGCTCGAAATCAAGGAGAAATACGGCGACGAACGCCGCTCGGAGATCGTTTACTCTTCCGAGGAGTTCAACCCCGAAGACTTTTACGCCGACGACGACATGGTCATCACCATTTCGCACATGGGCTATATCAAGCGTACGCCGCTTGCCGAGTACCGCACGCAGAACCGCGGCGGCGTCGGCGCCAAGGGCAGCGCCACGCGCGACGAAGACTTCATCGAACATATCTACGTGGCCTCAATGCACAATACGATGCTCTTCTTCACGGAGAAGGGCCGCTGCTTCTGGCTCAAGGTGTACGAGATTCCGGAAGGCGCCCGCTCTTCGAAGGGCCGTGCCATCCAGAACGTCATCCAGATCGAACCCGACGACAAGGTCCGCGCCTACATCAACGTCAAGCGTCTGAACGACGAGGAGTACGTCAACAACAACTTCATCATCATGTGTACCAAGGACGGTACGATCAAGAAGACCAAACTCGAAGCCTACTCGCGTCCGCGTCAGAACGGCGTGAACGCCATCGTCATCCGCGAAGGCGACCAGCTGATCGAGGCCAAGCTCACCAGCGGTCAGGCCGAGGTGATGATCGCGGCCCGCGACGGCAAGGCCATCCGCTTCAACGAGAGCACGGTGCGTCCTATCGGACGTGTCGGTGCGGGTGTCCGCGGCATCTCGATCGAGGAGAGCGACGAAGTGGTCGGCATGATATGTGTCGAACCCGATTCGAAGCAGGACGTACTGGTGCTGAGCGAGAACGGTTACGGCAAGCGTACCGATCTGGACGAATACCGCATCACCAACCGCGGCGGCAAGGGTGTGAAGACGATCAATGTAACGGAGAAAACCGGCAAACTTATCTCCATTCAGGCCGTTACGGACGACAACGACCTGATGATTATCAACCGTTCGGGACTTACCATACGTACGGCAGTGTCGCAGATCCGCCTTGCGGGCCGCGCGACGCAGGGCGTGCGTATCATCAACCTGCGCGAGGGCGACGCCATTGCTTCGGTGATGGCCGTACCGGCAGCGGGCGATGAAGACGAAGAAGTACAATCCGCAGAGGTCGCTGCAACCGGGAATGACGCCACTCCCGAAGCGGACCGTCCGGCGGAGGAGTAACGAAGAAATGACTTTAAAACATTAAAATTCAATCTGTTATGAAAAAAGTATTTTTGACGGTCCTTGCGGTGGCTCTCGTAGCAGTTACTGCCGTTCAGGCCCAGAAAGTAAACAAGTCGGCGCTTGTATCCAAGATCGAGAAGAGCGACGCCGACATCGCCGATGCGAAGAAGGGCGCCAAGGCTGCGACGTGGATCAACCGCGGCAAAGCCTTCTACGAAGCGGCTATCGAACCGACGAAGAACCTTTTCGTCAATATGGACGCCGCGATGCTCAAGCTGGCCGTCGGCGAACCCGCCTCGACCGAATCGGTGACGCTCGTCAACGTTCCCTACGAGGCTTGGGTCTATCCTTGGTTCACGGCATATATCAAGGACGGCAAGATCGCGACTTGGAGCCAGACGCAGTGGGTGATTGAAGACGCTCCCGCCAAGGCTATCGAAGCCTACAACAAGGCTTATGAAATGGACCCCAAGACGGCCGATAAGGTCAAGGAGGGTCTCAAGCAGATCAGCGACTTCTGCTCGCAGGTGGGCAACACGGGTATCGACACCGGCAATTACGCCGATGCCGCCGACGCCTATGCACTGGCTTTCGAAGCCCAGTCCAGCCCCGCTCACGGCAATCCCGAACCCGCGCTGCTCTACTATGCGGGTTATCTGCGCACGGTGGACGGCGCTGCGAACCCTGCATCGTACGTCATCGGTGCCGATTACCTGAACAAGGCGCTCGATCTGGGTTATAACGACGAGGAAGGCAATATCTACTACTACCTTTTCCACTGCTACTACGGCCAGAAGGACGCCGACAAGGCCAATGTCCTGAAAGCCAAGGATGCGCTGGTCGCCGGTATCAAGAAGTTCCCGAAGAACGAGCGTATTCTCGACGGTCTGGTGCAGCTCTATACCAATCCTGAGGATTCGGTGGGCGACCCCGCCGACTTGGTGGCGCTGATCGACGCGGCTATCGAGAGCAATCCGGAGAATGTGGATCTTTGGTTCGGCCGCGGCCGTATCTTCTTCGCGCTGAAGCAGTACGACGAAAGCATCGCATCGTTCCAAAAGGTCGTCGAACTGAAACCCGAACTCTTCGAAGGCAACTACTATCTGGGCGTGTTCTACACGATCAAGGCCGACGAGATGAACAAGGTGATGAACGAGAAGCAGTACAGCAGTCAGGCCGCTTACGATGCCGACCTGAAAGCCGCCAATGCGGTCTATATGGAGGCTATTCCGTGGTTCGAGAAGGCCCACGAGCTGAAAGCCGACGACTTCAATACGCTCGACATGCTCAAACAGCTCTGCTTCCGTCTGCGCGACGAACCCGGCATTCAGGAGAAGTACGACAAATACTTCCCGCTCTGGAAAGCCGCCAAGGGCGAATAACCGCCGCATAACGGGCGGGACAGCCCTCCGGCAATATAGAACCACCCGGCTCGCAGGAGCCGGGTGGTTTTTGTTTGCGCTCTTTTGTCCGGCGCTTTATCCGATGCTATGTCCGGTGCGCACTCCGAATAAGGAATAGCCCTCGAACTCAGTTCGAGGGCTATTCCTTCTCCAGCTCCATCTGCCGCAGTATTCCCCGGCGGTCGAGGATAAAACGCTTCATCAGCTGGAAGTGGGAGGTCGCCTCCAGCTCGGTCGGTTCCAGCCCGCGGTCCGTGATTTCGTATATCTCGGCGCCGGGGTAGGACATGACGATCGGCGAGTGGGTGCTGATGATGAACTGCGACCCCTGCTCGGCCAGCTGCTTCATCCGGCACAGCATGTACATCTGGCGCGAGGGCGACAGTGCGGCTTCCGGCTCGTCGAAATATAAAGTCCGTGTCCGAAGAGCCGGTGTCCGAGCAGCGCCAGAAAACTTTCGCCGTGCGACTGCTGGTGCAGCGACTTGTCGCCGTAATATTTCAGTACGCCGTCGGCGACGTTTTCGATTTCCGTCGCCACGTTGTAGAAACTCTCCGCCCGCAGGAAATAGCCGTCGCGCGGCTGGAGTCCGCGTCCCAGAACGATATGTTCGTAAAGGCCCGAATGGCTGGCGCGCGTCGTGAACCGGAAGTTCTTGGACCCTCCTTCGGGATTGAATCCCGCCTTGACGGCTATGGCTTCGAGCAGCGTCGATTTCCCCATACCGTTCTCGCCCATGATGAAGGTCACGGGCCTGCGGAATTCCAGCCGCCGGAAGTTGGCCAGCGCCGGAACGGTGTACGGATAGGTCTGCGGCGTTTCGTCCTCCTCTTTCAGGCGGACGTATTTGATGTAGAGCGAATCAGGGGTCAGTTCCATGGCGGTCAGGCTGTCGCTTTCACATAGATCGACCGCAGGCGGTGCGTCATGAAGTATTGGAGCACCCCGCGCAGGAACATGTAGAGCGTGAATGCCAGCCAGAGCGCGTTGTTGCCGATTATCGCGTAGCCGACGTAGAAGATGCCGAAATAGGCCGCCGTGGCCCAGAACATCGAGTTGCGCATGACGCGCGTCTCGGTCGCTCCGACCATGATGCCGTCCATGATGAAGGGCATGGCGCTGGCGACCGGAATCAGGATGATCCATACGATATACTCTCCCGCCAGCTCCACGATCGTCGCGGCATTGGGCGCCGTGCTGTCCACGAACAGCCCCACCAGTTCGCGCCACCAGCCGATATAGATGCCGACGAACAGCACCGACACGGCCGTGCCCCACGCGATGCAGCGGCGCAGGCAGTCGCGCAGCGCCCCTTCGTCGCGCGCGCCGATGAATCGGCCCGTCAGGGCTTCGGCGGCGTATGCGAATCCGTCGTTCATGTACGAGAAGAGCGTAAACAACTGCAGCAGCAGCGTGTTGACGGCCAGCAGCGCCGGTTCGTCCATGCGGGCCGACGCCCCTGTGAAGAAGGTGTAGACGGCCACGATGCAGAACGTGCGCAGCATGATGTCGCGGTTTACGATGAAGAAGGTCCTGAGCGGTTTCAGGTTCACCACCTCCGCCCAGTCGATTCCGGTCAGTATCCTGCGGTAGCATGCGAAGAGCAGCAGGGCGGAGAGGGCCACGCCCGTCCACTGCGCGATTACCGAGGCGTAGGCGATGCCGACGATCCCCATGTCCAGTCCGAATGCGAACCAGAGGCTGCACAGCACATGGACCACGTTGACCGTGATGGCCGTGAACATCGGTATCAGCGCGTTCTGCATTCCCGTAAACCAGCCGTTGAAGCCGAACAGCAGAATCCCCGCCGGCACGGCCCAGATGCGGGCGTAGAAGTACTCGCGCGTCATGTCGTTGCCGTTGAGTCCCCACAGGGCCAGCTCGCCCAGCGGGTATTGCAGCAGCAACATCAGCAGGCCCATTCCTCCGGCCACGAGCAGCGCCCGGACCAGCATGTTGGTGCATTCGCGGAAGTTGCCCGCGCCGAATGCCTGCGCCGTCAGTCCGCTGGTCCCCATGCGCACGAACGAGCAGTTCCAGTAGATGAAGTTGAAGATCGACACGCCGATGGCCAGCGCGCCGATCGTTGCGGCCGTATCCGAACCCCAGTGCCCGGCGATCGCCGTCGAGACGATGCCCATGAGCGGCACGGTGATGTTCGAGACGATATTGGGGAGCGCAATGCGCAGTATTTCACGGTTCATGTTCATGGAAAGCGACGGGGGAAATACCCGGCAAACGACGCCGGGCATTGTTTATGGACGCAAAGATAACGCAAAAGCGGCGAATTTGTAACGGCCTGCGGCTTTTATCTCCGAATCGGGCACGCAATATGCTTTTATCCGGAAAATTCGATTAACTTTGCCGCGTAAACATTCAAACTGATTATGAAAGACTTTAAAAACGACTCGACCTCGGTGCTTACGCGTTTCGGACGCGACAAGCGTCAGCGTACCGTGACCGCTACGGCGGAGCGTGTCGAGCGTCGCCCGCGTTTGCAGCGTGATGCTGCCGATTCGGAGCAGCCGTCCGATGACCGCAAGCCCGTCAAGCGGGCGTCGTACAATCCCCACTTTACGGAGGACAACCGTCCTGCATTCGACAAACCGCGCCGCAGTTTCGGCGACGAACGGCAGGGCGACCGCGCCCGTTCGGACGAACGTTACCGCGACGGCGACAAACCGCGCCGCTCGTTCGGCGATAAGCCCCGCGGCGAAAAACCCGCCTACGGCGACAACCGGGGACCCAAGAAATTCGGCGACCGCAAGTTCGGCGACAAACCCTACGGCGAACGTAAATCCGGCGACAAGCCCGCCGGCGACCGTCGGTTCGCAGACAAAAAGTCCGGTGACCGCAGGTTCGGCGACAAACCCTATAAGCCCGGATTCCGGAAGCACGACGACAAGCCGGCTTCCTATCCGAAGTTCACGCCCGAAAAGCAGATCGGCGAAATGCGCCTGAACCGCTTTCTGGCCCAGTCGGGACTCTGCTCGCGCCGCGAGGCCGACGATTTCATCACGGCGGGTCTGGTGACCGTCAACGGTCAGATCGTCACCCAGCTGGGCACCAAGGTGCTGCCCACCGACGAGGTGAAATTCAACGACAGCCGTGTGCAGGGCGAAAAGAAGGTCTATCTTGTGCTCAACAAGCCCAAGGGCTATGTGACTTCGCTCGACGATCCGCATGCGGGCAAAACCGTCATGGAGCTGGTGCAGGGCGCCTGCACGGAACGCATCTACCCGGTGGGGCGTCTCGACAAGAACAGTCTCGGACTGCTGCTGTTCACCAACGACGGCGATTTGACCAAGCAGCTCACGCATCCGGCCTTCCGGAAGAAGAAAATCTATCAGGTGTCGCTCGACAAACCCCTGACGCGCGCCGACATGGACCGCATCGCTGAGGGCATTACGCTCGAAGACGGCGAGATTTTCGCCGATGAGATCTCCTATGTCAAGGACAACAAGCAGGAGGTCGGCATCGAGATCCATTCGGGCCGCAACCGCATCGTGCGCCGTATTTTCGAGTTCCTCGGCTATACCGTCACCAAGCTCGACCGCGTCTATTATGCGGGTCTGACGAAAAAGAACCTCAAGCGCGGTGCATGGCGTTTCCTCTCCCGCGAGGAGGTCGAACGGCTCAAGTCCGGCCAGTACGAATAACGGAAAAGGGTGATTCGCAAGAATCACCCTTTTTCATTCAATGCGTGTCCCGGTACCAGCTCGTCTGCTTGTTCTCCTCGACGTATTTGTCCGACGGTTCGCTGAACGACACTCCCGAATAGTAGGCGACGGGGTTCATCCGGCCGTTGTACGCCGAGTAGAATCCCGGTGTGCTGAGCCGTGCGGCTTTGGGAAACGCCTTGTCCAGCTGCGCTTTGAAATCCTCTTTCAGCCCCGCGTCGCCGCAGGCCAGTTCGACCCAGTGGCCCAGATCGTAGAATATGTGCGAAGACATTCCCTCGTAGCTTTGCAGTTCCTCGGCATAAGACTTTTTCGGCGCTGCGTTGATGCGCCACATGACCTCCTTCATACCCTCCATTTCCGACATCACGGCCAGCGAAATGCAGCCCGATTGGGTCGTCGCGTCGTTCATGTAGAAGTTCCAGAACGCTTCGCACACCTTTGTCAGATCGCGGGTTTTGCCGCCGTCGGTGAAGAACCACGGCATCGCCCGCTCGTAGGGGAATCCCTCTCCCATGATTTCGCAGGGCGCGGCAATCACGTAGTCCGTGCATTCGCGCAGGTCGTAAAGCGTCTCGATATTGGCCATGAAGCAGGCGTCGAAAAGCAGGTAGTCGGTCCTGTAATTCTGGGCCTTGACCGCCGCCGCGAAGTCCGTAATGTCGATCGACCGCCCCGTGTCGCCGAACGAACGGGTCGTCAGCGCCCCCGGCGCCGGGGTCCATAAATCCTCCAGCTCCTTCGACATCCGGGCCGAGTAGCTGAGCGCTCCCTGATTCGCGGGCACCCACGCCTTGCCGTGACAGCCGACGATGATCCCGTAATGCTGCGCCGGGGCGAGCGCCTCCACGTCGGCCAGCATGCGCTGTACGCATGCGGGATCGGCCGCCGCGAAATCGTCGTAGCTTTTCAGCAGCGCGAATGCGGCCGCCTGCTTTTCGGCGTTGAAATACGCCTCGTACATTTCGGCCTGCGAGTGCGCGTTGGGCTGATAGCAGACCAATACGCGGCCGTCGCCCGGAACGTTCGCATCGACGGCTTTCAGGACGCCGTCGATATTCTGCTTGTAGAATTTCAGCAGATCCCGTCCCGGCATGTAGAGCAGCATGGTCTGCGTCGCCGTCGCCGGACTTTGCGACACGGTGACGCTGCACTGCGCGCCTCCTGCGTTCAGAGTCAGCGCGACCGTTCCCAGCTTGACGCGGCTGCGGCCCGGATTCCCGTCCGACGCCGTCACCGTTACCGTCGTCTCGCCCCGGCCGCCTGCGGTGGGGGAGATGCCGAATCCGCTGCCCGTGGTGGTCAGCGTCCACGGTCCGGTCGCCGTCACGGTGAACGCCGCTGCCGATCCGGCCGTGCTGCGCAGCACCGCTTCTTCCTGCGAACTCGTTATTTCCGCCGGCTCCCGCTCCTTTTCGCAGCCGGTGAAAACCGCCAGCGCCAGCAGCAGGCACAATGCGCGCCGGATTATTTGTACGTACGGGGTTTGAGATTGTTGAACTGCCATGTGCGGTCGCGTTTATAGGTATAACCTTCGGGTTTGTTCCAGTATATGCGTCCGAAGTCATAGTAGAGTCCCTTGCGCTTCTTGCCCTCCACCGTGTAGGGTACGGTCAGCGGGATGAACTCCACCGTTCGGCTGATGATGCGGCTCTTGTCGTACGAAAGCCCTTCGGTGGCCATCACGTCGAGCGCGTGGTCGAACATCAGGATATGGCGCGGCGTTTTCTGCGTCAGCGCGTCTCCCGACTCCCGGATCGCCCGGATGACGCCCTGCATCCGGTTGTAGTACATCTTTTCCTGCAGTTTGTTGCCCAGCGCGCCGTGGGCGTAGGCCATCAGGTTGAGGATCTTGGGGCTGAACGGATCGCGGGCCAGCGCATCCTCGCCCGTGTAGAGCATTGCTTCGAGCGTCTCGACGGCCGGTTTGTCGGGATCGAGTCCCGAAGCCATCAACAGCAGCTTGTCCAGATCGGGATTCGAGTCCAGCGGTTTGTAGCTCTCCTGATAGGCGTAGCCGTAATAGAGGTAGTGGTAATCCTCGTCGGTCAGCGTTTCGTCGCCGGCGTTGTAGCGCATCATCAGCGACGGATAGTAGAACGGCGACTCGGCGTCCATCGTCTTGTTCTGAATATCCTCCTCGTCGGGAACCTTCGCCGCGGCCAGCGCCGGAAGCAGAAGCAGTAACAGCAGTAAATTTTTCATATCCGTGTTTTAGTCCGTATTTTAGACACTAACGCGGAATCAGCGCAAATCGTATTCCGCAATCAGCCGGCTGAACTTTTCGCGCAGCGCCTGCGAACCCTCGACCAGCGGCAGCCGCATCGTGGGGCCGATTTTGCCCATCATCGAGAGCGCGCATTTCGCACCCACGGGATTCCCCTCCTCGAAGAGCGCGTGCACCGCTTCGTCGAGCGCCCTGTACTCCTCTTCGGCGCGGTCGAAATCGCCCTGCTTGGCATGACCGACGCACTGCATGAAACGTTTGGGAAATACGTTCGCCGCCACCGAAATCACGCCTTCGCCGCCGCGGCGCATCAGGTCGAGCGTCATGCCGTCGTCGCCCGACAGCACCAGAAACCCTTCGGGGCGGTTGTCGAGGATGCGCTGCATCTGCTCGATGTCGCCCGACGCCTCCTTGATGCCGATGACGTTCTTCATGTCGCGCGCCAGCCGCAGCGTGGTCTCGGCGGTCATGTTCACGCCCGACCGGCCCGGTATGTTGTAGAGTATCACGGGCAGGGGCGAATGCTCCGATACGGTGCGGAAATGCTGGTAAAGTCCCTCCTGTGAGGGTTTGTTGTAATAGGGCGTCACGCTCAGGATGGCGTCCGCGCCCCGCAGGTCGAATTCGCGGAGCTGGTCCAGCACCTCCGACGTCGAGTTGCCGCCGCAGCCCATCACCAGCGGCACGCGGCCTGCGATATGGTTGGTGATGAACATGGCGATCACCGCGCGTTCGGGCATGTAGAGCGTCGGGGTTTCGGCCGTGGTGCCGAGCGCCACGATGTAATCCACGCCGCCCTCTATTACGTAGTCTATCATGCGCGCCAATGCCTGATAATCGACGCGTCCGTCCGATGTGAAGGGGGTTATCATCGCGACCCCCACGCCTGTCAGTTTCTCTCTTATCATCGTATTCCGGTTTTGTTCGTAGTTTCTTTTCCTGCGGCTGTCTTCCGCGATCCGGCGCTTACGCCGTTCCCGCCGCCGCGTTTCCTGCTTCCGCCGCCGCATCTTTGTTTGCCGCCCTGCGTTTTAGCCTTCTTTCGGCATTGCGTCTTCTGCCTTCACTGCTGTGTTTTCAACTTCCGCCGCCGCATTTCCTGCTTCCGCTGTTGTATTTCCTGCTTCTGCCGCCGCGTCTTTGTTTGCCGCCCTGCGTTTTAGCCTTCTTTCGGCATTGCGTCTTCTGCCTTCTTTGCCGTGTTTCCAACTTCCGCCGCCGTGGCATCTTCCGTTCCCGCCGCTGTCGTCTCTTCTGTTCCCGCCTCCGTTTCTTCGTACCGGCGGGGACGGCCTATCCGGTTGCGTCTGCCGGCTAAAACAGCTTCGGCTCGGCCGCATCCTTGTGCGCCGCGCTCCCTTCCGCGCCCCCTTACGTCCGCTTTTCCGCCGCATTTGCGGCGGGTATTTCGTCGCTGCCGATCATGGCGATAAAATCCTCTTCGGAGATGATCTTCACGCCCAGCTTCTCGGCTTTCTTGAGCTTCGCCGGACCCATATTCTCGCCCGCCACGATGTAATCGACGTTCGCCGATACGGCCGCGAGGTTCCTGCCGCCGTGTATTTCGATCAGCTCTTTCAGCTCGTCGCGGCTGTGGTTCGAGAACTTGCCCGATATCACGAAACTCTTTCCCGCGAGCGACTCCGACGCCAGCTCGCGCGCTTCGGCTTCGAACTTCACGCCCGCGTCGCGCAGGCGGCGGATGATGGCGAGGTTCTTCTCGTCGGCGAAGTATTCGATGATCGCGTCGGCGATGCGTCCGCCCACTTCGTCGGCTTCGGTCAACTCCTCGCGCGTGGCTTTCATCACCGCGTCGAGCGACCGGAAGTGTTCCGCGAGGTATTTGGCCGTGGTTTCGCCCACGAAGCGGATTCCCAGCCCGAACAGCACGCGCCTGAAAGGCACTTCGACCGATCCCCGGATGCTCCGGATGATGTTGTCTGCCGACTTCTCGCCCAGCCGCGGCAGACACGCCAGCTGCGGAGCCTGCAGGTCGTACAGGTCGGCCACGTCGCGCACCAGCCCGTTTTCGTAAAGCAGCTCGACGGTCTCTTCGCCCAGTCCCTCGATGTCCATCGCCTTGCGGCGGATGAAGTGGATGATGCGTCCGATGATCTGCGGACGGCATCCGCCCTGATTGGGACAGTAGTGCTTCGCCTCGCCTTCGTATTTGACCAGCGGCGTGCCGCATTCGGGACATACCGTGATGTACTCGAACGGCCTGCTGTCTGCCGGCCGCTGCGAAAGCTCCACGCCCGTGATCTTGGGAATGATTTCGCCGCCTTTCTCGACGTATACCATGTCGCCCGGACGTATGTCCAGCAGGGCCATCTGTTCGGCGTTGTGCAGCGTCGCCCGGCGTACCGTCGTGCCGGCCAGCAGCACCGGTTCGAGGTTGGCCACGGGCGTTATGGCTCCCGTGCGTCCCACCTGAAAGGCCACGCTGTCCAACCGCGTCAAAGCCTGCTCGGCCTTGAACTTGTAGGCCACGGCCCATTTCGGGGCCTTGGCCGTGAATCCCAGCTGCCGCCGCACGCCGAAGTCGTTTACCTTGATTACCACGCCGTCGGTGGGGAAGGGGAGTTCCCTGCGCGCTTCGTCCCAATGGGCGATGTAGGCGTCTATCTCCTCCGCACTGCGGCATATGCGCATCTGGTCCGAAATCTTGAATCCCCATTCGCGTGCCTTCTGCAAACTCTCCCAATGGTTCGTGAAGGGCAGGTCGTCGCCCGCCAGCTGGTAGAGCGTGCAGTCCAGACCGCGCCGCGCGACCACCGCCGAAGCCTGCTGCTTGAGCGTTCCGGCCGCGGCGTTGCGCGGATTGGCGAAAAGCGTCTCCCCGGCCGCCTCGCGTTCGGCGTTGATCTTGTCGAACGAGGCGTAGGGCATCAGTATCTCGCCGCGTATTTCGAAATAGTCGGGCCAGTCGTCGCCCCTGAGCCTGAGGGGCACTGTCCGCACCGTGCGGACGTTGGCCGTCACGTCGTCGCCCTGCGTGCCGTCGCCGCGCGTCACGGCGCGCAGCAGCCGGCCATGCTCGTAGGTGAGCGATATGGCCGTGCCGTCGAACTTCAGCTCGCAGACGAATTCCGTGGGACCCGTCTCCTTCTCGATCCGCTCGATGAACTCGTGCAGCTCGTCCGGCGAATAGGTGTTGCCGAGCGAAAGCATCGGAAACCGGTGCTTCACGCTTCGGAACTCCGCGGTGATGTCGCTTCCGACGCGTACCGAAGGTGAGTTGGGATCGGCCATTTCGGGATGCGCGCGCTCCAGATCCTGCAGTTCGCGCATCATGGCGTCGAATTCGAAGTCGGAGATTTCGGGGGCGTTTTCGACGTAATATCTGAAGTTATGGTACTCAAGCTGCCGCCGCAGCTCTTCGATTCTCTCGCGTATCATAATATAAGTATAACGTGCGTAAAGGTACGTATTTTGTTCGTAACTACCTGCAAATTCAAAAAAAATGCAAAAAAAAATTGAGTATGTGGCGCGATATGTAAATTTTGCTTATAATTGCAGAAAATTTCCAAACATTATTATGGCTAAACAGAATACGACGAAGAAACATATCGTAACGAGCTTCCATAATCTGGCCCCCGAACTGCAGGAGGCCGTCAAGCAGAAATACCCGCTGGGGTTCACCGAAGCGATGATGCGCGTGGACAAGCCCAACGGAGATTTTTTCTATGCCGTACCTTTCGATACGGACGAAATCGCCTACATGGTTAAGATCGACGTCAAGATCGACGACAATGCGCAGGAGGACGACGACAAGGACTACTACGACGACGAGATCAAGGGTGCCGACGAGATTCAGGACGACGGCAATTCCGACGGCGGCGACGACTCCGACGACGACGTAAACATCTGAGGCCTATGACCCGCTTCGTTCCTCTCCTCGCGTTTGCGCTTCTTGCGGCCTGCGGCCTTGTGGACGACGAACGCGACGACAAGAACAAGCGCGTATACATCACTTTTGCAGATCCCGCATTCGAGGCTTACTGCCTTGAGCATTTCGACATCGACCACGACGGACGCATTTCGCGCTACGAAGCGCAGCGCGTCCTGAAAATGGACTGCCCTGACCGCGGCATCGCGCATATGTGGGAGATCGGCGAATTCTCGCGGCTCGAACGGCTCGACTGCAGCGGCAACGACCTCACGCAGCTTGATTTGCGCAAGTGTACGCTGTTGCAGACGCTCGATTGCAGCCGTAACCGCATCGCTTCGCTCGATCTGGACGGGCTGCGCGCTCTTCTGGAGTTGAACTGCGCGGACAATGCGCTCACGCTGCTGGACCTCAAATCCGCCGGAGCGCTCCGTCTGCTCGACTGCAGCGGCAACCGGCTCGTGACGCTCGACCTGCGACCCTGCTCGGAGCGGCTTAAGGCCGATGCGGGCGGCAATCCTCCGCTCACGACCGTCTACTGCCGCGCATCGCAGAGCGTCAGTGCCGACGGACATACCGAAATAATCGTCCGCTGATTCCGCATCGTCTTTTGGGCCGATCCGCTCCCGTCCGATCTGCTCCCGGTTTCCGCTCCCGGCCTCCACTTCCGTCCCGTCCGGTTTCTCCGGGGCGGGATTGTCGTTTTTTTCTTCGCCTGCGGCATGATTCAGTCCGGCGTTTTGCGAATCTTCCGAATGGCGATGCGGGGTCTCTGCAGTCCGTCCGCTCTGCTTGCCTTTCCGTCCGCTCCGTCCGCCCATCCGTCCGCCCATCCGTCCGCCCATCCGTCCGCCCATCCGTCCCGCCCATCTGCCCGCCTATCCGGCCGCTTCGCCCGTTTTGGCCGTTTCGTCTTTCCGTCTGTTTGGTTCGTCTCTCCGCCTGTCCGCCCATTCGTCTTGTCCCGTCTGCTTCGTCTCTCCGTCTGTCAGCTTTGTCTGATTCCCGCCTATTCCTTTATCCGCTCCGTTCGTCCCGTCCTCCTGCTCTGACCTTTCTGTCTGCTCCGCCTGCCCACCTGCCTGTCCGCGCTTCGTCTCTCCGCTCATTCGTGTCCGTCCGCTCCGTCCGCTCTGTCCGCTTTACCCGCCTGCCCCGTCCGCCTATCCGCCCGTCCCGCTCCGGAGCCGCCGAATTTTATTCCGCCGATTTCACACAGTGCTTTGTTTTTTCGTCGCAGGATGTTTTTTTCGCATCCGATTTCTGATACATTGTTGAAAAGTCGCCGCGGCGAATTGGGTATTTCGGATAATAATTAGTACCTTTGGATGCAAAAAATGTCTTTTGCACACAAAAATACAACCGGATACAATGAAAAAAGTTGACGTTATCCTCGGCCTGCAATGGGGTGACGAGGGCAAGGGAAAAGTCGTGGATGTGCTGACGCCTGCCTACGAGGTCGTCGCCCGTTTTCAGGGCGGTCCCAATGCCGGTCACACGTTGGAGTTCAACGGCGAGAAATACGTACTCCGCTCGATTCCTTCGGGCATATTTCAGGGCGGAAAAACCAACATCATCGGCAACGGCGTTGTCATTGACGCCGTCCTCTTCCGCGAGGAGGCCGAGGCGCTCGCAGCCAGCGGCCACGACCTGACCAAACAACTCTGCATTTCGAAGAAAGCCCACCTGATCCTGCCGACCCACCGCATTCTCGATGCGGCTTACGAAGCGGCCAAGGGCAGCGCCAAGATCGGCACCACGGGCAAAGGCATCGGTCCGACCTATACCGACAAGGTGAGCCGCAACGGCATGCGCGTCGGCGACGTGCTGAGCGCCGATTTCCGGCAGATTTATGCACGGGCCAAGGCGCGCCACGAGAGCATTCTGCGCGGTCTGGGTTATGAATATGATATTGCGGAGCTGGAACGGAAGTGGTTCGAGGCCGTCGAATACCTCAAGCGTTTCAACATCATCGACAGCGAATATTTCGTCAACGGGTGTCTGGCTCAGGACAAGAGCATTCTGGCCGAAGGCGCTCAGGGCACGCTGCTCGACGTGGACTTCGGATCGTATCCGTTCGTCACCTCCTCGAATACCGTCTGCGCCGGCGCCTGCGTCGGTCTGGGCATCGCCCCGAACCGTATCGGCGAGGTCTACGGCATCTTCAAGGCCTACTGTACGCGCGTGGGCGGCGGCCCGTTCCCTACGGAGCTGTTCGACGAAACGGGCGCCCGGATGCGCAGTATCGGCCATGAATACGGCGCCGTTACGGGCCGTGAACGCCGCTGCGGCTGGCTCGACCTTGTCGCGCTGAAATATTCGATCATGATCAACGGCGTGACGCAGCTCATCATGATGAAGTCCGACGTCATGAACGACTTCGAGACCGTCAAGGTCGCCACCGAATACGAGGTCGGCGGCGAGCGCACCGCGCATTTTCCCTACGAGATCGGCGACGACCTGAAACCCGTCTACCGCGAGTTCGAAGGCTGGAAGTGCGACCTGCGCGACTGCAAGAGCTACGACGACTTCCCGGCCGCATTCAAGACGTACGTCGAATTCATCGAGCGCGAGACGGGCGTTCCCGTGAAGATCATCTCCGTCGGTCCCGACCGCGGCGAAACGATCGTCCGGTAGGGGAGCCTTTGGGCCGCCGCATGTCGCATGCCGCGTATGCCGCGCCGAATGTATCCCGCATGCCGTATTGCGGCCGGAGATGCGGCCCCGTGCGTGGAGTTTTCCGCCTGCCGCGGCGTCCGAAACAATGATACCGATTTAATTTTGTAACTATAACCTTATGAAAAAAGCACTTAAAATTGTCGTATTGGCCAAGCAGGTGCCCGATACCCGCAATGTGGGTAAGGATGCGATGACCCCCGAAGGGACGGTCAACCGCGCGGCGCTGCCGGCCATCTTCAATCCGGAGGACCTCAATGCGCTCGAAATGGCGCTCGCGCTGAAAGACCGCACCGAAGGCTCCACGGTTCATATCCTTACGATGGGTCCGCAGCGCGCCGCCGACATTATCCGCGACGCCATGTTCCGCGGGGCCGACGGCGGCTATCTGCTTACGGGCCGCGAGTTCGCCGGTTCGGACACCCTCGCCACGTCGTACGCGCTCTCTTGCGCGCTGAAAATGATCGCTCCCGACATCATCTTCGCGGGCCGTCAGGCCATCGACGGCGATACGGCGCAGGTCGGACCTCAGGTGGCCGAGAAGCTGGGCCTGCCGCAGGTGACCTATGCCGAGGAGATTACCGAAATCAAAGCGGATTCGCTGGTCATCAAACGCCGCCTGAACTGCGGCATGGAGACGGTCGAGACGCCCGTTCCGGTGGTCGTTACGGTCAACGCGTCGGCTCCCGAATGCCGTCCGCGCAACGCCAAGCGCGTGATGACCTGCAAATTCGCCCTCGCCAAATCGGAGATCGCCGCAGCTCCCGACTCGCCGGCCGCCAAGCGCGCCGCCGCCAAGGAGTACCTGCAGATCGTCGAGTGGGCCGCCGCCGACGTCAATCCCGATCCGCAGCAGCTGGGCCTTGCGGGTTCGCCCACCAAGGTCAAGAAGATCGAGAACGTGGTGTTTCAGGCCAAGGAGGCCAAGAAACTCACGGCTTCCGACGAGGATATCAATTCACTGATGGTCGAACTTATCGCGAGCCACACGCTCGGTTAAATCCGCAGAAGTAATCCATGAACAATATATTCGTATATATCGAGAACGAGGGCGGCAAGGTCGCCGACGTGTGTCTCGAACTGCTGACCAAAGGCCGCGAACTGGCCACGACGCTGGGTGTGAAGCTCGAAGCCGTAGTGCTGGGCGAGCATCTTGCAGGTATCGAGACCGAACTGGCCAAATACGGCGCCGACACCGTCTGGGTCGCCGACGACAAGATCTTCGCACCTTTCCGCACGCTGCCCCATACGGCCGTCATGTGCGGCCTGATCGAACAGGAGAAACCCCAGATCGCGCTGTTCGGCGCGACCTGCAACGGCCGCGACTTCGCCCCGCGCGTATCGTCGGCCCTCTACAGCGGTCTTACGGCCGACTGCACGCAGCTGGTGATCGGCGACCACAAGGACGCCAAGACCGGCAAGGAGTATAAGGACCTGCTTTACCAGATCCGTCCCGCTTTCGGCGGCAACATCATCGCCACGATCGTCAATCCCGACAACCGTCCCCAGATGGCTACCGTCCGCGAAGGCGTCATGCGCCGCGAGTACGCCGCCGTGCCGGGCGCCGGCGAGGTGAAGAAGATCGACTGGCAGAAGTTCGTGAAGGACACCGATCTGGCAGTGCGGATCCTCGACCGCGAGATTTCGGAGAGCAAGATCGACATCAAGGGCGCGAGCGTCATCGTCGCCGGCGGTTACGGCATGGGTTCGAAGGAGAACTTCGATCTGGTGTTCGAGCTTGCCGACGTGCTGGGCGCCGAGGTGGGCGCCAGCCGCGCCGCCGTGGACGCCGGCTTTGCCGACCATGCCCGTCAGGTGGGCCAGACCGGCGTTACGGTCCGTCCCAAACTCTACATCGCCTGCGGTATTTCGGGTCAGATCCAGCATACGGCGGGTATGGACGGTTCGGCCATGATCATCTCGATCAACACCGATCCCGAAGCCCCGATCAACAAGATCGCCGACTACGCCATCACGGGCGACGTCAATGAGATAATCCCCAAGATGATTAAGTACTACAAACAAAATTCGAAGTAATGGCAAATTTCTTTTCAGATAACAAAGATTTGCAGTTCCACCTTGGGCATCCGATGATGCGCAAGATCGTGGAGCTGAAAGAGCGCGGTTTCGCCGAAAAGGACCTCTACGATTTCGCGCCGCAGGATTTCGAAGACGCTATGGACTCCTACCGCCGCGTGCTGGAGATCGCGGGCGAGGTCTGCGGCGAGGTCATTGCTCCGAATGCCGAGGGCGTGGACCACGAAGGCCCCCGCGTGGTGAACGACCATGTGGAGTACGCTTCGGGTACGGTCCGGAACATGAAGGCGATCGTCGATGCGGGCCTGAGCGGCATGACGCTTCCGCGCAAGTACGACGGTCTTAACTTCCCGCTGGTCTGCTTCGTGATGGCCAACGAAATGGTGTCGCGCGCCGACGCCGGCTTCGAGAACATCTGGGGCCTTCAGGACTGCGCCGAGACGCTCAACGAGTTCGCTTCGGAGGAGATCAAGGCCAAATTCCTGCCGTGGGTTTCCGCGGGCGCTACCTGCGCCATGGACCTCACCGAGCCGGACGCCGGATCGGATCTGGGCGCTGTGATGCTCAAGGCCACGTGGTCCGAGGAGAAGCAGACGTGGCTGCTCAACGGCGTGAAGCGTTTCATCACCAACGGCGACGGCGACGTTTCGCTGGTGCTGGCCCGCACCGAAGAGGGCACGACCGACGCCCGCGGTCTGTCGATGCTGGTCTACGACAAGCGCGACGGCGGCGTCAAGGTGCGCCGTATCGAGAACAAGATGGGTATCAAGGGATCGCCGACGTGCGAGCTGGTCTTCACCAATGCTCCGGCGCAACTGGTCGGCGACCGCAAGATGGGCCTTATCAAATACGTGATGTCGCTGATGAACGCCGCCCGTCTGGGCATCGGCGCCCAGTCGGTGGGTCTCTGCGAGGCCGCCTACCGCGAAGCCCTCAAATACGCCCACGAGCGCGAGCAGTTCGGCAAGCCGATCATCCGCTTCGCCGCTGTTTCGGAGATGCTCTCCAACATGAAAGCCAAATTGCAGGGCGTCCGCGCGCTGTTGTACGAAACCACGCGCTTCGTCGAGGTTTACAAGCAGTACGGCCATATCGCGCACGAACGTTCGCTCGAAGGCGAGGAGCGTCAGGAGATGAAGTTCTACAACCGCCTTGCCGACGGCTTCACGCCGCTTGTCAAGCTCTTCTCGTCGGAGTACGCCAATCAGCAGGCCTACGACGCTATCCAGATCCACGGCGGTTCGGGCTTCATGAAGGATTACCCCTGCGAGCGTCTCTACCGCGACGCGCGCATCATGAATATCTATGAAGGCACTTCGCAGCTGCAGGTCGTCGCGGCTATCAACTCCGTGACCAAAGGCACCTTCATGGAGCAGATCGAGCGTTACGCCGCCGCCGAATACAGCCAGCCCATGCAGCCCGTCGTTGCGAAGCTGAAGGAGCTGACCGCGAAATTCGCGGAGATGATCGCCCGCGTCGAAGCGGGGGACAAGGAGCTTTGCGGCTTCAAGGATTTCCACGCCCGTCGTCTGGTCGAGACCGCCGGACATATCATCATCACCTACCTGCTGGCGCGTCAGGCCGGCGAGTCGGAGGAGTATGTCAATTCGGCGAAGGTCTTCTGCAAGCTGGCCGAAGGCAAGATTTCGGAGGCATACACCTACGTCATGAACTCCACCTTGGAGGACGTCGAGCTGTTCAAGGCCGTTATCGAAGAGACGAAGTAGTCTGTCCTATACGCATTGTAAAAAAGGTTCCGCCTTATTGGCGGAACCCTTTTTTATTTGTGGTATTCTGTTATTCGATCGGATAAGATGATCTTGCAGTCGGAAAGCAAGACCTATTTTGAAAGGTTATTCCCACGGATTTGCGGTCAGTTTGATTCCCCGGAAAAATTCTTCCATTGAAACGCCGTAATAGCTGCATAAAATGGCTACTGAGTAGACCGACAGCATTCGTTTGCCCGATTCCACCCGGCCTATATTGATTCCGGTATCCATCGTAACACGCATTTGAGATAATTTTCTCTTCTTGCGTAATGCTTTCAATCGCTCGGCAAGGTCGTTTAAGAACTGATTATCTTTTCTCGGCAAACTCATTTCATACAAAAAAATTGCTTTTCTCGAAAAATATCGACTACCGATCGGTATTTATTGGGGAATTGTTTATATATTTGTATCGGTAAACAGAAACTCCGAATACAGAAATTATGCTAACTTTGCGAAACGATACGGCACCGCCGTAACGACATATTATAAGGTTAAGACAACCTTTACGCCGTTGACGAACTTCCGACTGTTTATATAACAGGTTTATGCATGGTGTAAACATTGTCTGAAACCCTTGTCATGTCCCGGCCTTGCGCCGGGACGGGCTTGGGCGTAAGGACAACTGCCATGCAAGGCTCGGAAGGCCGGTCAACGGGAGTTGCACCTGCGCCCTTGCTTTTTTTTGCGCAGGCCGATATTACCGGGTACGGTTCGGGCAAAGAATTCTTCTAGTCTGTGAAATGCGTCACTTGTCAGCCCTGCCGTACCCGTTTTGCGCTTTTGGGGAATCCGGTAGCCGCCGCATTGCCGGACGGATGATGCGCCGAAGGCGGCTTGGGCGTTTCAGGTTCGTTTGTCGCCGGGGTGCGTTATCAATTCTGACGGACGGCGTATTCCCGTCCGATAGAAAAGGGGCTGCACTTCGGAGTGCAGCCCCTTTCGCCGTACATTACCGCTCGGCCTATGCCTTTGCGGGTTCCTTTTCGGCCATCACGCAGCGCGTCGTGCCGAAGATATTGAGGTTGAGGTGCCCGGCGACATAGGCCAGCGCCTTCTGCGCCTTGACCGAGTTGCCGGCTTCGTCCAGCGGGGGAGCGAACGCCGCAACGCCCATCACGCCCGGAACTACGCCCATGATGCCGCCGCCGACGCCCGTCTTGGCCGGCAGGCCCGTCGTGAAGAGCCAGTCGCCCGTGTGCTCGTAGAAGCCTACCGTCGCCATCAGCGATGCGATCTTCGGCGCCAGTTCCGGTTTGAATACCGGCTGCTTGGTCACGGGATTCACGCCGCCGTTGGCGATCGTCGCGGCCATCGTTGCGAGCTGCTTGGCCGTCACGCCGATCGAACACTGGCGCGTGTAGATGTCCAGCGACATGTCGGGATCGTCGTAAATCCGGTTGTAATTCTTCAGCAGCCATGCGATCGACTTGTTGTTGAAGTTGGTCGCCGTCTCCGATTTGTACAACTCGTCGATCACTTCGACCTGCGATCCGGCCAGCCCTTCGATAAAACCGACGATCGACTTCCATTTGCCGTCGCTGTCGCCGACGGGTTTCACCATCGAGCAGGCGCTGATCGCACCGGCGTTCACCAGCGGCGTCGAGGGGTGGTCGTTCTCCAGCAGGATCGCCATGATCGAGTTGAAAGGCAGTCCCGTCGCGTCGGCGCCGATCTTGTCGAGCATCTCCTGCGCGCTGTACTGGTTCATGGCGAGTATCGCCGTCGGCACCTTCGATACCGACTCGATGCCGAATTTGTAATCGGTGTCTCCCACGGCGATCACTTCGCCGTCGGGCAGGCAGGCCGCGATGCCGAAGAGGTTCGACGGCACGTTGGCCAGATAGGGGATATAGTCGGCGTTCTTGCCGCCCGTTTCGTTCTTGCAGCGCTCGTATGCCTGCTGTACGGCCTCGCGGACCGTAGCGTTGTCTATTTTTTGAATCATTGTCCGATCTGTTTATCGATTTATTTGTTGTGAAGTTCCGTCTCCGAAGGTTTCGCCGTCGGTTCGGGAGTGTTCGTATGCACCGGAGCCGCTGCGACGGGCTGCGTTTCCCAATGGAACGGCGCGAACTCTGCAGCAGCCTGCGGGTCCTTCCACGAGGGTTTGCGCAGTGCATAGATGACGAACGGCGCGCCTACGACCACCACGCAGCCGATAATCAGCACCGAGAACCATACGGTATTGCTTCCGGTCGAGATCTGGCTGGGTGGCACGAAGCTCAGCACGAACGCCAGCAGGGCGCCGCAGAAACCCATACAGCCGAGGAACCACATCAGCCCGTTGCCCTTGCCCAGACGGAACGGACGGTCGGTGTTCTTCATCTTGTATCGCAGGACGATGGCGGCCGAGAACATGAGCATGTACATGATCAGGTACAGCAGCACGGTGAGCTGCGACAGAATCTGGTAGAACGACTGCACCGAAGGCATCACCACGAACAGCAGCGCCAGCAGCGTCACGACGCATCCCTGAATCAGCAGGATGTTTTTCTGCACGCCGTTTTTGTTGGTCTTCTGGAAGAACGGAGGCAGATAGCCCGCCTTGCCCACGGCGAAAATACCCTTCGAAGGACCTGCGACCCATGTCAGCACGCCCGCCAGCACGCCGAACATCAGGGCGATGGCGATAATCGGGCCTGCCCACGACATATGCAGGTAGTGGAAGTAGTTGTCGAAGCCCACCAGCAGCGACTGCGTCAGGCTGATGTCCTTTGCGGGAATGATGAAGCCCAGCGAGAAGGTGCCCAGCACGAAGATGCAGACCGTGACCAGCGAACCGATGATGATTGCCTTGGGGTAGTTCTTCGACGGGTTCTTTACGTCCATGACGTGTATGCCCATCATCTCCATACCCGCATAGAAGAGGAAGATGCTGCTTGCCAGCACGAGGTTGTCGAATTTCGAGAGGTCGGGGAAGAATCCCTGCGACATGTCCATGTGGTTGTGGCCGCCGGTCGAAATGTAGATGATGCCCAGCAGGATCAGCAGACCCGCGGGAATGATCGTGCCGATCATGCCGCCCCATTTGCTGATTTTACCTACCCATCCGAGTCCCTTGAGCGCGATGAACGTGGCGATCCAGTAGATTGCCAGCACCATGCAGAGCGTGAAGACCTTGTTCGAGGCCAGCGCCGCGTCGTGCACGTCGTTCATGCCGATAAAGGCGATCGACACGGCGCCGAACGTCAGTACGGTGGGGTACCAGATGGTCGATTCGATCCATTGCAGCCAGATGGCAAGGAATCCGGTGCGTGCGCCGTAAGCTTCGCCGACCCAACGGAAAACGCCGCCCTGTTTTGTCGAGAACATCGCGGCCAGCTCCGCGGCGACCATGGCCGTGGGGATGAGGAACACGATGGCGGCAAACAGATAGTAGAATGCCGACGAAAGTCCGTAGACGGCCTCTGCGGGCAGGCCGCGCAGACTCACTACGGCAGTCACGTTCATAATTGCGAGTGTCATGACACTCAGTTTGAACCCGGTACTTGTGGTAGTTTTCTTTACATCCATAATTCAATGAAATTGAGAATTGATTTTAACGGATGAAAACGTTGCAACTACCGTGCAAATCCGCCGGATGAACCTCTTTCGCCGGGAGGATGGTAGGATTGTAGCCGAAAAAAAACTATATTTGCACATAAAACACTCCTTTTATGTACCGTATTGTTGTTATTTTGCTTGCGGCCCTCTGCGCCGTTTCGTGCGGTCGCCGTTCGTCGCGGCAGCAGACCTCCGCCGCTCCCCAGATGCGGGTTTTCCTTCCGGCCATCGCGCCTTCGAGTCTCTCCGACGACGCGAAGCGCGACTACCTGCGCTGGCATTACTGGGACCGTTTCGACTTCGCCGACACCCTTTTTATTCGCGAGGTTGATACGGTACAGATGGTCGAGGCCTATGTCCGCTGGATCGCGCTTATCTCCGACCGTCCGACCGACGGCGTGCCGATGGATTCGCTCATGCGCCGCGCTTCGGCTTCGCGTCCCATGCTCGACTACTTCACGATGCTGGCCGAGCTGGTTATCCACGACCCCAATTCGCCGCTGCGCAACGACGAATTCTATATTCCCGTTCTTCGGGCCGTGCTGGCGAGTCCCTATTACGACGAGTACGAGCGTATCGGCCCCTCCTACGATCTCAATATGGCGATGCAGAACCGCATCGGCGAGCGCGCCAACGATTTCCGCTATACGCTCGCTTCGGGCGCCACCGGAACGCTCTACGGCGTGAAGGCCGAGTACGTCTTGCTGTTCATCAATAACCCCGGCTGCCCGATGTGCAAACAGCTGCGCGAGCAGATCGGCGGTTCGCCGATGCTCTCCGTGATGATCAAGCGGGGCCGGCTGAAGGTCGTCGCGCTTTATCCCGACGAGGACCTCGCCGAGTGGCGCGAATACCGCGGCCATATTCCGCCGAGCTGGATCAACGGCTACGATGCGGGCTGCGTCGTGCGCGAGAAGAGTCTCTACGACCTCCATGCGATTCCGACGCTCTACCTGCTCGACCGCGACAAGCGCGTGCTGGTGAAGGATTCCACCGACGTGCCTTATATCGAGGAGGTTATCGACCGCCGGGGCTGACTATAAGCAGGGCTTATCGTTCTATAAAAAAAGACAATCGTTTTTATATGCGAATTTCGCCCCTAATCGTTACCTTTGCACCACACAAACAGAATATAAACAATAAACATTACTGCGATTATGGCAAAGAAATGGCGTTGTACCGTATGCGGTTACATCCACGAAGGTCCTGAGGCACCTGAGCAGTGCCCGATGTGTAAGGTAGGCAAAGAGAAATTCGTCGAAGTCGTCGAAAAGGAGGGTGACCTCGAATTCGTGACCGAGCACGTTATCGGCGACGGCAAGGGCGCCAGCAAGGAACTCTGGGAGGGCTTGCAGAACCACTTCATGGGCGAATGCACCGAGGTGGGCATGTATCTGGCCATGAGCCGTCAGGCCGACCGCGAGGGTTATCCCGAAATCGCCGAGGCTTACAAGCGTTACGCATGGGAAGAGGCCGAGCACGCTTCGAAGTTCGCCGAGCTGATCGGCGAAGTGGTATGGGACACCAAGACTAACCTCGAAAAGCGCATGAACGCCGAGTGCGGCGCGTGCGAAGACAAGATGCGTCTGGCCCGCATGGCCAAGGAGCAGAACCTCGACGCCGTACACGATACCGTGCACGAAATGGCCAAGGACGAAGCGCGCCACGGCAAGGGCTTCGAAGGTCTCTACAAGCGTTACTTCGGTAAATAACGGCTGATTCAATCGGAGTTTCCACATATTTGCGAGGGTGAACGGTTTGCGTCTGAAACGCCGTTCACCCTTTTTTCATCTCCCTGCCGTGCGGTTTGCCGGGGTCCTCTTTTTCTTTGTTTTTCTGTTTCTCAGTTTCCCGGTGTCCTTTTTCGAATTTTACCTGCGTGTCTGAGGTAGCTGTACGAAAGTATATGTCCACGCGGACTTGCATCTGTAACGTTGTCGTCCTGTCACAAAAAAACGCCGGTGCAAGGAATTGCACCGGCGTTTTTTCCTACCTTATCTGGATCTTCTGAGGAACGAAAGGAACGAAAACTTGTCGGATAACCAGTCATACCCATCCTTGATCCGGGAAGCGACCTCGTAGACCGTTTCGATCCGGTCCCGGATGTAGTTCAGGGCTGAACGCACGGCCAGCAGATAGACCACGGCTGCGATTACGGCGAAGAACCCTCCGGTAATGAGTGCTGCGACTGCGACGGACCCGGTCAGCGACGCGAGCCACATGACGAATGCATCGATGAAGAGGATGATCGCAATGGCAGCCGTCACACCGAAAAAGATCAGCGATGTGACGATGTTTCCGGTTGGCGACGGGCTATCTTTCATGGGGCGGTCCCGTTTATTCGTCCTTGTCGCAATCGCAGTCAAGACCGTTGCAGTCGCAATGAATTTTGTCAATTTCATTTTTCAGCTTGCGGGTGCCTTTTTTAGCCATATCGCGGATGTCCTCACGGAATTCGGGTCCCGATTTGGGGGTTACGAGCATGGCGACGACGGCTCCTACCAGAGCGCCGCCCAAAAAGGAAGCGAGACAATTTGCAGAATGTTTCATATTCGTATAAAGTTTTAAATTCAGCAGGAAATCTTGCAAAGTCCGGGCCAAAACGCTACCTTTGGATGTATGACCGAAGACCGCCTTACCACCGTCGCTTTTACCGGCCACCGCACTTACGGGGGCCAAGCCGCTGCGGCTCTGCGCGCGACGGTGGGGGAGTTGTACGCCCGCGGCTTCCGGACCTTCCTCTGCGGCATGGCCATGGGCTTCGACCTCGCTGCCGCTGAAGCGGTCCTCGCGTGCCGCGATTCCCAAACCGCATCGGTCTTTTCTCCTGCCGCGGCTTCCGCTGCCGCCTTTCCCTCCGTTGCGGCTTCTGCTGCTGTCCCTCCCGCATCGGCCTTTTCTCCTGCTGTGGATTCCGTTTCGGCCTTTTTTCCGGAACCGCACTCTCTGCACATGCCGATGCCCGGTCTGCGGCTGGTCGCCGTAATTCCTTTCCGGGGACAGGAGAGCCGCTTCCCGGCTGCCGACCGCGAACGCTTCCGGCGTGTGCTGGCTGCCGCCGATCATAGCGTGACGCTCTCCCCGTCCTATCATGCAGGGTGTTATGCCGTGCGTAACAACTACCTTGTAGAGCACGCCGCACTGCTGGTCGCGTGGTACGACGGTTCCCCCGGCGGCACACACTACACCGTTCGCCGCGCTTTGGGCCGGGGTCTCGAATTCATCAATCTCCATCCGCATCCCGCCGCACTCCGGCAGGCCGAACCTACGCTGTTCTGATACTCTCCCGACCCGCGGAGGAAACGCACTGTACGGCGGCGGTGTTCCGGCCTGTACTTTCTGCTGTCACCGTTCGACTTTTCTGCCCTCGCTGTCCGGCCTTTTGCCGTTGCCTTCTTCCTTTATGCTGCCTAGCCCTCCCCGGCCTTTTCTTTCAGCGCCGCTCAGCCTTCCCGCAGTTGCTGCCCGTACTCTCGCCGTCGGCATACGCTTTCCCGATGGTCTTGCCCGCATTGCCTTCCGCTTCCTTTAATAAAAAAGGACGGCACTTTCGGTGCCGTCCTTATCCGTTTTCGCAGTATCCGCGCAGTTATTCCAACTCGATGCCTTTCAGCAGGCTTTCGATCCGCAGGCGGGTTTCCCGCTTGCCGTAATCCTTTTTCTCGTACCTGAATGTCGCCGTAACGAGCGATCCTTCGTAAAGCATGTCGTAAACGGCATAAACCAACTCCGGATTCTCCGTTATGTATCCTTCGCTGCACAACATTTCGCGGCCGCCGATCTCGGTGCGCTGCGTCGGCGCGATGAATCCGCCCGTGTAGAAAGCCGAATCGCGTTGCGCGCAGTGGTCCGAAATCTCATCGACGGACGTGATCTCTTCCGGAATCATATCCACGACCTTGCCCAGACTGTAACCTATCCGGTCGTTGTAGGTGTCGAAACCGTAGTAGGCGTAGGTTTCGTCCGTTTCGGGCTGCACGGTTTCTTCGAGCAGGGTGTATCCGGCGGGAATCTTCGCCTTGATTCCCTGCGCACCCGTGTAGATTTGTTCGGTATCCACCACCTGCATCTCTTCGCCGCCGGCCAGCCGCACCGACAACTGTCCCAGATAGAGCAGTGCCGCGAGCGAACATGCCGCCAGCGCCGCCGTGCGCCAGAATGCCGTGAAACGTCCCTCCTGATGCTGGATTTTCAGGATGACAACGAGACCTTTGATCGCCTGAATCGCGCCCCAGATAATGGCGCCCGTTGCGACTACGTACCGGCCCCCGGCTGTCGCGAAATAGTAGGATAAGAAACTGAAAGCCAGTCCGCCGACGCACCAAAGCGCTCCTGCAAGCAGGTTCTTCTTTGCTTCGGCCATCTTCTGCGACCGGTTGCCGTCCGCAGAGTTTTCCGCCGTAACCTGTGCGGCAGCCTCTTCCGGCATCGGTTCGAACACATCGTTTTTGTTTTCCGGTGTCTCCATGGATAAAGGTATTTTTAAGGGTTAGGGATCTAATGCGGCAAAGATACGGGTATTTTTCCTTTTCCGTCTGAAAAACGTTGGAAAATCACCGCCCTCAACCGTCCCGGCCCTTCTGCCGTCTCCGCTCGGTTTTCCTGCGATCACCGTCCGTTCTTTTGTCGTTGCCGTCTTCCTCCATTCCTCCTTCTTTGACTTCTCTGCCGTCGCCGGCGGGTCTTGCTGTCATCGCCGTCCGTCCTTTTGTCGTTGCCGTCTTCCTCCATTTCTCCCTCCTCGGCCTTTCTGTCATCATCGCCGGGCTTTCTTCCGTCGCCGCTCCGGTCCTTCCGCCGCTGTCCCGGTACTTCTGCCCTCAACCGTCCGGCCTTTCCGTCCTTGCCGCCAGCTCTCTTTCCCGGCCTGCATGAAAAATCCCCGGAAGCCGCGCTTCCGGGGATTTGCTGAAATCCTGTTTCGGAAAGGATTATTTCCAGTTGAGGATCTTGTGGAAATCGTACTCCTCCGGATTGGGGACATACTGCTTGGCAGCCTCGTAATCCGCGGGCGTGATGGCGTTGAGGATGGTCTCCACCACCGACGAGAACTTGTCCGACTTGATGTCCACCAGACGGGGCGGAATCTTGCCCGTCGTGGGATCCTGCAGGTCCTTGAGGTAGAGCGGACTTACGTTGCCTTCCGAATCCACGTAAACCATGCAGCCGGTCTTGCCTTCGGCGAAGAGCTTGTGCACGCCGATACCCAGCTCCGAGCAGTACGTCAGGTCGTATGCGATCGGGGTCTGGCAGCGGATCTCGTAACCCAGCTCCACGGGGCGGCTCTTGACCTTGATGCCCAGCTCCTTCACCTTCTTCTCGATCATCTCGTTGAAGATGTGCGCCTTCGATACCTTGCCCAGTTCGGGGTGTCCGTGCTCGTCATAGGTGAAGTGGATGCCGCTCTTGCGGATCTCCTCGTCGCTCAGCGCGTGGAATACGCCTTCCGAGATAACGGCAGCTCCGTAGTCCATGCCCATGATCTTGCGTTTGATGATCGACGAAATCACGAGGTTCACGATCTTCTCGACGGTGATTTCCGTCTTGTCGAACATTTCGGGAATGACGATCATCGGGTAGTGGCAAGCCTCGCCGATGCCGAATGCCAAGTGGCCGGCGCTGCGGCCCATGGCAGCCAGTACGAACCAGTTGCCGCTCGTGCGGGCGTCTACATAGACGGCGCGGGCGATGACGGCGCCCTTGTCCTTGGCCGACTCGTAACCGAACGTCGGCGTGCCTTTCGGCAGGGGCAGGTCGTTGTCGATGGTCTTCGGGACGTGGATGTTGGCGATGGGGTATTTCTTGGCCTCCAAGAACTTGGCGATGCGGTTCGCGGTCGAAGCCGTGTCGTCGCCGCCGACCGTCACGAGCAGTTTGATGTTGTTGTCGGTGAAGAACTTGAGGTTGAAGTTGTTTTCGAAATCCGAATCCTTGGGTTTGAAACGGCTCATCTGCAGGAACGAACCTCCCTGATTGAAGATACCGTCGGCCATGGGATAGTCGATGTCCACGGTTCGGGGCGAGGGGTTGAACAGTCCCGTGTAGCCTTCGTGCAGGCCGATTACGCGGTAACCTTTGCGGAGGAAGGTCTTTGCGACGCTGCCCACGACGGTATTCATACCGGGTGCGGGTCCGCCGCCAGTCAGAATTGCGATTGCTTCTTTCATGGTTGTGTTTGGGTTTTTATGTTTGAACCTGAATTAACCTAAAATTGACGCCCAAAAGTACGATTATTTTTTCAAACGGGCAAAAAAATGGACCTTCTGTTGTGTACTGTAATTTTATTTAGTATATTGTTTGATAATTGAAGCATATGCTTTGATAATACTTAATTTACTTTAAAAAAAAATGTTGTTATGGGAGAACTTTCATTATTCCGAAAAGGTTTGTTTGTAGCTCTTGTAGTTGTTGGCGGAGGATTGTTTGTGAGTAGTTGTAATAAGGAGGAGCTGATTTCTGACCGAACAGATCAAAATGAAACACTTGAAACTAGATCATCTTCGGAGTATCATTGGCGGTGTTCAAATCCGACATGTGGCATGCTGAATTCATCATGGCAAACCAAATGTATTTCCTGTAATCATGACTACAGTGAAACTCATGGTATTTTGATATCTGACTTTATTAAAGTTGCTAAATCATATATAAAAATTGGGTCGTATGGAGGAGGAACACTTCCGGAAAAAAAGATTGAGCTGCCGGACGGATCGTTCCTTTTGTCTGAACCTGAAAAGTGGTATGAGACTTCCTGTGCTTTGAAGTACTATAATAACCTTAAAAACTCATCGACTTACAGATTGACTCCGGGCTATGCCGAGGGAGTTGATTTCGCGTGGTTTCGTACGACGCATGTTCTTTTTCCGAAATACCATGATAAAAACAAAGTAGAACAATTGTATGACAGATTCATTTTAAGTGAAGGACGAAATCTGACAGGGTTCAAAGGTCAAGGCATAAAGGATGGAAGCAAGGCCGCAGTAGAAGCCTTCGTGACTTGTCGATAATGCTTTTTCGTTTAAATAGTTCAAAAATATCGAGTTGTATTTTAACAAACTAATCTTAACGTTATGAAGACTATACTGAGAATCCTGCCTGTACTTCTGCTGATTGCCGGTTTGTCGGGCTGTTCGGCGCAAAAGCCGGCGGTCGGTACGGGCCATAGGGGCGCCGGTCCGGACGCGCTGTCCGGGGGCGGGCCGGAAGCCTTGTACGGGCAGGCGCTGAAGGCGTTGGACGAGCGTCGGTTCGTGATCGAGGCCGCTGAGTTTTATTTGCCGAAAGGCGGGTCACCGGTTAAATCGCCTTCGGGCAGTTATATTTCCATGCAGGGAAATAAGGGCATTATCTGTTTTTCCCGGAATGTTTTCCCCTGCGAAACGTGGAAACGGCTGAATATAGAGGACGATACCGCCGAAATAACGGAAATGGAGCCTAAGAAAAACGGGGACCGGCAGTTTTTCATTAAGATCGTAGGTCCTCAGAAAGGTGAGGAGCGGGAGATAATTCTGACGTTGTACAGGAATACGAACAAATGCTTTGCGCGGGTTAATTATTATCGGAGCAGCCACCTCTTCGATTTTATCGGCTATGTCTATCCCGCCGGAGAGTGACGTGTGCTTTCTGGGCGGCGACTGCGGGTTATGCCCGCAGAGGAGAGGGCGGCAGCGGGGCGTGTCCGCAGACCGTTGTCGGTTTCGGCGGTGTTTCTCCCCGACGACTCCGCCGCATGAAAAAACGGTGTTCGGACACGATCCGAACACCGTTGAATACATAAAATTCAGTACTGATGAATATGCTGAGTTTCTGTTGCTCTTATTCCCTGAATTTAGAGAACGCCGTGGGGCTTACTCAATTACCGTAACGTTCACAGCCTGATCGCCTTTGGCGCCGCTGCCGACTTCGAATTCGACTGCCTGACCTTCGTTGAGCGACTTGAATCCGTCCGTTACGATACCGGAGAAGTGAACGAAAATCTCTTTGCCGTTCTCTCCCGTAATGAATCCGTAGCCTTTTTTGCTATCGAACCATTTTACCTTACCTGTCATAAAAATTGAAAATTAAATAGTTTGTACAGGGCAAAGTAAAGTAAAAATCACTGGCTTTCAAAACTTTTTGGCATGTTTTTTTCAGGTTCGGTCGAAATTTTTTTATCTTTGCTCTGTAACAATGACCTTAATGACGATGCGATATGAATAAAAAACTGAAACTCGCTCTGGCTGCGCTGCTTGGCTTTTCGACTGCCTGCTCGACGGTCAAAAACGCTCCGGCGAAGGGTGCAGAGGAACAGAAGCAGGAGACCGGATCGCAGGAGATTCAGGACTCGGTGAAGGTGCCGCCCCGCATTGTCGTCATGTACGGCGTGCGTCCTCCGGGACAGGCCGGACCTGCTACGGGCGTGCATATTCCCGATGCGAAGGTGCAGTCCGCCGAACCGGAGGAGCTGGATCCCGTTGCGGAGAAACCGACCGAGGATACGCCCGTCATGGACACGAAGAAGGGCGCCAAGGCTCCTGAGAAATAATCCATGGCGCGCCGCCGTCCGGGCCTGCGCAAACGGCTGGCCCTCAATATCTTTTCCGATCTCTACGCTTCGACGGTCGCCGAGCACCGGCTCACGACGCTCTTCTGGGAGTGTACGCTGCGCTGCAACCTTTCGTGCCGTCACTGCGGCAGCGACTGCCGCGTGGACCCCGGTGTGCCCGACATGCCGCTCGAAGACTTCCTGAAGGTGCTCGACGAGGAGATCACGCCCCATGTCGATCCCTCCGAGGTGCTGATTATCTTTTCGGGCGGCGAGGTGCTGGTGCGCGACGATCTGGAGCGTGCCGGAGCCGAAGTCACCCGCCGCGGCTATGCGTGGGGCATGGTCACCAACGGCATGGCCCTGACCGAAGCGCGCTTGCGAAGCCTGCTCGACGCCGGACTGCGCAGCGTTTCGGTCAGTCTCGACGGCTTCGAACGCGAACACAACCATATCCGCGGCAATTCCCGCAGTTACGACCGCGCGCTGGCGGCCCTGCGCATGATCGTCCGCGAACCCTCGCTGACCTACGACATGGTGACCTGCGTCACGGGCGCCATGGTGCCGCAGCTCGAAGCGTTCCGCGACATGCTGATTGCCGAGGGCGTTGCACATTGGCGGCTCTTTTCGATTTTCCCCATGGGCCGGGCCAAGAACGATCCGTCGCTGCGCATGACCGACGCGCAGTTCCGCGAAATGCTGGAATTTATCCGCCGCACCCGCAAGGAGGGCAGGATCGGGACCAGCTATGCCTGCGAAGGCTTCCTTGGGGACTACGAGACCGAAGTCCGCGATTACTTCTACCAATGCGCCGCCGGAGTCTCGGTGGCTTCGATCCGTGTCGACGGCGCCATTTCGGGCTGCACGTCGATCCGTGCCAACTTCCATCAGGGCAACATCTACCGGGATAAATTCTGGGACGTGTGGCAAAACCGCTTCGAACCCTTCCGCAACCGCGATTGGGCGCGGCGCGGCGCATGCGCCGACTGCAAGATGTTCCGCTACTGTCTGGGCGGCGGCATGCACCTCCACGGCGACGACGGCGAACTGCTGTACTGCCACTACCACCGACTGTAGATACACCGTATCGGAATTATCATCCTGATATGCTGCTGCGAATCGTTACACGCTCTTTGCCCCACATCTGTCGTGAAAGGCGCTCAAAGCCTGCTTTGGGTTCCGGTTTTTGCCGACTAACTGCACTGCGGCAACACTTCCGGCGGCGGATAGCCGCTTATTGTCTTCGCGTGAATCTGAAATTAAGCCGTTCGGGGCGATGATTTCACGAACCGCCTGCAAGACCGATTTTGGGACAAAAGTTTGCCGGAAAGAAAAAAGCCGCTATCTTTGCATCCCGGAATCGTGACGGTTCCCCCGGCCGGAAGAGTCCGGGATTGACACGAAAAGCCCTGCGGGGCCGATGTAAGGCCAATCACGGGTTGCAGGGCCGGGAACGACGGGGTGTAGCGCAGTCCGGTTAGCGCACCTGCTTTGGGAGCAGGGGGTCGTGGGTTCGAATCCCGCCACCCCGACATGAAGAAAGTTGCTGTGAATTAATATTTGCAGTGACTTTTTTTTTGTTTGGGTATAGTACTGAAACAACGCCGTTTTCAGGCAAATTTCACACAAAAACGGCAATCGGACACCAAGCGCGGTCTGGGGCCGGAAGTTACAGTCTGTCGGAAGTCGTGCGAGGAAACGGGAAGCAGGTACGATCGGATCGGAAAGGGCCTAAGCAGGGCGGAAGATAAAAGAAGCGCATAATTTTGCGGAAATAATTTTGTCTTTTCAGATTTTCGACTTATCTTTGTGCGCTCTTAAAATGATAAGGGTCCCAAATGTTCGGGGTGTAGCGCAGTCCGGTTAGCGCGCCAGCTTCGGGAGTTGGAGGTCGCTGGTTCGAATCCAGTCTCCCCGACAAATTGTAAAAGGTTTAGAATGAGGAATCTCATTTTAAACCTTTTCTGCATATATCCCGCTCTTTATCGGCCGGGGGCCCGTTTTCGCTCTCTATTCGGCCGGAATATACGCATCGGCTCCGGCCACAGGCGGAGTTGCTTCGCCTGTCGAACCGGCTGCTTCCGCAGCTTTTTCCGAAGACTCCGTCCCGTGCGACCGCAATGGGATTTGTGTCCGTCGCCGTATCCGTTGCCTTGCCGGTTCCCGCCGCTTCTCTGCCGGGGCGGATGCGGCCATGTGTCGAATCCGCCTGAACATTCCCGGCGATATCCTGCATCCGTCACGGCATCCGATTCCGTATTCAGTTCTGTATCCGCCCCGGCATCCTACTCTGTATCTGTTCCTGCATGCGTTCCTGCATTCGTCTCGGTATCCGATTCCGTATTTGTCCTTGCATCTGTCTCGGCCTCCGTCCCCGCATCTGTACCAGCCCCTGCGTCAGTTCCTGCTCCCGCGTTGCCGTCGTCCGCTTCGACCTCCACGGTCTCGCCGTCCACTTCGAGGGCGATCGTGTAACGGTCGCGGCCCGCGTAATTCGGCAACGCCAGCGAATCCATCGTCTGCACCCGGAACGCCGGAGCCGTCGCGCCGTGCGTGGACTGCATGTAGTCGGTCAGCGCCTTGTTGCGTGCGGCCATCATGCGGGCCAACTGTCCGGCGGCTTTTTCGCGGTAGAGCGCCAGCGCCTTGTCGTCGGCCGAAAGTCCCTGCGGCGAAATTCCCCGCTGGGCGAGCAGCGAATCGGCAAAGGCCATGATCGCCGGAGTGCGGATGTCGGTCTGCTGGATCTTTTCGTATTCGAGCATCGACATCGGCTGGCGGCCGGTCGTGTCGGCGCTCTTCAGATGCTCGGCATAGGCCATCCGGAGCGCGCCGGCCGCCTGCCGGGGCAGGGCGCGGCGCATGTTGACGCGCTGCGTCAGGACGATGTGCATTTCGGGCTTGTCCTGCAACGCCTGCGCGATCTTGTCCAGCGAAGCGTACTGCTCCGACGTGAAGACGTATTGCAGCGGGTCGATATTGATGTATTCGAGGTTCTCCTTGTTGCCCGACAGGAACGAGAAGGGCGCCGTCACGACTTTCAGCAGTACGTTGCCGATCGCCTTCAGCACGATCTTGCGGTAGGAGAACTCCGGCGAATCGAGACTCCCCTTGACCGGAAGGTCCATCTTCACATGGCCTTTCTTGTCTTTCAGGACGTATAGCCCCTGTTTGAGCGGAATATTCATCTCGGCCTTGATCTCCCTGCGTTTTTTGTCCACCTTCGGTTCGAACATGTCGAGGTGGTTGGTGCCGTCGAGGTAGCGGTTGCGGATTACGTTCTGGCTGCGGAACGTGAGGTTGCCCTTGGTCAGCGGATAGGCCGTGTAATGTTCGCAGTAGGGACCGAAGTCGCGCAGGTCGAGGTTGGTGAGCCAAAGCGTGATGTTCTGGTTGTCCATGTCGTCGAGCGTCCCTTCCCAGCGCAGCTTCGCCGAGCCGGTCTTCTGCATCCGCGCATCGACGGTCATGCTGTTGCGCTTCGATGGGGCGAAATCGCGGCTGCGCATGCGGATTTCCGAGACGGTATATTCGAACGGGCGGTGCATCGTCAGGTCGCGCACCGTGACGCGGCCGTTCGTGATTTCGAGGTCGGCGATCCGGAGCGTCGGACTCGGCGTCGCGCTTCCCGCAGTGTCGGACGTCGTGATTTCAGCCGCCGGGGCGGGATTCGCAGCAGTCGGGGCAGGCACGGCAGACGTCGTGATTTCAGCTGCCGGAGCGGGGGCTGCTTCCGGAGCGGGATTCGTTGCCGCAGAGGCGGAAACGGTGGTCGGCGAAGCGGTTTCTGCCGCCGGGGATTTCATCAGAGCGGCGAGATTATTACCTTCGGGCGTCATTTCGAACAGCGCCGAGAGTCCCGAAACGTAGATGCGGTCGAAGACGAAGCGCATTTTGCCCAGATCGCCCTCGGCGAGTTTTACGCCCAGCGTATCGACGCCCGCCACGGGCCGCTGCTGCCGGTCGCGCAGGGCGAAGCCCGCCAGCGAAGCCGTACCCTCGGTCGTGAGCGAAAGCAGATGTTGCGTATTGCCGCGCAGGCGGCTGTCGGCCGACAGGCGGCCGTCCACGGCCGTGACGTCGAGCGACTGCCGGAAATAGGGCAGCGTGCCCGCCAACGCGAAGTCCTGCAGGCGTATCCCGATGTCGAATTCCGAGCTTTCGATGTTGTAGCCCACGTCGGTCGAGAGCGAACCGCCCTCGGCGAAGTTGAGCACGGCCCCGACGTCGGTTTTCTCGCCGGAGAAATAGACGCCCGGAATGTGCAGGTTTATGTCGTTCATGCCCCACTCGGCATCGAGCGCGAGGTCCTTGTAAAAGACCCTGCCGTTGCGGATCGAGATGTCGTAAATCCCGATTTCCCACGGTTTCGACGGCTTTTCGGGCGTTGCGGCGACGGCTGTCGTGTCGCCCGCGAAGCGGGCTGTGATGTCATCGAAACTGAAGGCGTTGCCCCGCTGGTAGATCTTCACGTCGGGACCTGCGAACGAGATTTTTTTCACGAGCACACGGTTTCCCAGCAGCGGCCATAGCCGCATGCGCATCTCGAAGCTGTCCAGTCGGAAAAACGTCGTCGAATCTTCGCTTCCGCCGATGCGGAGTCCTTCGATGCGCAGGCGTCCGGTGAAAATGTTCATCCGCAGCCGCTCCATGCGGATCGAGCGGCCGATCAGTTCGCGGTCGTGTTTCTCGATGTAGTTCTTGGCTACGGGCGAAACGGCGATCGCAGCTATGACGATCAGCACGGCCAAGACGGCCGCGGCGATCAGCGTAATTTTAATCCATTTCTTCAGGGTTCGTTCTGTTTGTGGTCAGTGCGGCATCCGGGAAATCCTCCGCAGCCGCCTTGTGTCGTATCGTTTTTTTCCGGTCTGCGGTTTATTCCCGCTATTCCGGGTTCCGCGGATCTTCCGCGAAGCCTTTCATCTTACGTCCGGGCGTTCGGAAGCCGACCCGAACGCTGTCGGAGAGCTGTTAGCATGTTGTCGGACCGCTGTCAGACCGTTGTCGGAATGCCGCCCGAATACTGTCTGAACGCTGTCAGAATGTTGCCGGCCCCCTGTCGTATGCTTCCGGGCGGCTTCGGAACCTCCGCCTGAATCCGGCCGTGGGTTTTGCGATCGCGTTCGGGAATTCGCGTCGGAACTCCGGTTGTGGGTTTTGCGGTCCGCATTCCGGAATTTGCAATAGAAATTCCGGCCGTGCGGTTTCTGTCAACGGTTATTGCCGCGTGCGGTTTCGGCCCTGCGGTTCGGCTCCGCGGCCCCTCCCTGCGATCCCTCAGCGCGTTATCTCCTCGAACAGATGCCCGAAATCCTCTCCCGGCGCGGGCATGTAGACGGCGAAGCCCAGCGCCTGCGCGGCGTCAACGTTCTTCCGGCCGTCGTCGATGAAGAGCGTTTCGGAGGGGATCACGCCGCTGTCGGCGATCACCTTGCGGAAAATCGCCTCCGAAGGCTTCAGCTCGTGCAGTTCGTACGAAAGGTATATCTTGTCGAAATAGTCGTCCATCGTATGCCCGTCGGCCTTAAACGCACCGCGGATGGCGACCATCGCCGCCGGGTTGTTGTTCGAAAGCACATAGGTGCGGACGCCCGCCTCGCGCAGACGCATGATCTGCCGCAGTTTGGCGACCGGAATCCCCACCAGAAATGCGCTGTACGCCGCCGCGATTTCGGAATCGGTCACTTCGGGCCGCCTGTCCAGCCGGCGCATCTCGTCGCAGGCTTCGCGGAACGAAATGTCGCCCCGCTCCAGCCGGCCGATCATCTCGGCGGGATAGTAGGGATTGATAAGGTCGGCGACACGGGGCATGCCCAGTGCGCGGAACGCGGCGGTGCAGCGCTCGATGTCGAGGTCCACGAGGACGCCGCCGAGGTCGAATATTACGTTTTTGATCTCATTCATAAGCTGTTGTGATTTTTGTTCTTGCACGGCCTGCCGTTACGGCCGCCGTTTTGCCGGCCGTTGCATCTGCTATTCCGCCAGCCGCTCGGCTGCCGATCGTGGCAGACTGCGGGCCGTGTTATTTCTGGAATCGCATCGTGAACCTGCGGATCGGCCGCAGCACCCACATCGGCAACGCTTTGCAAAGGGGAATCCACGCCCGGTTCCACCAGTCGGGCACAATGCAGCGGCGGCCCCGCCACAAAGCCAGCAATCCCCGCCGCGCGCAGTTGTCGGGCGTGATAAGCACGCCGAGCCGTTTGCCGATGCGCTGCCAGCGGGGCGTCAGCCCGTAGAGGTCGGTCGCCACGCCTGCCGGACAGACCGCCGTGACGCGGATGCCGCGGTCGCGCACCTCCTTGGCGAAAGCCACCGAGAACGACCGCATGTAAGCCTTCGACGCGCTGTACAGCGCCAGTCCCGGAAACGGCATCCACAACGAGTAGGAGGACATGTTGAGAATGTGCCCCCGCACCCCGCGGCGAACCATGTCGGCGGCGTAGAGACGGCATAGCTGCGAGACGGTCAGGTCGTGCAGCAGGATGATGCGTTCGATACGCTCGGCGGGCGTCGTCAGGATGTCGCAGAACGAGAAGATGCCCGCGTTGTTTATCACCACGTCGATTTCGATCCCTTCGGCCGCTGTCCGGTCGTGCAACTCCTGTGCTGCCCCGACCCGCGCGAGGTCCATCGGCATGACCCGGACTTCGGGAAAGGATGCGGAAGCGTTCGCCCCCGCCGCACGGCGTATCTCTCCGGCCACGGCTTCGAGCGGCGCGGCGTTGTTGCCGACGATCACCAGCCGGTAGCCCAGCGCCGCCAGCCGCAGGGCGTAACAGCGTCCGATGCCCGATCCGGCTCCCGTCACCAGCGCCCATGCGCTTCCCGGCCGGACTTCGCCGCGCTTCATCCGCCGGGAATGCCGTGCCGTCTCCTGCCCGGTGCGGATGCCCGGTGCCGTTCCCGTCGTCTCTTGCACGGTGCCGGTGTCCGGCGCGCCTTCGCCGGGCGTATGTCCCGATTGCTTGTCCATCGGGTTTGTGTCGTTCTTATGTTCCATGTTTACGGCAGTTTTGCCAGCTCTTCGCGGATTTTGCGCGGCAGGTCGCCGCAGTGCTTGCAGCACTTCATGTCCACCGAGTACATGCGCGCGATGCAGTAGTTGCGGTGGTCGCACTCGCTGCGGGTCGCGGCGTCGCCCTCCCGAAGCTTGTTGACGAACGCAGGGTCGTTGACCAGCGCCCGCGCCATCTGCACCAGTTCGAATCCCGCGTCCAGCGCTCTGTCAATGCCTTCGCGGCTCACCAGCCCGCCCACATAGACCAGCGGGCACTTCAGCTCGGCGCGGAACTTCTTGGCGTCCTCCAGAAAATAGCACTCCTCGAACGGGAACTGCCGGATCATCCACGGCCCGCACCAGCGGATGAAGTAACGCAGCCACAGCGGCGAGTAGTAGCTCATCGTGTAGATCGGAATCAGCCCCCGCATCACGGCCATCGGGGCCTTCGACACGAATCCGCCCGACAGCACGATGCCGTCCACACCGAAACGCTCGATCTCGCGGGCGATTTCGAGACTTTCGGGGATTTCGATGCCGCCCTTGAATCCGTCGTACATGTTATGCTTCACCAGCACGGCCGTCCCGGTCTGCGCCGCGGCCTCCATGACCTCCTCCAGACACATCCGCATGAAACGCATGCGGTTTTCGAGCGATCCGCCGTACTCGTCGCGGCGGCGGTTGGTGTAGGGCGAAAGGAACTGCGAAATCAGGTAGCCGTGCCCGGCGTGTACCTCCACCGAGTCGAATCCCGCGTCGTGGGCCGTATGGACGGCCCGCCCGAAGTCGCGGGCCACCTGCTCGATCTCGCCGGCCCGCATACCCCGGACCGGCGTGTAGGCGTAGAGGTTGAAGCCCGTGGACGCGCCGATCGGAATCTGCCCCGCCGTGGTCAGGTGGGTCATGTTGCCGCAGTGGCCGATCTGAATTCCCGCCGCCGCGCCTTCGCGGTGCACGGCGTCGGTGATGTCGCGCAACCCCGGCACGATTTCGGGCCGCAGCCACAGCTGCTTGTCGAACGAAAGCCCGCTGCGGCAGACCGCCGCATAGGCCAGCGTGGTCATGCCCACGCCGCCGCGGGCCACCGATACGTGGTACTCCTTCAACTGCTGCGTCGGGCCGAAATGGCGGCCCATCGACTCGAACGCCGCCGAGCGTATCGTGCGGTTGCGCAGCGTTACGGGGCCTAACTTATAGGGGGTGAAAAGCGATGACATGATAGGGTCAGTAAATGAAAGGTATGATTTTTTTGCGTCCGAGCGACGTGAATTCGTCGCCGAACTCCTTGGCGTAGCGTTTGTTGAGCGATGCGGCGCGGGGCGCGAGGTTGGCGAAGGTCCACCACGCGAACACCGCTCCGGCCCACGACCACGAAGCCACGGCGAAGCCCGTCCATTCGAGCAGTTCGCCGAAGTAGTTGGCCGACGAGACGTAGCGGAACATGCCGCCGCGCGGAATGTAGTGGCGCGTGTCGCCCGGCCGGCGCAGGTTGCGGATGATGTGGTCCGAATGGAGATTCACGGCCATTCCCGCGAGGAACATCGCCCCGCCGATATAAATATAAGGTTGCGCGAACCAGTCGGCGTAGTAGCCTTCGGGCGAGACGTAGAAGATCCACCCGCCCTGCATCAGGGCGTTGAGCGTGTTGAAGCACATGCCCATCACGACGATGCCGAGCGGCATTTTCGACGCGCCGCGCATGAGCAGCGGAAAGATGAACGCCCGTTGCAGGTAGTGGGCCTGAAAGAGCGCGAAGAGCGTCAGCGGCCCGGCTTCCCACGTCCTTTCGGAGAGCAGCCACAGCACGCACATCGCCACGAATACGGGCGACTCCATCAGCACCCAGCCGATCTTGTTGGGCACGGGCGGCCCGTATTTGGGGTTGAAGAGATAGCCGTATCCGGCTTCAAAAAAATGCAGGGCAGCGAAGACCACCAAGGCCAGCAGCGCCATGACGATCAGGAATATATCGAATGTTTGGGCCATATCGGAACGGTTTCGGTAAAACGACATAAAGATAATAAAACTTTCCCGCTCCGACAAGTCCCCGAAAGGGCCGTTTTTGTTCTTTTTGACAGTTGGGAAACGGGTTTCCTCCTGCTTTTTTTTGCACTCTTTTCGCGGCCCATGACGGCTCTGCCTTCTCACCTGCCGGTTTTCTCGTTTTTCGGCGGTTCTCTTTTTTTCTCCGGTGGCCTTTTTTGTCCCGTTGCTGTTTCCTCCTCTTCCCACCAGCAAACTTTCTTTTTCTTCTGCGGTTCTCTTTTTTTTCTCCGATGGCCTTTTTTGTCCCGTTGCTGTTTCCTCCTCTTCCCGCCAGCAAACTTTCTTTTTTCTTCGGCGGTTCTCTTTTCCCCTCCGGCGGCCTTTCTCGTTCCGTTGTTGTTTCCTCCTCTTCCCGCCAGCAAACTTTCTTTTTCTTCGGCGGTTCTCTTTTTCTCTCTGCAGTCTTTCTTGTCCCGCAACGGTTTTCCTTGGTGTTTTTCAGGGTAGGGGGGGCTGCATTTCGCCCGCCTCTTTTTCGCGGCTTGAAATATTGCAAGAGGCCTGATAAAAAAGGCGGCCGCCGCTGTATGCGGAAGCCGCCTGTCAAGTTCCCGTGGCGCCCGGAAAGTGTGCGTGTCGCGGTCGTGCCCGCCGATCCCCCGAAATCGGACCGAAGCCGGAAGTGTGCTCTTTCGACCGCCGTGACGGGACGCAGAATCGTGAAAACGAGTTGCCTGCGAGAAAGCGCTGCCTCAGGGCACACGAAAGTTTGATGTGGTAGCCGAAACCCTGGTCTTGCCTGCCGCGGAATGGGCTGGATCGACCTTTTCCGCAATCTCTGCGACGGACTCCGGGGCGTGTCGGCGCACCGGGACAAAAACCCCTGCCGAAGCAGGGGCGCCGGAAGCGACGGCCAGCCGGCGGCGTCCCGCCGTTGACTGGACCTCAATAAATGGGAGTCTTTCCGCCTTCCGGCTGTAATGTCGGTCCGGAAACCGGCCGGAAGTCCGGGGCGAACCCCCGACCGCCGGTCCGAATCCCCGATTCTAGTGCGTGAATACCTTGCCTTTCTGGTGTTCCATGTTGTCGTACTTGATGCGCGACGTAGTGGGGTATTCGAGCTGTTCGAACTCTGCGACGGCGTTGCGGATGTCGCCCATCAGCATGTCGGCCATGTCGCGCGACATGCCCTGACGTACCACGATGCGCATCACGACCACGTTCTCGATGTTCTTGGGCATGGTGTATGCGGGAACCATCCATCCGCTCTGCTGCAGTTTGGCCTTCTTGTCGTATTCGGGATCCATCATCCAGATGAAGAGCGGATTGACGACCTCCTTCGAGTAGTTCTTGAAGCACTTCATCGTGCCGATCTGCTGGTGGCAGTACTTGGCGACGTCCATCGAGTTCTGCTGAATCTCCTTGTAGCCCTCGAATCCCAGCCGGATGAAATTGTAGTACTGTCCCAGAATCTGCGCCGCGGGACGCGAGAAGTTCAGACCCACCTGCGTGATGTTGGCTCCGAGGTAATTGACCGAGAACGACATTTCGTCGGGCAGGTATTTCTTGTCCTTCCAGACCACCCAGCCCAGACCCGGATATACCAGACCGTATTTGTGGCCCGACGTGGAGATCGACAGCACCCATTTGAGGCGGAAGTCCCATTTCTTTTCGGGTTTGAGGAACGGCAGGATGAAACCGCCCGACGCGGCGTCCACGTGGATCGGAATCTCATACCCCGTCTTGGCGTTGTACTCGTCGAGCGCCTTGTCCAGCCCCTCGATGTCGTCGTCCAGACCCGTCCACGTCACACCGGCTATGGGCACGATGCAGATGGTGTTTTCATCGCACATCTCCAGCGCCTGCTTGGGATCGAGCGTGATGTGATCCAGCGTCAGGGGCACGGTGCGCAGTTCGATCTGCCACAGCTGGCAGAATTTCTCCCATACGACCTGAAATCCGGCGCTCATCACCAGATTCGGCTTGTCGAAGGGTTTGCCTGCGGCCTTGCGGCGGTTGCGCCAGCGCAGCCATGCGGCCACGCCGCCCAGCATGCAGGCTTCCGACGAACCGATGCCCAGCGCTCCGGTCTTCCACTCGGCCTTTTCGGGGGTGTTCCACAGATTGGCGACGATATTCAGACAGCGGCCGCACATCACCGCGACACGCGGATACTCCGTCTCGTCGATATAGTTGACGTTGATCGCCTCGTTCATCAGGCGCGTGGCGTAATCATCCATGTAGGTCGTCACGAACGTCGCCAGATTGAGCCGCGGCTGCGTCTGCGGATAGGTTTCGTCCTTGACTAACTGGTAGGCGATTTCGGGCGATGTCTTGCCTTTGGGGATAAACTCCGTGGGCGCGGGATTGCGCATCTCTTCCGAACCGAAAATATCGGTCAGCGTGTCCTCGTTGGTGTGTCTTTGCTGATTCATAACGTAAATTTATTTTTGGTTTACGAGCATACGACCTTGCATGAACCGTGCCGCGTCGGAGTTGCCCGGACCTGAAATCCGGCGCATTTTTTTCGCTCTGCAGCCTCCGGTGGCGGCCTCGAAACCCTTTCCGCTTCGTACTCAACCTGCTGCCGGGCCGGCTTCCCGCAAATGCTGCCGCTTTTTGCGTCTCTCCTGCGTCTCTCCTGCGTCTCTCCTGTTCTTCTTATTCTCCCCGTTCTCTCTTGCCTTCCGATCCTGCCCCCCCCCCTGAAAAAAGCGGGGGAATATTTGGAATCCCGGAAAAATTCGATATATTTGTGATATCAAAATAATATCACCTAAAACTTACGGATATGGAGAATGGAAATTTTGTCTACAAGGGCTGGAAATGCAATGGTTTTCTGGCTTTGACGCTGATCTTCGTCGGGTTGGCGCTGGGTGTGTGCGCGATCGTGTTCGGCGCGCAGCGTATCGACGCAGGGCTGGCGTTCGGCGTCGGGCCGGTCGTGATCGGCTCGGTCTGGTGTCTCTGCATGCTGATCTGCATGGCGGGCTTCATGCTGCTCGAACCCAACGAAGCCCGCGTCATGGTCTTCTTCGGCAAATACAAGGGCACCTTCTACGAAACGGGCTACTGGTGGGTCAATCCATTTATGTCGGCCAAGCAGATTTCGATCCGCGCCCGCAACCTGAACGTCGATCCGATCAAGGTGAACGACAAGACGGGCAATCCGATTATGATCGGTCTGGTGCTGGTGTGGAAGATCAAGCGCGACGATATCTATAAGGCGGTCTTCGAGATCGACGCTCCGACGACTGCCGGACAAACCGGGGTTTCGGCTTCGGCCCGCATGAACATCCTCGAAAATTTCGTGGGTGTGCAGAGCGACGCTGCGCTGCGTCAGGTCGCCGGTTGCTATGCTTATGACAATAACGGGGTTAAGGACGATGAATTGACGCTGCGCTCGAATAGCGAGGCGATCAACGACCAGCTCGAACACACGCTCAACGAACGCTTGGCGATGGCCGGCATCGAGGTGGTCGAAGCCCGCATCAACTATCTGGCCTATGCTCCCGAAATCGCCGCCGTGATGCTGCGCCGTCAGCAGGCCGACGCCATTATTTCGGCCCGCGAAAAGATCGTCGAGGGCGCCGTGTCGATGGTCCACATGGCCTTGGAGCGTCTGGGCAGCGAACATATCGTCGAACTGGACGAGGAGCGCAAGGCGGCGATGGTCACCAACCTGCTCGTCGTGCTCTGCGCCGACGAAGCCGCGCAGCCGGTAGTCAATGCCGGAACCCTTCACCATTGATTTAACTGCCGATGGCTAAAGAGAACAATAACAAGAGTTTCGTGCTTCGCATCGACGCCGCGACCATGGAGGCGCTCGAAGGGTGGGCGGCCGACGAGTTCCGCTCGATCAACGGGCAGCTGCAGTGGATCATCGCCGACGCCCTGCGCCGCAGCGGCCGCCTGAAAAAGCCCCGTCCCGCCGGACCGGAGTCCGGCGATTCGACGGGGCTTCCGTCGGGCGATGCCGCTTCTGCAAAACCCCCGGTTCCGCCCCGGAGCGATTATCCCGACGATATTTAACCGATACGCTAATTGATATGTGCAATCTATTGAGCAAAAATCGAATAGGATTGTGTGGAAAACTCCGTGGCTCGCAATCAGACGGGGGCATGTCCGCTTTGTGTCCGGTTCGGAGCGTGTCCGGTGTGCGTCCGGGTCGGGGTGTGTCCGGTTTGCGTCCGGGGCAGGGCATTTCCGCTTTGCGTCCGGTTCGGAGCGTGTCCGGTGTGCGTCCGGGGCGGGGTGTGTCCGGTTTGCGTCCGGGGCAGGGCATTTCCGCTTTGCGTCCGGTTCGGAGCGTGTCCGGTTTACGTCCGGTTCTGGGTGTGTCCGGTTTGCGTCCGGGACGGAATATGTCCGGTCTGCGGTATGGGCGGATTGTCTCCGGTTTGCAGGTCGTGGGCGGACTGCTGGTCTTTTTTCTCCTGCTTCGGCCCGACTGGCTGCCCCGCTGGGTCTATTGGGGTGTGCTGGCGCTGGGCGCCGCCCTCGCCCTCGGCGAAATGGCGCTCGATTACCGCCGCCGTCGTCCGCGCCGGCGGTGGCGCGATGCGGGGCTGGTGCTGTTGTCGCTTTCGGTGGTCTGGATTGTCATTTTGCCGCCGTTCTTTTTCTGGGGAGTCTCCGGCGAGAAGGAGTTGACCCGCGCCACGCTGGGATTGGGTGTCGCTGCGCTCGTCGCATGCGTCGTCTGCCTGCTGCGCTGGCGGCGTTTGCGCGCCGAGGCTGAAATGCGCCTTTGGAAGCTGAAAGCCGAACGCCGAAGACGCGACATGCTTTGCGCCCGTGCCGCGGCGGAAGGAGGTGGGCGATGAGACTCCGGAGATGGTTTTATGCGATTGCTTCGGTGTTTGCGGTCGCGCTGGTGATGTTCCCGCTCAATTTTTTGTGGGTGGGGCAGTCGCCGCTGCATGCGGCGGTAAGTTCCCTGCTGTTCGGCCTGCCCGCATTGCTCTCGGCATGGACGCCCAAGGAGCGGCGTACCGGCAGGCGCAACGAATCCCGTGGGACTGCCGTGTGTGCGCAATCCCGCAGATGTGCCGGAGCCGGCATCCATGCCGCACCTGCCGGGCGTATTGACTCCGCCGCGAATGCCGGGGCCGCCATGCCAGCCGGGGTCGCAAGGTGCAGCGAATCCGCCGGTCGTGCCGGCGCTGAAAGGTTCGGCGAATCCGCTGCGCATCCGGAATCCTGCGGCCGCACTGCGTCCGCGGACGGCACCGAACCCGCCCGGCGGAAATCCCTGTTGTCGAAAGCCGCGCTGGGGATCGCTTTTTGTGTGCTGGCGGCGATGCTGGCGTACGATATTGTGACCGAAGGCGTGGCCGTCGGTGTTACGAAATCGGTCGGATTCGTCCTGTTGATATTGGTTGCCGCATTGGGAAGTAGATTGGGTTACCTAAAGTTTTAGTTTATGAAAAGAATAGTCGTTTTTACGGGCGCCGGGGTGAGCGCCGACAGCGGCCTTGCCACGTTCCGCGATTCGGACGGCCTGTGGGCCGACTACCGTATCGAGGATGTCTGCACGCCCGAAGCCTTGGCGCACAACCGCGCCACCGTGATCGAATTTTACAACAAACGCCGCCGCGAGATGCTTGCCGCCGAGCCGAACGCCGGGCATCGGGCCATCGCGGAGCTGGAGCGGGATTTCGAGGTCGAGGTGCTGACGCAGAATGTCGATAACCTCCACGAGCGCGCCGGATCGTCGCGGGTGACGCATCTGCACGGCGAGCTGATTCGCCTGCGTTCGTCGCGCGATTCCGGGCTGATCGTCCCGATCGAAGGGTGGGAGCAGCGGCTCGACGCCACGGCTCCCGACGGGTCGCTGCTGCGGCCGCATATCGTCTTTTTCGGCGAGTCGGTGCCGATGTTCGAACGTGCGGCGGAGATCGCGCAGACGGCGGATATCATGGTCGTCGTGGGCACTTCGCTGGCGGTCTATCCTGCGGCGTCGCTGGTGCGTTACGTGCGGCCCGACATTCCGATTTACGTCGTCGATCCCGGCAATCCCGATACGGCGGGCATCCGCAATCCGCTGACCCTGATCCGCAAACGCGCCGCCGAGGGCATGCCCGAACTGGCTGCCCTGCTACGGGAACGCTATGCCGGATAGATAGGGTGTTGCTATGAAAGAGGGTGTCTGCCGCAGTGCAGACACCCTCTTTTTTGTTCGTATTTTTCCCAGAAGTTTCCGCAATCCGCAGTTCGCGCGGCGTGCGTCGGCCGGAGGACTATTTCAGGTCCTTGAAATAGATGTCCAGCAGCTCTTTGGCGGCGATGAACGACGAGATCTTGTCGTCCAGCACGCGCTGTTCGTATTCGGCGATGCGCGATTCGACCGCGGGATCGTGGTAGAACGAGTTGCGCAGCACTTCGTTGATCGACTCGTACATCCAGTATTTGTTCTGGCGGTTGCGGTTGTGTCGGAAGTAGCCGTTGGCCTCGATGTGGTCGAGGAACTCTTCGACGCCTTTCCATACCTCTTCCAGTCCCGTTCCGGCTACGGCCGAGCAGGTGTAGACTTTGGGCCGCCAGCCCGATTCCGGCAGAGGGAAGAGCCGCAGCGCCCCCTGAAACTGGGTTTTGGCGAGTTCGGCCTTGTGGATGTTTTCGCCGTCGGCCTTGGTGATTACCATGATGTCGGCCATCTCCATGATGCCGCGCTTGATGCCCTGCAGCTCGTCGCCCGCGCCCGAAATCTGCAGCAGCATGAACATGTCGACCATCGAATGTACGGCCGTTTCGGACTGTCCGACGCCCACCGTCTCGATGAAGATCACGTCGAATCCCGCGGCTTCGCACAGCACGATCGTCTCGCGCGTCTTGCGGGCCACGCCGCCCAGCGATCCCGCCGAGGGCGAAGGGCGGATGAAGACGTCGGGATTGCCCGAAATGCTCTCCATGCGGGTTTTGTCGCCGAGAATCGAGCCGCCGCTGCGTTCCGACGAAGGGTCGATGGCCAGCACGGCGAGCTTGTGCCGCAGCGAGGTGACCATGTTGCCGACGGCTTCGATGAAGGTCGATTTTCCGGCTCCGGGGACGCCCGTGATGCCGATGCGGACCGATTTCCCGGCGTGCGGCAGGCAGCGCTCGATGATCTCCTGCGCCTGCGCGTAGTGCGCAGGGTTGTTGGACTCGATGAGCGTGATGGCCTGCGAAAGGGTGGTGATGTTGCCGGCGAGAATGCCCTCGACGTATTGGTCGGTCGAGAGCTTCGGCTTCTTGCGGCGCGTGAAGTAAGGGTTTACGATCGGCTGATCTTCAACGCCTTCGGTGACGTTCAGAGCCGTGTCGTGGTGCATGTCGGCGTACTCTTTTTCGTAATGGTTTATCTTGGTGAAAGACATGTTGTTATTTGCTTGATTTATCGATGATTTCGGGTGTCAGGTGAAGTGAATTTCCCTGCCAGAGCGCCCTGTTTTTGGAATCGACCAGCACCCCGAACGGAACGTACTGCACGCCGAACGCCGTGAAGATCTTGCCTCCGGCGTCTATCGCCACGGAGATTTGCGGCGATAGGTAGGGTCTGAGCAGGGGGCCTATTTTGTCCTCTTTTTCCTGCGTTATGACAACCACGCGCAGTTTGGTACCCAATTTGTCCGTCATCGCCCGGAGCTGTTTGAGCGACGTGATGCAGGCCGCGTTCGACGACTGGAAGAACTCGACGTAGGTCAGCCGCGGCGTGGCTGCGGGTTTCTGTCCGTCGAGCCATGCCGGGACTTTCAGTTCGGGCACACGCTCGCCCAGAGCGATATTCTGCGCGTCGGCCGCCGCAAAAGGCAGCAGGGCCGCGAAGAGTAAAATAAGCAGTACTTTCTTCATAAGAGCGGACTTATTTTTAGCGAAGATAACAATTATTTGCCACATAGACGAAATTTTTTACTTGGACTTATGAAAATCGGATTCGACGACACCCCGGCCGCACCTGCCGGAACCTATTCCCAACACCTTGCCAGACTTTTGGCCGAGTATGCCCCGGAGCATGAATATATTATTGACGGAAAGCGCTGTAAGGAGTTCGACCTCTACCACGGCTTCCGGCCCGGACTTCCCTTTCCGGTGCTGCTGCGCCGCATACCGTGCGTCATGACGGTCCACAACCTCAATTTCCTGCGCTACCCGCATCTCTATTCGCTGGGCGAGCGGCTGGTGCTGCTGCGCCTGTACCGGCGGATGCTGCGTTCGGCCAGCCGGGTGATTACGGTCAACCGCGACGCGCGGGAGGAGCTTTCGGACCGGCTGCGGATCGACCCCGGCAGGATCGAGGTCGTGATGCCGCTCGCGGCGCGTATGCCGCAGAATCCGCCCGACGGCGCCGAGCTGGAAGGCGTGCGGCGCAAATATGCGCTGCCGCGCGATTTCGTGCTGATGCTGGGGACGGTCGAGCCGCGCCACAATCAGGAGGTGCTGTTCGAGGCGCTGGCCCTGCTCCGGGAGCGGGAGCGCGAGATGCTCGAAACGAGAGGGGCGGAGATGCCGACGGCAGCGGAACGGACTGAGGTGCAGGCTGCGGAGCGAACCGGGTCGCAAGCCGGGATGGAAACCGGGGCGCGGACCGGGGAACAACCTGCAGGAGATGCTGCGGAGCGAACCGGGGAGCGGGCAGCCGGACGGAATGTGGAATCGGTTGCGGAAGCGGGGGCTTTTGCGGAGACTGTTGCGCGATCCGTGCGGGAGCCGGACGGCGGCGGGGACCTGAATCCTGAAAATGCAGGCTGGCGCGACGATACGGCGTCGGATGGCGTCGGAGGGTACGGCGACGTGGAAGCCGGGGCCGGGTTGGCGATGCGCGGCGTCGGTGAGGACACTCCGGATGCGAACCGGAATACGGTCGCGGAGTTCGCCGCCGCCGGTCGGGAGCGTCTCCGGCCCGCGGACGGAACCGCACGGAGTGGCGCTGCCGGAACCGACGGCCGACCTCCGCTGCCGCAGCGCATCGGAGTGGTGGTGTGCGGCCGCCGCACGGCGTATGCCGACTTCCTGCTGGGCTATGCACGTGAGCGGCATATGGCGGCGCGGGTGGATTTCATCTACGAACTTTCGCCCGAAGACCTGCCGGCGCTGTTCCGGCTGGCCCGGACTTTCGTCTACCTGCCCGACGCCGAAATCGAGGCTTCGATCGTACCCGTGGTCGAAGCGCTGAGGGCCGGGCTGCCGATGGTGCTGAGCGATACGCGGCTCAACCGCGAAGCGGCCGGAGACGCCGCCGTTTACGTCGATCCCGAAGCGGTGGGGGAGGTCGCCGCGGCATTGGAAAACGTGCTCTGGGACGAGACTTTCCGCAGCGAAATGCGCCGGCGCGAAGGCCGCCGCGCCGAGCTTTTTTCGGAATACGCCGTCGCCCGCCGTCTGATCGACATTTACAGTTCGTTGTGAAGCGCGCGGCCGGTCCGAAAAGAGACAGATATTCCGAAAAAAATACGATAAAAGGCTTGGGTATTTCGAATTTAATGCCCTATCTTTGTGTTCGTTTTATAACAGTGCCTTGAAATGACACGGAACATCCACTAACTTAAATTAATATTTTGCTATGAAAGTTTCTCATATCGAGCATCTTGGCATCGCGGTGAAGAGCCTCGATGAAGCAATTCCCTATTGGGAGAACGTTTTGGGCCTGAAGTGCTATGCCGTCGAAGAGGTCGCAGACCAGAAGGTCCGCACGGCGTTCTTCATGCTCGGTCAGACCAAGATCGAACTGCTGGAGCCCACTTCGGAGGAGTCTACCATCGCCAAGTACATCGAAAACCGCGGTGTCGGCATTCATCACATGGCGCTTGCCTGCGAGAATATCGAGGAGCAGCTCGCCGACGCCGAGGCCAAGGGCATCCGCCTGATCGACAAAACCCCGCGCAAGGGCGCCGAGGGCATGACCATCGCCTTCCTGCACCCCAAATCGACGCAGGGCATCCTCACCGAGCTTTGCGAGAATAAGAACAAATAGGAACAACGAGCGTTCGTATCGCTCCCTCGGCCCCGTTTTTTACGCCGCCGCCGGCGGCGAAGAAGTCCCCGCCGCGGCGGGGATTTAGGGGTGGGGCAGACCAGTAAACGCGGCCGACGGCCGCGGGGCGGGACAGTCCGGAGCGAACGTGCATGAAACTATACTAACAAGCATACTTATGAGTGAAATTCAAAACAAAATCAACCAGCTCATCGAGAACCGTGCCACCGCACGTCTCGGAGGTGGTCAGAAGCGTATCGACGCCCAGCATGCCAAGGGCAAGTTCACGGCCCGCGAGCGTATCCAGATGCTGCTCGACGAAGGCTCCTTCGAGGAGTTCGACATGTTCGTGACGCACCGCTGCTATGATTTCGGCATGGACAAGAGCCACACTTTCGGCGACGGCGTCGTGACGGGGTACGGTACGATCGACGGACGTCTGGTCTATGTCTTCGCACAGGACTTTACGGTAACGGCCGGTTCGCTGTCACTGTCGATGTCGGACAAGATCTGCAAGGTGATGGACATGGCGCTGCGCAACGGCGCGCCCTGCATCGGCATCAACGATTCGGGCGGCGCCCGAATTCAGGAGGGTGTCAACGCGCTGGCCGGCTACGCCAACATTTTCCAGCGCAACGTGATGTCGTCGGGCGTGATTCCGCAGATTTCGGCCATCTTCGGCCCCTGCGCCGGCGGCGCCGTCTATTCGCCCGCGCTGACCGACTTCATCATCATGAAGAAGGAGACGTCGAACATGTTCCTCACGGGTCCGAAGGTCGTGAAGACCGTGACGGGCGAGGACGTGACGCAGGAGCAGCTGGGCGGCGCTACGATGCACACCACCAAATCGGGCGTGGCGCAGTTCGCCGTAGATACCGAGGAGGAGGGCATCGCGCTGATCCGCAAGCTCATTTCCTATATGCCGCAGAACAACATGGAGGACGCTCCGCTGGCGGTCTGCACCGACAAGATCACCCGTCTGGAGGATTCGCTCAACGAGATCGTTCCTGACAGCGCCAACAAGCCCTACGACATGTCGGAGGTCATCAAGGCGATCGTCGATAACGGCGAGTATCTGGAGTCGGCTCCCGGCTATGCCAAGAACATCATCACCTGCTTCGCCCGTTTCAACGGCCAGAGCGTGGGCATCGTCGCCAACCAGCCCAAGTTCATGGCCGGCGTGCTCGATATCAATGCCAGCCGCAAGGCCGCGCGCTTCATCCGCTTCTGCGATGCGTTCAACATTCCGATCGTGACCCTCGTGGACGTTCCGGGCTTCCTGCCGGGTACGACGCAGGAGTACGGCGGCGTGATCACCCACGGCGCGAAACTGCTCTTCGCATACTGCGAGGCGACGGTGCCCAAGGTTACCGTTACGCTGCGCAAGGCTTACGGCGGCGCCTATATCGTGATGTCGTCGAAGCACATCCGCGGTGACATCAACTACGCATGGCCGACGGCCGAGATCGCCGTGATGGGTGCCAGCGGCGCCGTCGAGGTGCTCTACGGCAAGGAGGTCGCAGCGATCGAATCGCCCGAAGAGAAAGCCAAGTTCGTGGCCGAAAAGGAGAAGGAGTACAACGACAAGTTCTCGAACCCCTACAACGCCGCCCGCTACGGCTATATCGACGACGTGATCGAGCCGCGCAACACGCGCTTCCGCATCATCCGCGCCCTGCAGTCGCTCTCTACCAAACGCCTGCAGAACCCGGCCAAGAAACACTCTAACATTCCGTTGTAGTATGAAGCGTGCGATTTTAACAGCAGGATTGCTCTTCGCGGCTCTGGCTGCTTCGGCCAAAGGCGCCGATACGATCCTCGACAAGGACCCCGTCGGCATCTACGTTACGATCGTTTCGGTGGTGACGGTGCTTTCGGCGCTGATCGTCCTCTTTCTGCTGATCCAGCTTTTCGCCAAAGTCATGGTGAAGAGCGCGCAGAAGAAGGCCGCCAAGTCGAAGACCCGCGGCATGCTGGTCGACGACATGAAGGTCTCGGTGCCTGCGGGCTGCGACAGCGTGGTCAACGGCGAGATCATCGCCGCCATCGCGCTGGCCGTGAAGCTCAACAAGGCCGAGATGCACGACCGTGAGAGCGACGTGATTACTATCAACAAGGTGGCGCGCGTCTACTCGCCGTGGAGCTCGAAAATCCACGGTCTGACCCCGATGCCCGAACGAATCAGAAAATAAATTTAGAGAGCGCTCCGCAAGCCGTCCGAAATCCGCTTTCCGCCGCGGGCATGCCGGCCCCGCCGGGGCGGTCCCGATCGGTGCGAACGCCGGAACCGGGACTGCGGTCCGGAACCGGAAGACGGCGCGGAATTAAACAAACGAATTTTATGAAAGAATACAATTTCAAGATCAACGGTAACGACTACACCGTCGGCATCGAGATTCTCAACGACACCGAGGCCGATGTGATCGTCAACGGCGCCTCCTATTCGGTCGAGGTGCTCGACACGACCGTGAAACCCAGCGTGGCGGCCAAACCTCAGGTGGCGGCCGTTCCCGCTTCGCATCCCGTGCAGCCTTCGACCGTTCCGGTTACGAAGCCTGCCGCGGCGGCTCCTGCGGCTGCGGGCGAGTCGCCCGTGAAAAGCCCGCTGCCGGGCGTCATCCTCGACATCCGGATCAAGGAGGGCGACACGGTGGCCGTCGGCCAGACGCTGGTGGTGCTCGAAGCCATGAAGATGGAGAACAATATCGACAGCGACCGCGCCGGCGTTGTCAAGTCGATCAAAGTCAACCGCGGCGACTCCGTGCTGGAGGGCGACGTGCTCATAACTCTCGGATAGGCTTATGTTAGACTTCCTTTCATCGTCGTTCCTCGGCGAAAGCGTATCCAAGTTCGTGCACGAGACGGGATTTGCGCAGCTCTTCCTGCAGGAGGGCGGCTACAAGTACCTCATCATGATCGCCGTGGGGTGCTTCTTCCTCTATCTTGCCATCAAACACAAGTTCGAGCCCATGCTGCTGGTGCCGATCGGTTTCGGTATCATCATCGGCAATATCCCGATGGTGACCGGCCACGGAATCGGCATCTATGAGGAAGGCTCGGTGCTCAACTACCTCTATTTCGGCGTCCGTTACGGCGTCTACCCGCCGCTGATCTTCCTCGGCGTGGGCGCCATGACCGACTTCTCGTCGCTGATTTCGAACCCCAAGCTGATGCTTATCGGCGCTGCGGCGCAGATCGGTATCTTCGCGGCCTACATGGGCGCTCTGGCGCTCGGATTCCCGGCCAACGAGGCCGGTTCGATCGCCATCATCGGCGGTGCCGACGGTCCTACGGCCATCTTCCTGACGAGCCGTCTGGCTCCGGAGTACATGGGCGCCATCGCTATCTGCGCCTATTCGTACATGGCTCTCGTACCGGTGATCCAGCCGCCCGTGATGCGTCTGCTGACCTCGCAGCGCGAACGCCTTATCAAGATGCGTCCGCCGCGCGCCGTCTCCTCCACCGAGAAGATTCTCTTCCCGATCATCGGTTTCCTGCTGACGACGTTCGTCGTACCCGACGCGATCCCGCTGCTGGGTATGCTCTTCTTGGGCAACCTTCTGAAGGAGTCGGGCGTGGTAAAGCGTCTGGCCACTACGGCCAGCAACCAGCTGATCGACATCATGACGATCCTGATCGGCATCACGGTGGGAGCTTCGACGCAGGCGTCGGTTTTCCTGACCCCCAAGACGCTGGGTATCTTCGTGCTGGGCGCATGCTCGTTCTTCATCGCCACGATGGGCGGCGTGCTGTTCGTCAAGTTGATGAACCTCTTCCTGAAGGAGGGCAACAAGATCAACCCGCTGATCGGCAATGCTGGCGTTTCGGCCGTTCCGGCCGCCGCGCGCGTGTCGCAGGATATGGGTATCCGCTACGACCGTTCGAATTACCTGCTGATGCACGCCATGGGTCCCAATGTGGCTGGTGTGGTCGGCTCGGCAGTCGCCGCAGGTATTCTGCTCTCGTTCCTCGGATAGGGGATTTCGATATTGACAGGGACGGCTTCGGGGCCGTCCGGTGTAAAGAGGGTTTCGGGTTGCCGAAACCCTCTTTTCGTGTGACAAGGCGGAGTCGGAGTTTCGGTGTGCGTGGCCGGAGTTTCGGTGTTCGTGGCCGGAGTTTTCGGTGTTCGTGGCCGGAGTTTTCGGTGTGCGGGCCGGGGGTACGGGACGGAGTTCGCAGATGCCGGGGGAGGCGGGTGCGGTTGGAGTTGGAGTTAGGGTTGCAGTTGTGGTTGCGGTTGCGGTTGCGGGGGAGGTGCGGGCGACGGGTTTGCAAATTCTCCTTTGTATGTTTTCGCTGTTTTTCGTATTTTTGCAAACTGAAAAAACGTTTTTATGAACCGGGTGAAGTGGATATTGCTGGGGGTATGTCTCTTCGGGATGCTGATCGGGGCGGCCGTGGCGTATTCCGGCTATGTGAAAAAGCGGCTGGATGCCGATGGGGCGGAGACCCGTGCGGTGCTCACCGCGAGTTTTTCGCGGACCGAATGCGTCGGATACCGGCCCGGATACCGGGGACGGATGCACCGCAATTTCCGTGAAAAGCGCACCGTCTATTATTTCAGATACCGGTTCAGGGTGGGCGGGACCGATTATACCGGCAAGGTCCGCAAAACGGAAAATCTCATGACGGCCCGCATCGGCGATTCGGTCGTCGTGCGTTATCTGCCGGACGATCCCGACGTACATCGCTTGGTCCGCAGCGAGGGCGGCAAATACAGGGTGATACGGCCCCGGCCGCGCAGCCGCGCCCGTCGTTCGGCATCCTGATTCCTCCTGTCTCCGTGGCCGTGCCCGCCGTTCGGCGTCCTGACCCGTCCTGATCCGTCCCCGTCTCCATTGTCGTGTCTGCCGTGCGGCGGCATGCCCCGTCCCGTTTCCGCAGCCGTGCCCGCCGTGCGGCGGCGTGACCCGCCCTGTCTCCATTGCCGTGCCCGCTGCTCCGGCCTTCGGTGCGTTCGCGGCATGCTTTTTTAGCTGTTGCTGGGACTTTAATTGCCTTAAAATAAGAATTTTTCGGCGATTGTTCAAGTTTTTTGTTTTTCGGATTTATTTGTTTTTGCAGTTCGGAAACTTTTTCGTACCTTTGCGCACCCGCTTTCGTGCGGGAAACGGATTACAATAAGTTAAATTAAACGTAAAACAAAGTGGATTCATTAAGCTACAAGACTATCTCGGCCAATGCATCGACGGTGACCAAGGAATGGATCGTCATCGACGCTACGAACGAGGTATTGGGACGTCTTGCATCGCAGATCGCGAAGATCCTCCGAGGCAAGAACAAGCCCAGCTACACGCCCCACGTGGATTGCGGTGACTACGTCATCGTCATCAATGCGGAGAAGGTGAAGCTCACGGGCAACAAGATGACCGAGAAGGTCTACACGCGTCACACCGGATATCCCGGCGGCCAGCGTTTCGCTACCCCGGCCGACTATCTGGCAAAGAAACCGACGTTCATCGTCGAAAAAGCAGTCAAGGGCATGCTGCCCCGCACCCGTCTGGGCGCCGCCCTGCTCAAAAACCTGAAGGTATACGCCGGCTCGGAGCATCCGCACGCCGCGCAGAACCCGAAGACCATTAAATTAAACGAGATTAAGTAAGAGTTATGGAAGTTGTAAACACCGTAGGTCGTCGTAAGGCCGCTGTGGCTCGCGTATACGTGAAGCCGGGTAAGGGTCAGATTACAATCAACCGCAAAGCGCTTGAAGTTTACTTCCCGCTCGAAATTCTCCAGTATCAGGTGAAGCAGCCGCTGCTGGCTACCAACACCGTGGAGAATTACGACATCGCCATCAACCTCGATGGCGGAGGTATCACGGGACAGGCTTCGGCCGCTCGCTTGGGCATCGCACGCGCATTGTGCGAAATCGACGCCGAGATGCGTCCGGTACTGAAGAAGGCCGGATTCCTCACGCGCGATCCCCGCGAGGTTGAGCGTAAGAAGCCCGGTCAGCCCGGAGCACGCCGCAAGTTCCAGTTCAGCAAGCGTTAATCCGAACGACCTATTTTCGGCAGGCACGGCGAGGGTTACAAACCGGAACGACTACCTATATATTATATATATCGCGTATTACCTTCAGGTTGCCCCGCCGCGGAAAATCCGCGGGACCGGCAAGGCCGCTACCCGCCGGATTGAAGAAAAGAGAATTAAAATTATTAAACACATTGAATTAAAATGTCACGTACAGATTTTAATACATTACTGGAAGCCGGTGCGCACTTCGGTCACCTGAAGCGCAAATGGAACCCTAAAATGGCTCCTTACATCTTCATGGAGAAGAACGGCATCCACATCATCGACCTGCACAAGACCGTGCTGAAGATCGATGAGGCCGCTGCAGCCATCAAGCAGATCGCCAAGAGCGGTCGCCGCGTGCTGTTCGTAGCCACCAAGAAACAAGCTAAGGAGATCGTTGCCGAAAAGGTGGCAGCCGTCGGTATGCCTTACGTTACGGAACGTTGGGCCGGCGGTATGCTGACAAACTTCCCCACCATACGTAAAGCCGTCAAGAAAATGTCGACCATCGACAAGATGAACAGCGACGGCACGTTCGATAATTTTTCCAAGCGCGAGAAACTCCAGATCGCACGCCAGCGCGCGAAACTTGAGAAGAACCTCGGTTCCATCGCCGACCTGACGCGCCTTCCGGCCGCCCTGTTCGTCGTTGACGTACAGAAGGAGTCGAATGCGGTAAAAGAGGCCAAGCGCCTGAGCATCCCCGTATTTGCAATGGTAGACACTTGTTGTGATCCGACCGACATTGATTACGTTATCCCTGCAAATGACGATGCCACCAAATCGATTGCCGTAGTGCTCGATGCCATGTGCAGCGCTATCGCCGAAGGTACCGAAGAGCGCAAGCTCGAAAAGGAGAAGGAGGCGCAGGAGGCTGAGGCCGGTGCCGACGCTCCCGTGAAGAAGGAGGGCAAACCCCGCATCAAGAAAGCCGTGAAGGCCGCTATCGATGCCGAGGAGGCCGCCGTAGCCGACGTCGTAGCCGCTGTCGAGACTCCGTTCGAGGAGCCTGCTGAGGTTGCGGCCGAAGAAGCTGCCGTTGTTGCCGAGGAGGCCGCTGCGGTTGCAGCCGAGGAGGTTGCCGAGGCCAAGGCCGAGTAATTCGGGCCTTTGGGAAAAGAAATTAATCACCTAAAAGAAAGGAAAAGTATTATGGAAATCAAAGCTGCTGATGTAATGAAGCTCCGCAAGATGACCGGTGCCGGTATGATGGACTGCAAGAAAGCCCTGATCGAAGCCGAAGGTGACTTTGCACGCGCTCAGGACATTATCCGCGAGAAAGGTAAGCTCGTCGTTGCCAAGCGTGCCGACCGCACCGCTACCGAGGGTGTCGTCGTTACGAAGATCGTAGGTCAGAAGGCCTATATCCTCTGCTTGGCGTGCGAGACCGACTTCGTGGCTCAGAATGCAGAATATACCGCTTCGGCCGAGGCGATGCTGGAGGTTGCCGTAAACAGCGACGCCGCAGACCGCGACGCCCTGATGGCTGCCAAGAACGCCGAAGGCCACACCGTCGAGGAGATGGTGACCGAGAAATCGGGGCAGACGGGTGAGAAGATCGAGCTGGCATACTATGCCCGCATCGAGGCTCCCTACTGCGCTGCTTACGTACACTTCAACAAGAAGCTCGGTACGATCCTCGGCTTCAACAAGGAGGTTCCGGCAGAGGTTGCCCACACCGTCGCCATGCAGGCCACGGCTATGGCTCCCGTGTCGATCTCGGAGGCCGACTGCCCCGCAGAGGTTGTGGAGCATGAGCGCAAGATCGCCGTCGAGGCGATGAAGCAGGACCCCAAGAACGCCAACAAGCCCGAAGCCATCCTTGAGAAGATCGCCGAAGGCAAGATGCGCAAGTTCTTCGAGGAGAACACGCTGCTGGCTCAGGCCGTAGTGGGCGAGAAAGAGTCGATCGCCGACTTCATCCACAAGGCAGACAAAGAGGCGACGGTTATCGCTTACAAGCGTTTCGCACTGGGCGAATAATCCGACCGAAGGACGGCAAGAAGACCGTTCGTATATTGTGAAAGACCGGAACTCTCCGATGAGTTCCGGTCTTTTCGTGTGTATGGTCTTGTGGGAGCCTTTTATAGGATGTTTCATAGGATGTTTCATAGGAGGCCGGCTTCTGTGCGGAGTATGCCTGACGTATAGTCGGCAGCGGCCGGAAAGAAGCCGAATGGCGATTGCCGAAGGGTGTCGGCTTGGCGGTTTCTTGTGTCCTTATGCCGAACGAACGTACGGCGCTTTGCGCTTGCCGGAAATAACGCTGTCCGGATTTTCCCGGAGCGTTTTCCGGTTGTTCTCGATTGTCTGTTTTGCCCGGCTGTATTATGTCGTCGGCTGTTTTTGCGTCGTCTCCGGTTGCGCCCGATCTTTTCGGCCAATCGGTCGGAAACGACCGAAAGGCGCTTTCCCGGTTATTCACGCTCTGTTTTCAAGACTTTTTCGGATGCCGCAAATCCCGGTTCTATCTGATCCCCAGCCGCCAGAGCGCCCGCAGGATGAAGCGTCTGACGGCGGCGGGCAGCGTCAGCCAACAGCGGGACTGTCGTCGCCACCGGCGGGAAGCGGTGGAGACGATGCGGCCGGAAGGGCGGATGACAGCCGTCATAACGGCCGCTATGTCTGTCGCTGCGCAATGTTCGGTCATCCGGTGGTTGCCGTCGCCTGCGAGGGTGAAACGAAGCCGGGGCGGGGCAGGTGCCGTTTCTGCGGGTGTTTGGCCGGGATTGCTGGTCGCTTGGGGATTTTCGGAATTTTCGGGGCGTGCCGGAAGCGGAGGGGTCGCCTTGCCGGTTTCCCGGAGCGCGGGGAGCGGAGCGGGAGTATCTCCGGCGTTGGAGGCCGTTGCCGACGCAGCTGTTGTCGCCGCTTCCGTTGTTGCGGCCGTTGGTATTGCCGACGCTTCCGGTGTCTTTGTTATTGTCTCTACCGTCGTGTTTGCCGATTGCGGGGGCATCTCCCCGCTCTCCGGTTCGATGCGGAGAATGCGGTGGAGGATATGGCGTCCTTCGCAGCGGAACAGCACCACGTCGCCCGGTTGCAGGGCCTGACTTCCGGAGGGAAGACGGTCGGGGTGGGAATTTGCGGCGGTGTCGGGGGCGGTTTCGTTTCGCGCGAGCCTGTTTTGCTTTCGGGCGGCTGCCGCCGTTTCGGAATTTCCGGTGTATCGGGCGATCGGAGTCAGTACTGCGATGTCGCGTTCGCTGCGCAGCAGGGGCCGCATGCTGTGGCCCTTCATGCGGATCTGGACTTCGTGTCCTTCGGCGAGCATCGCTTCGACCTGCTCGAAAAACAGACGGTTCGAAAGCTGCATCACGGGCGGGGATTTGCGGATTCGCCGCCGAAAATCGTGCGGCAGGCCAGTTCGGCGGCCGCGGCGTCGGGCAGGCATTCGAGGTGGTAGACCGGGACCTGCGCCACCACGGCCGAGACGGTTGCGCATACGGCGTCTTCCAGCGTTTCGTCGTGGGCGAACGACGGCGGGCACGAGGGCAGCAGCGCGCCGATGGCCTCGATTGCCCGCAGGCGGCGAATCCGGTTGTGCGGAGCCTGTGACAGCCGTACGATGGCCCGGATCGGCTGGCATACGTTGCGGTAGCAGGGCGTTTTCCCGCTCCACGGCGCACCGAAGACCATGGCCTGCGGTTTTGGGGCGCCGGTTGTCGCTGCGCTTGCGTCCGGAGTTTCAGCCGCAGCTGCGGGGGCGTTCGCCGGATTTTGGACGGCTCCGCAAATCGGGTCTGCATCTGCGGTCTGCACGATGCGGACGATCGGACTGTCGTCGTTGAGCAGCTCCGCGCCGGGGATATGTTCACGCCACAGACGGGTGTGGGTGCTTTTGCCGGTGCCCGATTCGCCGAGGAACAGCACGGCCCCGCCGTTCAGGCTGATGACCGACGAATGGATGGCTATGGCCTGCCGCGCCACGGCGGCGATGTTGAACATCGACCATAATCCGAAGCGGAACAGCGCCGGGTTGTGCCGCAGTGTGACGTCGGTCGTGACGAGCGGTGCGCCGAACGCCTTGCGGAAACGGGCGGCGGCGCAGCCGTCGCGCGGCGTCATGGTGAGCAGGTAACCTTCCGAGTCGCGGCCGAAACGGCAGTCGGCGTCGGCATCGGCGAAGTCGAATTCGTCGAGTTCGCGGTAGCCGTCCGCTTGGCGGATTTCGCCGCGGGTTTCGACGCTCAGGTCGGCCGGGCCTTCGTCTGCGGCGGCGAAGGGCGCCAGCGCCGTGCCGAAAGACCCTGCGGTGAATTCCTGCGGGACGGCGATGCGTATGCCTGCTATGATGTATTCCATAATTATTCTCCTATTGTGATGATTCGGGTGCAGTATTCGAGCGAGCTTTCGCGGTGGGCGATAACCACCAGCGTCAGCCCCTTGTCGCGCGCCGCCAGCTCGGCGACCGAACGGTTGATCTCCTCCTCGGTGCGGCTGTCGAGCGCCGAGGTCGCCTCGTCGAAGAAGAGCACGTCGGCCCGACGGTAGAGCGCGCGGGCGATGCCGATGCGCTGGCGCTGTCCGCCCGAAAGGCGGCAGCCGCATTCGCCGACATGGGTGTCCATGCCTTTGGAAAGTCCCGCGACGAACTCTCCGAGCCGGGCGGCTTCCAGCGCTTCGGCTACGCGGCCGCGGTCGATTTCGTCGTCGGGAACGCCCAGCGCGACGTTGGCCGCGAAGCTTCCGTCGGCGATGAAAAGGTTTTGCGAGACGTAGCCGATGCGGTTTTGCCATGCGCGGCGGTTGGCGGCGGTGAGGGGCGTGCCGTCGATCGTTATTTCGCCCCCGGTCGGTTCGTAAAGTCCCAGCAGCAGGTTGAAAAGCGTCGTTTTCCCTGCGCCCGATGCGCCGCGGATGCCGATGCGTTCGCCCTTGCGGATCGAGAGCGTAAGGCCGCGGAAAAGCTCGTGACCGTCGTCCGCGAAGCGGAAGCCGAGGTTGCGGACGGCGATTTCATGTTCGAAAGACAGTATTTCGGACGCGCATGCTCTGGATGTGTCGCCGGCCGAAACGGATTTCGTTGATTTTGCGGTGCAGGGCTGTTTGGCCGGGGCTGTTTGGCCGTAAGGAGCCGTTTGTCTGCCGGATGCGGTTCGTTTGTCCGGAGCCGTTCGCCTGCCGCGGGCGGTCTCGCCGCTCTCCGCCGCGGAGTATTCCGACGGCGGGATAGCGGCGGCATCGGTATGGGGGCCTTTCCCGGCTCTCTCGGCGGCTCCGGAGAGCGTGTCCGGCGATGCGGAGGAAGGTTCGTCCCCGGCCGTTGCGTCGCGCAGGACGGCGATCGTGTAGCGGTTGTACTTGATCGAGGTCCAGCCCGCCATGATGCTGCGCACCGAAGGCATCAGGCGCAGCGCGGCTACGGCGAAGACGCCGAAAAGCAGCTGTGCGCGTCCTTCTTCCGCGCCCAGACTCAGCGCGACCAGCAGGGCCATGCCCAGCGCCAGCCCGATTTCGGTAAAGGCCTGCGGAAGCATGCCGATCGCCGTTTCGCGCAGGCGCGTGCGAATCACCTGATCCATCGCCCGGTCGAACGAACGGAGCATCATCGGGAAGGCGTTGTTGATCTCGATGTCGGCATAGCCGCGGAAGGTTTCGGCCACGAGCCGCGCCTTTTCGCGCTGGGCCTTGTTTTCCAGCTCGCCGTAGCGGTTGATGCGGTTGCGCACCAAGCCGTAATAGATCCAGATCGAAGGCAGGAAGACCGCAACGGTCAGAACCGCCGCAACGGGCGCGTACCAGAGCAGCGCCCCGAAAAGCAGCGCCAGCAGCAGCGCTTCGGCGGCGATGGCGGCGGCGGGTTTCAGCACGCCGGCCGTGAAGGCCAGACAGACGACATTGACGTTGCGGGCCAGCACGGCCGAGTTCGACGACTTGACGAACGGCAGTCCCCGGTCGTGGTAGGTGACGTAGAGCCGCCGCGAAAGGGTGCGGTAGAGGTCGTAGATGTAGTTGCGCTCGATGCGCGCCAGCCAGAGATTTGTCAGGCATTTGAGGACGATAACGGCCACCACGGCGGCGCAGACCGTCAGCGCGAAACTGCGCGGCGACGTGAAGCCCAGCGCCGTGTAGATGCGGGCCAGCTGCCCGCCGCCGTCGAGACTCCGGGCGTCGAGCGCCAGCGCCAGCACGGGCAGCAGCACGGCCAGTCCGAGGAAGTTCAGCCCTGCGCGCAGCAGCAGCGTGCAGGCCACGCCGAAGCCCCTGCGGCGGAATTTGTGCGGTATGATGCCGATGATTTCGTTCATGTCATTCCTCCACCTTTTCGATTCTTCCCAGTTTCACGTACCACAAATACCCCTCGGTTTCGGTGTAGCCCATCTGCCGCAGCAGGGCGAGGTATTCGCGCACCTGACGGCGGTAGCGTTCGGGTTCGCGGCCGCCGAACTTGTAGTCCACGACCACGGCCCGCGTGCCGCGGATCATTACGCGGTCGGGACGCCGCGCGGAGGAGCCGCCGGGAATGATGATTTCGTTTTCGTTGCGCACGCGCTCCCAGCCCCCGGCGAACCATTCGCGGGCCGCGGGGTGTGCCAGCGCGCGGGCGATCATCCGCCGCAGGGCGGCGGCTTCGGCGGCGGAAAGCGTGCCGTCGGCCTGCATCCGCTCCACGGCGAGGCGTATCTGCTCCTCGTCGTCGGCGTTTTCGAAGGCCTTGTGCATCAGGATGCCGAAATTGCGGGGCGAGAGTTCCACCTCTTCCTCCTGCTCGAAATAACGCTGCGAGGGGAGCCGCAGGCGCAGGTCGGCGCGTGCCGTGGGGTAGTTTTCCAGCACGACGTGCTCGGCGCCGGACGTTTTGCCGCCGTCGGCGACCGGGCCGCGGAACTGGCCGAATTCGAACCGCTCGCCCGTTTCGGTGACGGTGTAACGCCCTTCGGCGCTGCCCGCGAGGGCTTTGTCGCCGTCGGTGAGGATGCTTTGGAGGAGCAGTCCGCCGACGGTTTTGCCGCCTTTCTGCGGGATGAAGACATGCAGCGATTCGGCGGCGCGCGTCAGCGCCACGTACAGCAGATTGACGTTGTCGACGTGCGAGTAGACCAGTTCCCGGTAGTACTCCGCCGAGAATCCCGATTCGGCCATCGACTTCTTGTATTTCACCGGAAAGCGTCCCACGGCTTCGGCGTCGCCGTGCGCCTCGGCCCAGACGATGTTGGTCACGTTGCCGCCCGACTTGGGGTCCAGCTGCCACGAGCAGTAGGGGATCAGCACCACGCGCTTTTCGAGTCCCTTGGCCTTGTGTATCGTGGTGATCTCGACGGTCGTTTCGCTCTCCTCGACGCTCAGCGAACGGTTCTGTCCCTGCTGCTCCCACCAGTCGAGGAACAGCGCGATGTCGGCGATCTTGCTGGAACAGAAGCCGATGATCTGTTCGTGGATCGCCTGCAGGTAGGCCGTCTGCTGTTTGTCGTCCTGCAGACCGTGCCGCATGACGATGCGTTCGAACGCCTCTTCGGGCGACAGCAGGCGGATCGAGCGGAAGAACGTCCGTTCGTCGTCGGACAGCGGGCGGGCGAAGCCGCGGCCGAGGTAGTGGTTGTAGACGGCGCGGCTCAGCGAGTCGTCGGGGTTGAGCGACAGCCGCAGGGACGCGGCGATGAACGAACTGACGGGGGCGTTGCCCACGATCAGCGCCTCCTGCGTCATCACGTCGAAACGGTAGCGGGGATCGGTGTTGCGGCGTTTGAAGTCGAGCAGCTCGGCGGCGACCTTGGCGCCGTCGGTGGCCCCGCGCACCAGTATCATGATGTCGCGCGGCCGGAATCCCTTGTCCAGCACCTCGCAGATGCGCTCCACGACGGGCGGCTGCTCGGCGAAGGTCGAGACCGAGACGTAGCCCGGCCGGTCGCTCCGGCGGCGGGGTGTCTGCGCGTGTCCGCGGTAGGCGTCGCGCAGGGTGTCGTGCAGTGCGGCCGCCGCCGCGGGGTCGATGCCGCCCTTTGCGGCCGCTTCGTCGAGCGTCTCGTTCAGCGCCCGGTTGTCGGTCTCGACCACGCGGCCGATGATCTCGTTGTTGAACTCCACCACGGCGGGCAGGCTGCGGTAATTCTCCCTGAGTATCTCCACCTCGGTGCTGGCCGGGTCGAGCTGCGCCTGTGCCTGCGAGTGGAGGATTTTCCAGTCGCCGCCCCGCCAGCGGTAGATCGACTGCTTGATGTCGCCCACGATCAGCACCGAGGTCGCCTCGCTCTGCGACATGGCGTTTTGCAGCAGGGGCAGGAAGTTCTCCCACTCCTTGACGGAGGTATCCTGAAACTCGTCGATCATGAAGTGTTCGAAGCGGTTGCCGACCTTCTCGTAGATGAACGGCGCGTCGTTGTGGCCGATGAATTCCGAGAGGATGTATTTGGTCTCCGAGAGGAGCATCATGTTCTGCTCGTCGCACAACTGCTGCACTTTGGCGTAGAGGTCCGACAGCAGCGCGAAGCTGCGGTAGTTCTCGCGCAGCAGGTCGCAGGTGTTCCACGAGCGGACGTTGGCGTCGTACAGATCGCACATTTCGCGCAGCAGGGGTTGCAGCCGGGCGGCGAGCGGCGCGGCGGGCGATCCCTTGGGCGCCCAGCCTTCGGTCGTCAGGCTCATTTTGCCGACCGTGGCGGTGTAGGGTTTCAGCTCTCCGGCCGCGACCGTGAGGAAATAGTGGGCGAAACTGCGGCTCTTGCCCGTGAAGTCCGCCGGGCCGACGCCCGCATCGGCCATGATCCGTACGGCCTCGGCCGCACGCTCCCGCATCTGCTGTTTGGTCGCCGCGGCGCGCGCCGTCGCTTCGCCGACGATGCGGCCCAGCTCCTCGCGCGAGCGGGCGAGGGATAGGGCCTCCTTGTTCTTCTCCTTGAACAGTTCGCCGCCGAGCGTCAGGATGCCGTCGCGGACGTCCCACTTCTTGCCCTCGTCGATGCGCTCCTGCACGAAGTCCGTGAGCCAGCGCTGCAGGTCGCGGTCGGTGGTTATCTGCTCGATGAGCGTGTCGGCGCTCTTGGTCAGCACCGAGGCGGTCTCGATCTCGACGTTGTAATTGAGGTCGATGCCCAGCTCCTTGATGAAGGCGCGCAGGATGCGCTGGAAAAAGGTGTCGATGGTCAGCACCGTGAAGCGCGAGTAGTCGTGCAGGATTTTCGAACGCACCTCCGCGGCCCGCCTGCGCACCGTGGCGGCGTCCATGTCCAGTTCGCGGCAGAGGTTTTCGAGGTAGGAGCTTTCGCCGCCCGAAGCCAGCAGGTGTATCTCCTTGAGGATGCGCGACTTCATCTCCTCGGTGGCCTTGTTGGTGAAGGTCACGGCGAGGATGTGGCGGTAGATGGAGGGCTGTTCGACCACGTCGCGCACGTATTTGTATGCCAACTGGTAGGTCTTGCCCGATCCGGCGCTCGCGTTCAGAATTTTCGCTCTCACTGTCCGAAATGTCGTTTTAGGTAGTAAAAGTACAAAACAAATCCCGAACGGCAAACCGGGGTTTGCAATAATTTCGTAAATTAGCGACGTATTAAAACCGAAAAGTATGAAGAAGATGATTCTGAGCGCGGTGATGCTGGTTTTGGCCGCATCGGGTTATGCGCAGGAAACGGGCGCTGCGGGCGCCGGAGAGCGCAACGAGTGGCTGCCCACCTTCGAGGCGGTTGCGGTCGATGCCGATCTGGACGTCAAATTCGTCCGGGTTCCCGACACCGAGGCCCCGAAAATCGTATACGACACCAAAGGCTCCTATACCACCAAGTTCCGCGCCGAGGTCAAGGACAAGACCCTGCGCATCAGCGAGAAGCCCGATTCGCGCCGTCCCGAACGCACCGAGGTGACGGTCTATTACAACGCGCTGCGGGCCGTTTCGCTGTCAGGTGCGGCCGCGACGTTCGAGGGGACGCTCGCCGCCGCGGTGCTCGACGTGACGGTCAACCGCAAGGCTTCGCTGACGGCGAAGCTGGAGGTCAAGGACCTCAAGATGGAGCAGACGGGATACAGCACGGCGAACCTTTCGGGTTCGGTGCGTTACCTGTCGCTGTATGTGTCGACGGGCAAGGTGGCCGCATCCGATCTGGAGGTGATGTCGGCCGAGGTCAATGCCCAGAGCAAGGCCGAGGTGTCGTTGTGGATCACCGACCGTTTCGTGGGCAAGACGACGACCAATGCGCGGATCAGCTACAAGGGCGATCCTAAGATCGTACGCGGCGGCGCGAAGTTCATGGGCGGCGAAATCAACCGCGTGGAGTAGCGGATGAAGGGTTTTCGCATATCGGTCCGCCGGAGCGCTCCTGCGGCGGGGCCTGCCGGCTTCTCCGGGCGGGGTGGAACGGGTATTCCTGCGGCGGACGGCGGAGCTGTCTGGCTTTGCCGGTGTAACCGGCGCACCTGCCGGGATACGGAGACGATTCGGCGGGGGCCGGTGGGGATGCCATTGTTTTACGGGACTGAAAACACTGTAGGGCGGCTATGAAAGGATTTCTGGAAGAGGTCGCCGGGGACCTGTATGCCCGATACGGCGAGGGACTGTCCGAGAGGGCCGTGCTCTTTCCGTCGCGGCGTGCGCGGCTGTTTTTCGTCGATGCCCTGACGCGCATCGCCGGGCGGCCCATGTGGCAGCCGGAGTGGGTGACCGTTGACGACCTGATGAGCGAAATATCGGGCCTGCATGCGGGCGACCGCGTGCGGCTCATCACCGAACTCTATAAGGTCTATTCGGAATTCCACACCGAGCCGTTCGACAAGTTCTATTTCTGGGGCGACATGCTCCTCACGGACTTCGACACGATCGACAAGTACCGGATTGACGCGCAGATGCTCTTCCGCAACATCTCCGAAATAAAGGAGATCGAAGCCGACATCTCCTACCTGACGCCCGCCCAGCTGCAGATTCTGTCGTTCTGGTCTTCGCTGGGCGAGGAGGCCGATCTTTCGGAGGAGAAACGCCGCTTTCTGGCGATCTGGAAGACGCTCGGCCCCGTTTACCGCAAATTCCGCCGGCGGCTCGTGTCGCTCGGCATCGCCTACAACGGCATGGTCCAGCGGGCCGCCGCCGACCGCATCGCCGAAGGCGCGTTCGCCTTTCCCGAACCGCGGAGGTATGTAGTGGCGGGATTCAACGCCCTGTCGGAGTGCGAAAAGCAGCTCTTCAAATTCCTTGCTGTTGCCGCCGAAACCGATTTCTACTGGGATTACGACGCTTATTATAAGGACAACCCCGAACAGGAGGCCGGGATGTTCGTGCGCTCGAACGTCGCGCTGTTTCCGCCCCGGACCGAATTCGCGCACGACAACATGCGGGGCGAAAAGGAGGTCGTCTCCGTGGCCGCCGTGTCGAACGCCGTGCAGTGCAAATACGCCGCGGCGATTCTCGCGGACCTCGCACGCCGCCGCGCGCAGGAGGACCCCGAAGTCGCCGCCGGGCTGAAGCCCGCCTTGGGCAAGGAGACCGCCGTGGTGCTGACCGACGAAAACCTGCTGCTGCCGCTGCTGTACGCCCTGCCCGCCGATATAGGCCGTGTGAACGTCACGATGGGTTTTCCCCTGCGGCAGAGCCTTGCCTACACCTTCGTCGAACGCCTTGTGGAGCTGCAGAACCACCGCCGCAAAAAGGGCGGCGGCTGGACCTTCTACCATGCCGACGTGGCGGGTATTTTGGCGCATCCCTATGTCGCCGAGTGCGACGCCGCGCTGACCCGCACGATGCACGAGGAGATCGTCCGCGACCGGCGGATTTCGGTCGATGCCGCATGGCTGGGCCGCAACGAACTGCTGAAACGGATCTTTTCGCCCGCGGCGGAGTGGCGCGAGCTGTCCGATTACCTGCTGGGCGTGATCGCCGCCGTGGCGCGCCAGCCCTACGAGGGCGACGACGCCAGACAGCGGGTCGAATTTCTGGCCGTCATCGCCGAGCAGGTGACCAAACTGCGCAACTCGCTCGACGAATGCGACATCGAGCTTGCGACCGAGGTGTATACCTCGCTGCTGCGCCGCCATTTGCAGACGCTGCGCATCCCCTTCGAGGGCGAACCGCTGGAGGGGATTCAGATCATGGGTATTCTGGAGACCCGCAATGTCGATTTCGAGAACGTCATCCTTCTCTCGATGAACGACGACAATTTTCCGGGCAACCACGTCGCGCAGTCGTCGTTCATTCCCTACAACCTGCGTGCGGCCTACGAACTGCCCACGCCGGAACACCACGAAGGGGTCTATGCCTACTATTTCTACCGCCTGATCCAGCGCGCGAAGAGCGTGCATATGCTCTACTGTTCGCATGCCGACGACAAATCGACGGGCGAGCCGAGCCGCTATATCTACCAGCTGGATTACGAGAGCGGCTTCGACGTGCGCAAGATCGAGGTGGGGGTGGACGTGAACCTCGCCGAGACGGCTCCGATCGAGGTGGCGAAGGACGGGGAGGTGATGCGGCGGCTGGAACGCTTCGTCGATGCCGAAAGTCCCGCCGCGCTTTCGCCGACGGCGTTTTTCCGCTACGTGGCCTGCCCGCTGCGCTTCTATTTCCACTCCGTGGCCCGGCTCGAAGCCGACGACGAGATTTCGGAGGAGGTCGATGCGCCGATGTTCGGCACGATCCTTCACGCCGCCGTGCAGACGCTCTACGCCCGGATCGTGGGCGAGGAGCATCCCGGCCAGACCCTGCGGGCGATGATCCGTTCGGGCGAGGTCGCCGCGGCGGTCGAGCGGGCGATCAACGAAAATTATTTGCAGGACGAACGCGCTTCGGCCGAAGATTATACGGGCAACCTGCTGCTGGTGAAGGATATCGTCACGCGTTATCTGCGTGGCGGGGTGATGCCTTACGATGCGGCGCACGATGCGTTCGCCGTGTCGGGACTGGAGGAGCGGGTGGCTTATTCCTTCCCGTTCCGCGCCGGGGAGCGCGAGCTGGAGATGAAGTTCGGGGGCATCGCCGACCGTATCGACATGCTCGGCGACGGCGCGCTGCGGGTCGTGGACTACAAGACCGGGGCGCCGCATCTGGAGTTCGACGGCGTGGAGAGCCTTTTCACCGGAACCGGCAAACAGCGGCTGTCCAATATCCTGCAGACGCTGCTCTATTCGATGATCCTGCACCATACGCGGGGCTGCGACGCCGAACCCGCGCTCTACTACGTCCGCAGCATGAACCGCCCCGACTATTCGCCGCAGCTGGACGACAAGCAGCTGGGCGTCAGGGGGGCGCGCTATACGCTTTACCGCGAACGTTTCGAGGAGCTGCTGCGTGCGCAGCTGGCCGAAATGTACGACCCTGCGGTGCCGTTCCGCCAGTGCGAGGACGCCGATACGTGCAAGTTCTGCGATTTCCGGATAATCTGCAAACGGGGCTGAGACGGCTCAGAGTTTCACCCTGAAATACGACGCTCCGCTGCGGCGGGCCGCTTCGAGACCGATCTCGGAATCCTCGAAAATCAGGGTCTCGCGCGGCGTGCAGCCCTCGCGGCGCATGGCTTCCAGAAAACAGTCCGGGGCGGGTTTGCTGCGCGCGACGTCGGCGCCCGAAAGAATCCCGTCCACCGCGTTTTCCTCCGGCAGTCTCTCTCCTTTGCGTGACGTGTCTTCGTCCGGCGTTTCGAGACGCCGGACGGCTTGCGGTCCGGCGATTCCCAGATGCCGCATGGCGTTGTCGATATTGGCGCGGCTGCCCGTCGAGACGATCCACACGCGGCCGCCCTGCGCACGGAACTGCCGGCAGAAATCCCATAACGGCCTATTGAGCCGCACGGTGTCGAAAAACGTGGGGTAGAGCGCGATCTTGCGCAGCCGCAGCCGTTCGCGTTCGGCCGGGTCGGCGATGCCGATCCGGGTCAGGAACTCGTCGCACCGCATGCCGAAATAGCGGGCCGCATACTCCTCTTCGGTGAGCGTATAACCCGCTTCGCGCAGCGTGGCGACATAGGCGAGCGTGTTGGCACGCCGGGTGTCGGCCAGCGTGCCGTCGAAATCCAGAAGGATCAGTTTTATTTCGGAGCCGGGGTGTGTCATGTCGTGGCGGAAAATAGGGAACGCCGCAGAAGGCGCGGTTTTTTGAGTTTCGGTGCAGGCTGTCAATCGAACGACTGCATGCCCGACTGGGCGATGCGCATCAGACGCTGGTATTCGGTGGGCGAAAGCTCCATGAAGAAGTAGTGGATCGGGTCCACGCGCATGCCGTTGTAGCGGACTTCGTAATGGAGGTGGGGCGCCAGCGAAAGGCCCGTGTCGCCCGAAAGGGCGATGATGTCGCCGCGGCGCACCTGCTGGCCCTTGCGGACGTTGATCTTCGAGAGGTGGTTGTACGAAGTCTCGTAGCCGTTGCCGTGGTCGATGACGACGGTCTGTCCCGACGTCGAGTTGCGCTGGGCCACCTCGCGCACCGTTCCGTCGGCCGTGGCGAAGACGCGCGACCCTTCGGGAATGGTGTAGTCCACGCCCTGATGCGATTGCAGCGTCTTGTAGAAGGGGTGGATGCGCATGCCGTACGAAGCCGTGAGCAGCGTCAGCTGCTTGTTGATCACGGGCTGGATCGACGGGATGTTGTCGCACCGGCTGCCGGCCGAGTCGATGCGCGCCTGCAGGTCGAGGTAGGTGTCGTTCAGCTCGTCGAGCCGCGTCTCCATTTCGGCCACGCGTTCGCGCAGCTCGCGTTTGAGACGGCGCGACGAACGGTTGAAGATGTTTTCGTAGGTGGCGGCCTGCTTGCGCTCGTACTCCGAGTCGAAGTCGTAGGGGTCCGACTCGAAGAGGATGCGGAAGACGTTGCGGTCGCGCTCCGAGAGGTTGCGCATCACCGTCGTCAGCGTGTCGTATCGCTGGACGAGGGCCGTGTATTCGCGGCGCAGGCGGTCGGTCGAGTGCTTGAGCTCGTACTCGACGGGCGTGTCGAAGAACACCGAGAAACCGATGTAGTAGAGCACGGCGACGCCCGCCCATACGAAGAAATGGATCGTGGCGCGTATGATGTTCTGTTTGCGGCGCTTACGCTTGCGAAGCCGTATCAGGTCCTTTTTTCCGGCCATACGTTACATTTCGAAATTGGTTTCACGCATCCGCGCCATCAGGTCGTCGTATTCGGCGGCGGTCATGTCGCGGTTGAAATAGTTGACCGGATTCACGGGCGTACCCTTGTGAATCACTTCGTAGTGGAGGTGGGGCCCCGTCGAGCGTCCCGTGTTGCCCGTTTCGGCGATCACCTGACCGCGGGTCACGCGTTCGCCCGGTTTGACCAGCACCTTGCTCAGGTGGGCGTAGCGGGTCTTGTAGCCGAAACCGTGGTTTACGAGCACCTGATAGCCGTAGCCGCCGTTGTAGCCGCTGCCGACGGCCAGTTCAACCTCGCCGTCGCCGGTGGCGTATACCGGCGTACCCCGGTCGCAGCCGAAATCGACGCCCGTGTGGGCCTGCACGCGGTGGAGTACGGGGTGGTAGCGGCGCGGCGAAAATGCGCCGATGTGGTTGTTGTGCAGCGCCGAACGGTCGATGGGCCAGATGGCCGGAACCGCCGCCGACATCTTCTCCTTGTCCTGCGAGAAGGCCTGCAGTTCGTCGAACGACACCGATTCGAGGTAGAGCGTGCGGGCCAGCGCGTCGAGCTGCCGCCACGTGCCGACCATCAGCGGGGCGTAGTCGTCGTCGAGCAGCGCGGCGTATTTGGTGTCGGGGTAGGGCTGCCAGACGCCTTCGATCGACATCGTGTCGGTCGAGAAGAGCGAACGGTAGACGTAGTTGTCGCGGTGGCGTATTTCGTCCACGTGGCGCTGCGCCGTGCGGATGCGGTCCTGCAGGATGCGGTATTTGATCACCAGATCGCGGTTCTCGCGGATGATGCGGTACATCTTCGGGGTGTAGAAGAAGTAGGAGAAGAGTACGTTGGCGATCGAGACGAGAATGAAGCCGATGAGTATCTTGCGGATCAGACGGTAGGTGCGCAGGCGGAACGGGGCGGTGACCACGTCGCGCGTCAGTGTCTGCGCCTCGTGCGTCAGCGTGTGTGTATCCGATCTTTGCCCTTTTTGCCCCATCGTGGAAAAAACTCCTGTTAATAGGATGCAAATTTAACTTTAATTGTGTAATTTTGCAACCCGAAATCACAAACGAAAGAATCGGATAAAATCTTATATATGGAATCGAATAAAATTCGCCGCGCCTTTCTCGACTTCTTCGAGAGCAAGGGCCATGTGATCGTGCCTTCGGCGCCGATGGTCGTGAAGGGCGACCCCACGCTGATGTTCACCAATGCGGGCATGAACCAGTTCAAGGACATCTTTCTGGGCAACGCGCCCCGCAAATATCCGCGTGCGGCCGATACCCAGAAGTGCCTGCGCGTGTCGGGCAAGCACAACGACCTCGAAGAGGTGGGCCACGACACCTATCACCACACGATGTTCGAGATGCTGGGCAACTGGTCTTACGGCGACTACTTCAAGAAGGAGGCGATCGAGTGGGCGTGGGAGCTGCTGGGCGGCGTCTACAAACTGCCGGCCGACCGCATGTACGCCACGGTTTTCGAAGGCTCGGAGGAGGACGGCGTGCCCTTCGATCAGGAGGCTTACGACTACTGGAAGCAATTCCTGCCCGAAGACCACATCATCCGCGGCAACAAGCACGACAACTTCTGGGAGATGGGCGAGACGGGTCCCTGCGGTCCCTGCTCGGAGATTCATTTCGACCTGCGCGACGAGGCGGAGATCGCCGCCAAGCCGGGCCGCGAGATGGTCAATGCGGGCCATCCGCAGGTGATCGAGATCTGGAACCTCGTCTTCATGCAGTTCAACCGCAAGGCCAACGGCTCGCTGGAGCCGCTGCCGGCCCGCAACGTCGATACGGGCATGGGCTTCGAGCGTCTGTGCATGATTCTGCAGGGCAAGAAGTCCAATTACGACACCGATGTCTTCCAGCCTACGATCCAGCGTATTTCGCAGCTGTCGGGCAAGGTTTACGGCGCCGACGCCAAGTGCGACGTGGCGATGCGCGTCATCGCCGACCACCTGCGCGCCATCGCCTTTTCGATCGCCGACGGCCAGCTGCCGTCGAACGTCAAGGCCGGTTACGTCATCCGCCGCATCCTGCGCCGCGCCGTGCGTTACGGCTATACCTACCTCGGCTTTACGGAGCCGACGATCTGCAAGCTCGTTCCCGGACTGGTGGAGCAGATGGGGGAGCAGTTCCCCGAACTGAAGGCCCAGCAGTCGCTGATCGAAAAGGTGATCGAGGAGGAGGAGGCTTCGTTCCTGCGTACGCTGGCCACGGGCATCAACCTGCTGGACGGCGTGATCGAAAAGACCAAGGGCGAGGGCCGGGAGCTGATTTCGGGCAAGGACGCCTTCGAACTCTACGATACGTTCGGCTTCCCGATCGACCTGACGGAGCTGATCGCCCGCGAGCAGGGCGTCGGCGTGGACCTCGCGGCCTTCGAAACCGAACTGCAGGCCCAGAAGGAGCGTTCGCGCAACGCTGCGGCCGTCGATACCGACGACTGGGTGGAGCTGTTCCCCATCAGGGAGAGCCTCTTCACGGGGTACGATACGCTGACCGAGCAGGTCCGGATCGCCCGCTACCGCCGCGTGACCTCCAAAGGCAAGACCTCTTACCAGCTGGTCTTCGACCGCACGCCGTTCTACGGCAATTCGGGCGGTCAGATCGGCGACATCGGCTATATCGAGAACGCCGACGAGCGCATCGCGGTCGTGGCCACCGAGAAGGAAAACGGACTGATTATCCATATCGTCAGGGAGCTGCCCGAAAATCCCGCGGCCGGGTTCACGGCCGTCGTGGACGCCGCGAAGCGTCAGTCCGCGGCCAACAACCATACGGCCACGCACCTCATGCACGAGGCGCTGCGCAAGGTCCTCGGACAGCATGTCGAGCAGAAAGGTTCGATGGTGACGCCCGAAATCCTGCGTTTCGACTTCTCTCATTTCCAGAAAATGACCCCGCAGGAGCTGCGCGAGGTCGAGATGCTTGTAAACCGCGCCGTGCGGGCCAACTATCCGTTCGAAGAGAACCGCGAAGCCACCAAGGAGGAGGCTGAGAAATGCGGTGCGATGATGCTCTTCGGCGAGAAGTACGGCGACAAGGTGCGCATGGTCCGCTTCGGCTCGTCGGTCGAGTTGTGCGGCGGTACGCATACCAGCGCCACGGGCAACATCGGCTTCTTCAAGATCCTGAACGAAAGCGCCATTTCGGCCGGCGTGCGCCGTATCGAGGCCGTGACGGGCGAGCGCGCCGAGCAGATCATCTATGCCGCCGAGGATACGATGCGCGACATCAGCGACTATCTGCATAACCCGCAGGTGCTGCAGGCCGTCAAGAAGATGTTCGAAAGCAACGAAGCGCTGTCGAAGGAGGTCGAGACCATGCGCCGCGAGCAGGTTGCGCAGTGGGCCGATAAGATCATCGCCTCGACGCCCGAACGCCGCGGCGTGCAGCTGATCGCCACGCAGACCGACCGTACGCCCGAATTCGTCAAGGATCTGGCCTATTGTCTGCGTGCGCGTGCTCCGAAACTGGTGCTCGTGCAGGGTTCGGTCAACGACGGCAAGCCGATGCTGACGGTGATGCTCGGCGAAGAGATCACGGCGCAGGGCGTAAATGCCGGAGCCGTGGTGCGCGAAGCTGCGAAACTGATGCAGGGCGGCGGCGGCGGTCAGGCGTTCTTCGCCACGGCCGGCGGCAAGAACCCCGACGGGTTGCAGGCGGCCATCGACAAGGCCGTGGAGCTGATAATGGCGCAGCTGCATTAGGCCGTCCGATTCCGGCGGCGAACCGCCTTTTGGCAAGTTGCCGGCTGATGAATTTGCGGCGGGGCGGTTGTGATTTTCCGGCGATAATTTCCGGCGGCGAATTCCCGGTCGCAATGTCTGGCGGTGGTTCCGACACGGTTCCCGGTCGCGCTGCGACGGATATTTGCCGGGTGCGGAATCGGCGGTGCATAGGCCAAACGGTGCGACGGCATGGGCCGGAGCGAAACAGATGAGATAATTACTAAAAACAAACGATTATGAATAACAAGGTATTATTGATGATCCTCGACGGCTGGGGCAACGGCCATCACGACAAGGCCGATGTGATTTCGACCGTGCATCCCGAATATATCTCGGCCATGACGGAGAAATATCCCCACGCCCAGCTGCGCACCGACGGCGAGAACGTCGGCCTGCCCGAAGGACAGATGGGCAACTCGGAGGTCGGACACCTCAATATCGGCGCCGGCCGCGTGGTTTATCAGGATCTCGTGAAGATCAACCGCGCCTGCCGCGACAACTCGATCATGGAGAATCCTGAGGTGAAGGCGGCGTTCGAATACGCCAAAAAGAACGGTGTGAACATGCACTTCATGGGGCTGGTGTCGGACGGCGGCGTACACTCGTCGCTGGAGCACCTCTTCAAGTTGTGCGACATTTCGGCGGCCTACGGCCTCGACAATACCTACGTGCATTGCTTTATGGACGGCCGCGACACCGACCCGCGCAGCGGCAAGGGTTTCGTCGCCGACCTCGAAAAGCACCTCGCCGCCACGACGGGCAGGATCGCTACGGTGATCGGCCGTTATTACGCCATGGACCGCGACAAGCGCTGGGAGCGTGTGAAGATCGCATACGACGCGCTGGTCAACGGCATCGGCGAACGTTCGTCGGACATGGTCGAAGCCGTCCAGAAGTCCTATGACGAGGGCGTGACGGACGAGTTCATCAAGCCTTTCGTGCGCATCGACGAGAACGGACAGCCCGTCGGCATGATCCGCCCGAACGACGTGGTGATCTTTTTCAACTACCGTAACGACCGCGCCAAGGAGCTGACCGTCGTGCTGACGCAGGAGGACATGCCGGCCGAAGGGATGCACACCATGCCGCTCTACTACTGCTGCATGACGCCCTATGACGCCAAGTTCACGGGCCTGCACATCCTCTTCGACAAGGAGAACGTACCCAACACCATCGGCGAGTACGTCTCGAAGCTGGGCCTGCGGCAGCTGCGCATCGCCGAGACCGAGAAATACGCCCACGTCACGTTCTTCCTGAACGGCGGCCGCGAAGCGGAGTTCGAAGGCGAAGAGCGTATCCTCGTGGCGTCGCCCAAGGTCGCCACGTACGACCTCCAGCCCGAAATGAGCGCTCCGGAAGTGGCTGACAAGCTGGCCGCCGCGCTCGGTGAGCGGAAGTTCGACTTCATCTGCCTGAACTTCGCCAACGGCGACATGGTGGGCCATACGGGCGTTTACGAGGCCATCGTCAAAGCGGTAAAGGCCGTAGACGGATGCGTCGCCAAGGTCGTCGAAGCGGCCAAGGCCAACGGTTACGAGGTCGTGATGATCGCCGACCACGGCAATGCCGACAATGCCGTCAATGCCGACGGTACGCCCAATACGGCGCACTCGCTCAATCCGGTGCCCATCGTGGTCGTTTCGGACCGCGTGAAGTCGGTGCACGACGGCATCTTGGCCGACGTGGCTCCCACGGTGCTCCGCCTGATGGGCCTCGAACAGCCTGCCGAAATGACCGGCAAGGCGCTCGTGGAGCTGAAATAGCCCGCTTGCTGACACAAAAAATCCCGCACCGTAAAGTGCGGGATTTTTGTTTCGGGGCGGAATTCGGTTCCGGGTGCGGAACGGTTTCCGGTCGGATGCTTCGCGCTGCTCTTAGTCGAGCTCCTCCTTGAACTTCTCGATCCAGCCGGGTAGGAGACGCAGGGCGTGCGCCATCTGGTATTCGGTATTCGTCCGGTTGTTTGTGATGAATTCCATGGCGACCTTGAAGCAGTTGTCCTCTCCGTCTCGCTCCGCCGAACACTTGCAAACGAATTTGTCCCGGTTCTGATCGTTGGAAATCGCCAGCAGTTTGTCATAAGGGACGTCGGCAGTGAAATTCGCCGATACCTCCACGTAGGCGTAATCCATGTCCGCCACTTCTTTTATGATGGCGTAGTAGTTGATTCCCTGTACTTTGAACAGAATGTCCCTGTCTTCGTCGAACGTCGGGACATAGCCTTCGCGCTTCAGAAAAGCGAAGATATCCTCCCGGACGCTCTGCTGGGCGAAGAGCGCGGAAACCGTGCCGAAAATCAGGAGCAGGGTGAGCGTAAATTTCTTCATGCCGATTCTTTTTTTAGGTTTTGCAATAGTCAAAGATAATGAATTCCTGCGCATGGTGGAGCGGAACCGGACGAAATTTGTGCGGGTGTGGGTTCCTCCGAACAACGTCTGCTGTTTCGGCAATCGTACCGCCTTCTGCAGAAGCTTCGCGCCGCGGACCTCCGGGGCTGCCTTGGGTGATGGCGCGGACCGGAAGTTTTTCGTCTGCGGCGATCGCTGCTGCGCATGACGGAGTCAGTAGAGTTCGATGAATTCGTATGTATTGCCTACGGCGGCGAGGTAGCGCAGGAACTCGCTGCGGGAGACGACCACCGTGGCGCGGTTGTCGTTGGGGTGGAACGAATAGGCCGGGAATCTCTCCAGATTCCGGTCCAGAAACAGGTGTACGTGGCGCTCCGGGTCGTTGATCAGCCCGAAGGGCGACACCGAGCCGGGACGCAGTCCGAGCCAGCGCTCCATGCGCTGCTCCGATGCGAACGAGAGCTTGCCCTGCCGCAGGCGGCGTTCGAGGTCGTGGATGGCGAGGTTCTGCTCGCAGTCGAACGCCACGAGGTAGTGGCGGTTGCCCTTGTGGTTGCGGAAAAAGAGGTTCTTGCAGTGCTTCGAGCCGTCGTCGCGCCAGTATCGGCGTGCGATTTCGATGGTCGGGGCTTCGGGGTGTTCGTACCACGTGTAGGCGATGCCGTGGCTGTCGAGCCAGTCGAAGACTTTTTGGCGTCGGTCGGTCGTTTCCATCGTTTTTGAAACTGTTTTTCAGTAATATATGGGCCGTCCCTTGATTCTCCGGATGAAATGGCGGAACCGGACGATCCAATGGGGCAGCAGGTGAAGCGATTCGGGAAGGGTGAGGTACATCCACAGGATTTTCTTTCCGACGATGGGATGATGCATCGAATCGGCGTCGAAATATTGCCTGAACAGCTCCCGGTTGCGGATGATTTCGCGCTGCAAAGCGCGGTTGCCGGCCGCATCTGTCGTACTGATCGACCTTGCGAGGTTTGTCAGTCCGTGTTCCGAATAGGCTTCGGCCAGATATTCGGGATCGGTGATCCCGAACCGTTCGGTCAGCGCCTGCTGTTTGGCCAGTATCGACACTCCGGCGCGAAATGTTTCGGCGGCGGGCTGCCGCCGCTGCGAAAGCGACGTTCCGTCGGGGCAGACCTGATAATGGTAATAGGTACCCGAACGCAGAATGATCTGCCGGACGTGGCTCAGGTATCCGAGTACGAAGACGAGATCCTCGCAAATGGAGAGCCCGGTGTCGAACCGGAGCGCTTCCCGGCGGATCAGCGGGAGGGAGAACAGTTTGCAGTAGGTCCATCCGTCGCGCAGCAGGCGGTTTTCGACGATTATTTTCCCCAGCTCGCCTTGCGTGCCGGTGGTGTCGGGGTAGTCGTAAAGCTCCGTGCGGTTTTGGGCGATGTATTCGATGGCGACGCCTTGGCTGACCAGCAGGTCGCCGTCGGGCAGCGGGGTGCGGAAAAATGCAGCCAGATATTGGTGATCGACCCGGTCGTCGCAGTCCATGAATGCGACGTAACGGCTTTCGGCCAGCTCCAGTCCCCGGTTCCGGGCCGCGGAGACTCCGCCGTGCGGCAGACGCATGACCCGGATGCGCGGATCGCGTCTGGCGTATTGCTCGCCGATGTCGGCCGTCCGGTCGGTGGAGCCGTCGTCCATCACCAGCACTTCGAAATCCCGGAACGTCTGGGCCAGCAGGTCGTCGAGACAGTTCGGGAGATAATTTGCGGCGTTATAGGCGGGAACGATAAGGGTCAGCAGAGGTCTCCCGGTCATTATCCTATGTGATAAAATGTTTTGATATTCTCTTCGATGCATCCTACCAGCACGTCCACGGCTTCGCGGGGCGACCATGCGTTGTGGGGCGAGAGCAGCAGGCGGTCGGGTTCGCGGATGCCGAGCAGCGGACTGTCGGCGGCGAAGGGTTCGCGCGAGAAGACGTCGAGGGCCGCGCCGGCGATCGAACCCCGGTCGAGTGCTTCGGCCAGCGCCGCTTCATCGACGATGCCGCCGCGGGCGACGTTTATGAGGAGGGCCGAGCGTTTCATGACCGACAGTTCCGGCGCGCCGATCAGTCCGCGGGTGCGGTCGTTCAGCGGGGCGTGGATCGAGACGATGTCGGAGCGGCCCAGCAGTTCGGTGAGCGGAAGCGCGGGGTAAGGCTCTTCGCGTACGACGCCCGACGTCGAGGTGTAGCACACTTCGCAGCCGAATGCCGCTGCCAGCCGTGCTACCTCGCGGCCGATGGCGCCGAGTCCGACGATGCCCCATTTCGAGCCGTAGAGCTGGTGGGTGGGCAGTGCGAAATGGAACTGCTGTCCGGCGGCGGAGTAGGCGCCGCTCTTGACGTAACGGTCGTAATAGACGATGTTGCGACGCAGTGCGATGGCCGCTCCGAGGGTGGTTTCGGCCACGGAGTGCGTCGAGTAGCCTGCGGCGTTCTTTACCTCGATCCCCAGCTCGGCCGCGGCTTCGAGGTCGATGTTGTTGGTGCCGGTGGCGGCTACGCAGATCAGCCGCAGCCGGGGCAGGGACTGAAGCGTTTCGTGGCGCAGGACCACCTTGTTGGTGATTATCACGTCGGCTTCGCGGCAGCGGTCGGGAAGCTCTTCCGGCGTCGTGCGGGCGTAACCCTTGTATTCGCCCAAGGCTTGGAGCCGGCCGAGGTCGGCGCCTCCGAGTGTGTACTCGTCCAGAAATACGATGTTCGGTTTCATAAGGATATGCGTTTTTAGTTCATTTCTCCGATCAGGCCGCGGATTACGACCGACGCGCAGCCGATGCCGAACAGCGCGGGGATGTAGGATATGGTGCCGACGTTCGACTTCTTGTTCTGCTCCTCGCAGAGGATCAGCGCCCCTTTGCGCATCGGTTCGGGCGAGTAGACGGCCCTGAAACCGCTGCGGACGCCGATTTTGTGGAGCCGCTTGCGCAGCATGTGGGCCAGCGGACAGTGGTGGGTCTTGGAGATGTCGGCGATCTCCATCTTCGTCGGGTCGGTCTTGGCCCCTGCGCCCATCGAGCTGACCAGCGGCAGCGAACGGTCCAAAGCACCCTTTATCAGCGCCAGTTTGGGCGAGAGGGTGTCGATGGCGTCCACTGTGTAGTCGTATTTCGCGGCGTCGAGCAGCAGGTCGGTCTCCTCGTCCTTGATATAGCGGCTGACCACCGTGAGTTCTATCTCCGGGTTGATGTCGCGCAGGCGTTCGGCCAGAATTTCGGCTTTCTGGCGGCCGACGGTCGAGTGGAGGGCGACCAGCTGGCGGTTGATGTTGCTCGGCGCCACGGCGTCGGCATCGGCGATGGTCATGCGGCCCACGCCGGCCCGGACGATCATCTCGGCGGCATAGGCTCCCACGCCGCCCAGCCCGACGACCAGTACGTGGGCCTTTCGGAGCAGATCGAGTTTCTCTTTGCCGAGCAGCAGCTCGGTGCGTTCAAGCCAATTATCCGTATTCATTTTCAATTGCTGTGTTCGTTTTATCGGGCCGGGAGCGGCGGCGTTCCGGCCGCCTTGTCCTGCCCTTGCGGCCCGGTCGTAAATATCCGTCCGTAGTTTTCCAGCGTCGCCCGTTGCAGTTCCTCCGGCGTGACGCCTTTTACTTTCGCGGCGCGCGCGTAGATCTCTTCGATCGGGACATCGCTGTCGTCGGTTTCGAGAAAAAGCTGCGAGAGGGGTATTTCGCGCAGGGATTCCAGCGTTTTGGGCGATGCGAAGGCGCGCAGGCCGAACGAGAGGTAATAGCCTTTTAAGACGGCCCGGCGGGCCTGTTCGGGCGATCCGATGAAGCCGTGAAAAATCACTGCGCGGGGCCGGCAGGCGTCCAGTTCGCGCATGACCGGCTCGAAAGCCCTGACGCAGTGCAGAACCACGGGCAGCCGCCGTTCGCGCGCCAGCGCGAGCTGCGCCCTGAACGCCGCCAGCTGTACCGCACGGTCGGCGCCGCGTACGAAATCGAGTCCCGTTTCGCCGACGGCCTGCACCTCGCCGAGCAACGGCGCGATCGTGCTAACGTCTTCTTTGTCAGCATTCCACGGATGAATTCCGGCTGTCCGCAGTTCGATGCCGCGGCCGGTCGGGCGGTGGGTGTGTATGTTGACGAATCGATCGGTCATCGCGACAAATGTACGAATTTTAAGTAAATTAAAAAATAATAGATATTGCATACCGGATTCTCGGAAAAAATTCGTATTTTCGCCCGCGAATTATGGCTGTTAGCACACTAACAACGCACGACGAACCCAAAATATATCCAAACATAACAATCAAAATCTTTAACCATGTCGAAAATCATTACACTACGCAAGGGTCTCGACATCAATCTCCGGGGAAAGGCTCAGGAGTCTCTGGCCGACGCGCCGCTGGCTTCGGAGTATGCCCTCTCGCCTCTCGATTTCGAGGGCGTGACTCCCAAGTTGCTGGTTAAGGTGGGCGATGAGGTGAAAGCCGGTACGCCGCTGTTCTTCAACAAGTACAGCGAGCGCATCCTCTTCACGTCGCCCGTCAGCGGTACGGTTGCGGCCGTCAACCGCGGCGAGAAGCGCAAGATTCTCTCCGTGACCGTGACGCCCGCCTCCGTACAGAGCTACGAGGAGTTCGCGAAGCCCGATCTGCAGAAGGCTTCCCGCGAGGAGATTGTCGAGCTGCTGCTCAAGTCGGGTCTCTGGCCCATGATCGTGCAGCGACCCTACGGCGTTATCGCCGACCCGAACGACACGCCGAAAGCGGTCTTCATCTCCGCCTTCGATTCCGCGCCGCTGGCTCCGGACTACAACTACGTCCTGCGCGCCGAGCAGAAGAACCTCCAGACCGGTATCGACGTAATGCGCAAACTCACTTCGGGCAAGGTGCATCTTTCGGTGCGCGCCAAGGCCGAGGGGCAGATGACTGCGCTCAAGGGCGCCGAGACGCATGCCTTCGCGGGCAAGCACCCCGTCGGCAACGTCGGCGTGCAGATCCACCACATCGACCCCGTGAACAAGGGCGAAGTCGTGTGGACGGTCAACATTCAGGATCTGGCGATCATCGGCCGTCTGTTCAACGAGGGCCGCGTCGATATGACGAAGATCATCGCCGTGGCCGGCTCGGAGATCGAAAAGCCGCAGTACTGCCGCATCATCGCGGGCGCCAAGGTCGATTCGATCCTCAAGGGCAACGTGAAGCCTCAGAAGGAGGGCGACCATGTGCGCATCATTTCGGGCAACGTGCTCACGGGTACGAAAACCGCGGCCGACGGCTTCATCGGTTTCTATGCCAACCAGCTGACGGTGATTCCCGAAGGCGACAAGTTCGAGCTGCTGGGCTGGGCGATGCCCCGTTTCAACAAATTCTCCGTATCGCGCGCCTACTTCTCGTGGCTCTGCCCCAAGAAGGAGTACAATCTCGATACCAACATGAACGGCGGCGAGCGTCCGTTCGTGGTGACGGGCCTTTACGAGCGGTATCTGCCGATGGACATCTACCCGATGTACCTGCTCAAGGCGTGTCTCGCCGGCGACATCGACAAGATGGAAAACCTCGGCATCTACGAAGTGGTCGAAGAGGATTTCGCGCTTTGCGAGTTCGTCGATCCCTCGAAGATCGAGATTCAGCAGATCATCCGCGACGGTATTAACTTAATGATTAAGGAGGCTTAACGATGAGCGCATTACGCAATTTAGTAGACAAGCTCAAGCCCACGTTCACCAAGGGTGGCAAGCTGGGCTTCTTGGAATCGACGTTCGATGCGTTCGAAACGTTCCTGTTCGTACCCGACACGACGACTTCCAAAGGCGCGCATATCCGCGACTGCAACGACATGAAGCGTACGATGATCATGGTGGTCGTCGCCCTGATGCCGGCGCTTCTGTTCGGTTTCTATAACACGGGTTACATGCACTTCCTCTCGCAGGGCGTGCAGCCCGAATTCTGGGCTTCGCTCTGGTTCGGATTCCTCAAGGTGCTCCCCCTGATCGTCGTTTCGTACGTCGTGGGTCTGGGCATCGAGTTCGCATTCGCCCAGTTCCGCGGCCACGAGGTCAACGAGGGCTTCTTGGTGTCGGGTCTGCTGATCCCGATGATCATGCCGGTGGACATTCCGCTCTGGATGGTGGCTCTCTCGACCGCCTTCGCCGTCGTCTTCGGCAAGGAGGTGTTCGGCGGTACGGGCATGAACGTCTTCAATCCCGCGCTGCTGGCGCGCGCCTTCGCCTTCTTCGCCTATACGCCCTCGATGTCGGGCGCGACGGTGTGGATCGCGGGCATGACCTCCGGCGAGGGCGTGGTGGACGGCTTCTCCGGCGCAACGGCGCTCGAAAACCTGAGCACCACGGGCCGGATGGGCTATTCGGCCATGGACGCCTTCCTCGGTTTCATTCCGGGCTGCGTGGGCGAGACTTCGACGCTGGCGATCCTGATCGGCGCGGCGATCCTGCTCTTCACGGGCGTCGCTTCGTGGCGCACGATGGTCTCGGTATTCGTCGGCGGTCTGGCGATGGGCTATCTCTTCCAAGCGCTCGGCGTGACGACCTATCCGGCATGGTGGCACCTGATCGTCGGCGGTTTCGCTTTCGGTGCGGTCTTCATGGCCACCGATCCCGTCACCTCGGCGCAGACCGATAAGGGCAAATACATCGTGGGTCTGATGACCGGTGCGCTGGCCGTGCTGATCCGCGTGGTCAATCCGGCCTATCCCGAAGGCATGATGCTATCGATCCTCTTCATGAATGCGCTGGCTCCGCTGGTGGACTACTATGTGGTCGAGGCGAACATCTCGCGCAGAAAGAAACGTGTTAAACTGGCAAAATAGGGGAGAATATGGCAACGAAAAAATTCAAATGCACCGTTTGCGGCTACATTCACGAAGGAGACGCCGCACCCGAAAAATGCCCGGTCTGCATGGCCCCCGCCTCGGCGTTCGTCGAACTGAAGGACGAGAAGAAAAAGGGGCTGTTCAGCGACAAGAACGGCAACGCATATATTATAATGTACTCGACGGTGATGGTGGTCATCGTAGCGACGCTGCTGGCCGTGGCCGCACTTTCGCTCCAGTCGCGCCAGTACGCCAACGAGCTGAACGAGAAGAAGCAGTCGATCCTTTCGTCGCTCTCGGCGCAGGGTGAGAATTACGACGCCTTCATCAAGGGCTACGTGCTCGACGCCGACGGCAACGAGCTCGAAGGCGAGGATGTCTTCGAGCTGCTGAAGGACCTTCAGGGCGCTTTCGACGACGGCAAGTTCCCCGTATTCGAAGCCGCCGACGGCCGCGTGGTGATTCCCGTGACCGGCATGGGCCTCTGGGGACCCGTCTGGGGCTATATCGCCCTCGAAAAGGATATGGACACCGTGGCCGGTATCATCATGGCCCACAAGGGCGAGACCCCCGGTCTGGGCGCCGAGATCGCAACGCCGAAATATCAGGCGCAGTTCGTCGGCAAGAAGATCTTCAAAGGCGACGAGTTCGTCTCCGTGAAACTGCGCAAGGGCGGCGCTCAGGACCCCGAACATGAGGTCGATGCCATTTCCGGCGGTACGAAGACCTCGGACGGCGTGACGGCGATGCTCTACAACAGCATGGAACACTACCTGCCGCTGCTCGAAGCCAAGCGCAAGGCCGCGGTCGAGCAGGTCGTATTTGCTCCCGTGCGGGATGAGTCTAACGAAGAAAATGTAGAAAACAATGAGTAAGAACGAAAAAGAGCCTTTGTTTTCGGCTAAGAACATGAAGTTCCTGACGGGGCCGTTCTCCGCGAACAACCCGGTCATCGTGCAGATTCTGGGTATCTGCTCGGCGCTGGCCGTCACCGTACAGCTCAAACCCGCCATCGTCATGGCCTTGTCCGTGACGGTCGTGACGGGATTCTCGAATCTGGTGATGTCGCTGCTGCGCAACGGCGTGCCCTCGCGCATCCGCATCATCGTACAGCTGGTGGTTATCGCCGCGCTGGTAATTCTGGTCGATCAGGTGCTTAAAGCCTACGTTTTCGAGGTTTCCAAGCAGCTGTCGGTTTACGTGGGCCTTATCATCACCAACTGTATCGTCATGGGCCGCATCGAGGCCTTCGCGCTGGCCAACAAGCCGTGGGCGTCACTGCTCGACGGTATCGGCAACGGTCTGGGCTACGGCCTGATTCTGGTGATCGTGGCTTTCTTCCGCGAGCTTTTCGGTTCGGGTTCGCTGCTGGGCTTCCGCATCGTTCCTGAGAGCTGGTATATCGCCGAGGGCGGTTTCTACTCCAACTGCGGCCTGATGCTCTTCCCGCCGATGGCGCTGATCATCGTGGGCTGCATCATCTGGGTGCACCGTTCGCGCAACAAGGATTTACAGGAAAAATAGGAGAATAGCGTATGGAATCATTGAATATCTTTATCCGGTCGATCTTTATCGACAACATGGTCTTCGCGTTCTTCTTCGGCATGTGTTCCTACATCGCCGTTTCGAAGAGCGTCAAAACCGCCCTCGGCCTCGGCGCCGCCGTTACGTTCGTAATGGTGATGACCGTGCCGCTGAACTACTTCCTGTATGAATACGTACTCAAGGCGGGCGCCCTCGCGTGGGCCGGGCTTCCGGACGTCAATCTGGACTTCCTGACCTTCATCGTCTTCATCGCCACCATCGCGGCTTTCGTGCAGCTGGTGGAGATGGCCGTCGAGAAGTTCTCGCCGACGCTTTACAGCCAGCTGGGCATCTTCCTGCCGCTGATCGCCGTGAACTGCGCCATCATGGGCGGCTCGCTCTTCATGCAGCAGAAAGTCGATGCGCTGGAGCTTACGTCGCTCTGGCAGTCGATCGTCTACGGTCTGGGCTCCGGTCTGGGCTGGTGGCTGGCTATCGTGATGATGGCCGCGATCCGCGAGAAGACGACTTACTCGCAGATTCCTGCGGCGCTCAAGGGGCCGGGTATCGCCTTTATCATCACCGGCCTGATGGGTATCGCCTTCATGATCTTCTCCGGTATTCAGTTCTAACCTTAAAAGAGATTCGGAAAACATGGAATTGACTATTATAGTTGCAATCATTGCCTTTCTGGCTGTAACCCTCCTCTTGGTGGGGCTGCTTCTCTTCGCAAAGGCTAAACTGACCTCGTCGGGCGAAGTGACGATCGACATCAACGACGGCGAGAAGGTCATCACCGCCGAGAGCGGCTCGACGCTGCTTTCGACGCTGGCCAACAACAAGGTGTTCCTGCCTTCGGCCTGCGGCGGCGGCGGTTCGTGCGGCATGTGCAAATGTCAGGTGCTCGAAGGCGGCGGCGATATTCTGCCGACCGAAACCGGATTCATTTCGCGCAAGCTGGCCAAGGACCACTGGCGTCTGGGCTGTCAGGTCAAGGTGAAGGAAAACCTCAGGATCAAGGTCCCCGAAGCCGTGCTCGGCGTCAAGAAGTGGGAGTGTACGGTCGTCTCCAACCGCAACATTTCGACCTTCCTCAAGGAGTTCGTCGTGAAGCTGCCCGAAGGCGAGAACCTCAAGTTCCGCAGCGGCGGTTACATTCAGATCGACATCCCGAAGTACGACGCCATCAAGTTCTCGGACATGGACGTCGATGAGAAGTACCGCGCCGACTGGGACAAGTTCAAGATGTGGGATCTGGTTACGACCAACCCCGAAGACACGTTCCGCGCCTACTCGATGGCCAACCACCCGGCCGAGGGCAATATCATCATGCTCAACATCCGTATCGCCACTCCGCCGTTCGACAAGGCGACGGGCGGCTTCATGAAGGTCAATCCGGGTATCTGCTCGTCGTATGTCTTCTCGCGCAAGCCGGGCGACAAGATCACGATTTCGGGTCCTTACGGCGAGTTCTTCCTGCCGGACGACCTGCCCGACACGCAGGAGCTGATCTTCATCGGCGGCGGCGCCGGCATGGCGCCCATGCGCAGCCACCTGATGCACCTGTTCAAGACCGAGAAGACCAAGCGTCCCGTTTCGTTCTGGTACGGCGCGCGTGCGCTGAAGGAGGTTCCCTATCTCGACGAGTTCCACGCCATCGAGAAGGATTTCCCCAACTTCTCGTTCAATCTGGCACTCGACCGTCCCGATCCCGAAGCGGACGCCGCAGGCGTGAAGTACACGCCGGGCTTCGTCCACAACGTGCTGTACGAGAATTACCTGAAGAACCATCAGGCGCCTGAGGACTGCATCTATCTCATGTGCGGACCTCCGATGATGATCGCTTCGGTGGTGAAGATGCTTGACAGTCTCGGCGTGCCGCCCGAAAATATCCTCTACGACAACTTCGGTTCGTAATCCGATTTGTCGGTATTCGAATCCCCGGACAGCTGTCCGGGGATTTTTTTGTGCTACGGAACGGTCCCTTTGCGGGGACGCCGTTTCGGGAATTTTATTATATTTGTAGTAATAACCGATTTACCAACTTAAAACCAAATTCTATCGAAATGAACATTCCTTCCATTTTCTGGTTCATTCCCGCTGCCGCGGTTATCGCCCTGCTGCTGGCTTGGGCGTTTTACCGTGCGATGAAGCGCGAGGATGAAGGCACGCCGCGCATGCGCGAGATCGCCGGGCACGTGCGCCGGGGCGCCATGGCCTACCTGCGCCAGCAGTACAAGGTCGTCGCCATCGTATTCGTGGTGCTGGCGCTGTTTTTCGCCTATCTGGCCTACGGCGCCGGGGTGCAGAACCCGTGGGTGCCCTTCGCTTTCCTGACGGGCGGATTCTTTTCGGGACTGGCCGGCTATTTCGGCATGAAGACCGCGACCTACGCTTCGGCGCGTACGGCCAACGCCGCGCGCCAGTCGCTCGACCGCGGCCTGAAGGTCGCATTCCGCAGCGGCGCGGTGATGGGGCTGGTCGTAGTGGGGCTGGGCCTGCTCGACATTTCGTTCTGGTACGTCATCCTCGAATATTTCGTCGATGTCACCGGACCGCAGAAACTCGTCGTCATCACGACCACCATGCTGACCTTCGGCATGGGCGCTTCGACGCAGGCGCTCTTCGCGCGCGTCGGCGGCGGCATCTATACCAAGGCGGCCGACGTGGGCGCCGACCTCGTGGGCAAGGTCGAGGCGGGAATTCCCGAAGACGACCCGCGCAATCCCGCGACCATCGCCGACAATGTGGGCGACAACGTGGGCGACGTGGCCGGCATGGGCGCCGACCTTTACGAAAGCTACTGTGGCTCGATACTCGCCACCGCGGCCCTCGGAGCCGCCGCCTTCGCTTCGGCGGACGGGATGGCCATGCAGCTGCGCGCCGTGCTGGCGCCGATGCTGATCGCCGCCGTGGGCATCGTGCTTTCGATCATCGGCATCTTCCTCGTGCGCACCAAGGAGGGCGCCACGATGCGCGAACTGCTCCGTTCGCTGGGCGTGGGCGTCAATTTCAGTTCGCTGCTGATCGCCGGCGCGACGTTCGGCATCCTCTACCTGCTGGGAATCGAGAACTGGATCGGACTGTCGTTCTCGGTCATCACGGGACTCTTGGCCGGCATCATCATCGGGCAGGCCACCGAGTATTACACCTCGCACTCCTACAAGCCGACGCAGAAGATCGCCGGAAGCGCACAGACGGGACCCGCCACCGTGATTATCGCGGGTATCGGGTCGGGCATGATCTCGACGGCCGTTCCGGTCCTGACGATCGGCGTGGCGATTATCCTCGCCTACCTTTGCGCCATCGGCTTCGACATGGAGCATATCATGTCTGCGCAGAGCATATCGCTGGGCCTTTACGGCATCGGCATCGCCGCGGTCGGCATGCTCTCGACGCTGGGCATCACCCTCGCCACGGACGCTTACGGCCCGATCGCCGACAATGCCGGCGGCAATGCCGAGATGAGCGGGCTGGGACCCGAAGTGCGCAAACGCACCGATGCGCTCGACGCGCTGGGCAACACGACGGCCGCCACGGGCAAGGGCTTCGCCATCGGTTCGGCCGCGCTGACGGCCCTCGCGCTGCTGGCCTCCTATATCGAGGAGATACGCATCGGACTGCTGCACAACGGCGTGACGGCCCTCGACCTGCCCAACGGCACGACGCAGCTGGTCGAGAAGGCTTCGCTCCTCGATTTTATGGAGTATTACCACGTGTCGCTGATGAATCCGACGGTGCTGATCGGCGTGTTTGTCGGCGCGATGATGTCGTTCCTGTTCTGCGGCCTGACGATGAACGCCGTGGGGCGTGCGGCCCAGAGCATGGTGAACGAGGTGCGCCGCCAGTTCCGCGAGATCAAGGGCATCCTTACGGGCGAGGGCACTCCCGACTATGCCCGGTGCGTCGAGATTTCGACGCGCGGCGCCCAGCGCGAGATGCTGCTGCCGAGTCTGCTGGCTATCGCCGTGCCGGTGGTCGTCGGCTTGGTGTTCGGCGTGGCGGGCGTCATGGGACTGCTTGTCGGCGGCCTGAGTTCGGGCTTCGTGCTGGCCGTGTTCATGGCCAATGCGGGCGGCGCGTGGGACAACGCCAAGAAGATGGTCGAAGAGGGGCATTTCGGCGGTAAAGGCTCCGACTGCCACAAGGCGACCGTCGTGGGCGATACTGTGGGCGACCCCTTCAAGGATACGTCGGGTCCGTCGCTCAATATCCTCATCAAACTGATGTCGATGGTCTCGATCGTCATGGCCGGCCTGACGGTGGCTTTCCACCTTTTTTAGTCTGCCGGAATCCCTTGCTGCGACGGCTGCCTGCATCTGCGGGCGGCCGTCGCTGATTCGGCGGGAGTGCGGATTCGAAACGAAGCATGCCGTCTGCCGTTTGCCGTTCGCCGTTGTCTGTTTACCGCATTCTGCCCGTCGCTTTATCGTTCGCTTTTTGCCTGCGGGATTCCTGTGCCCGCTGCTTTGCGTCTGTCGCTTAGCGTCCGTTGTTTCTTGGCTGCCAGTCCGCTGCGTTGTTGTTTGCTTTTCCGCCGGTTGTCCGCAGCCGGCCTCTCTCCGGCGGCGGTTCTCTGCGCGTCGCTTTGTATCTGCCGCACCGCCGTCCGCCGCCATATGTGAAAAAGCCTTTCGGCCATAACGGACGAAAGGCTTTCGTGTGTCGGAAGATGATGTTATCCGGAGGTGCCGTTATTTCTTGTTCGCGCCGCTTTCGAGAATCGAGACGATGGAGTAGAGCGTGAAGCAGATGGCGCCGAATCCCGTCAGTACGCGCGCCGGAACGAAGTATTTGGTTTCGAACAGCGCCGCTTCGTAGAGGAACGCGGCGAGGAAAAGGCACGCCAGCGCCGTGAGTACCGGAATGATCGGGATGCGGTTGGCCAGCGGGAAATCGGCGTGCCAGATTTTCGCCAGCAGGATCACCTTGCTCGAAATGCTCCAGCAGATCAGCGCCAGTCCGATCAGCACGAAGCCCACGAAATTGATCGACTCGCCCCGGAATGTGAAGATCATGATCAGCCCCAGCACGAAAGCCAGTCCGCCCATGCAGAGCACCAGACTCATCCAGCGGCGGCGTTCGCCCATCGTGTAGCTGCCCCGTGCCTGACGGGCGATGCTGGCGACCAGCGCGATCAGCGAGGTGCAGACGCAGGCGATGCCGAACATGACGCTGCCCGCGACGATATGCGCCGGGAGCGTCCCTATCGAAAACAGCAGGATGCACCAGAGCCATGCTCCGGCGGCCACGGCCGATACGATGAAGATCAGCAGCGAGCTTTGTCCGCGCGAGAATCCCGCGGGATTGATCGAGAAACTGCTGTCGCCTGAGTTTTTGGGGATCAGGCTGAATCTGGTCGAGGAGGTGGCGGCCGTCGAGACGCAGGCCGTGATGAGTCCGAGTCCGCAGACCACATGCCCCGTGACGTATGCGCCCGTCATGTTCGACGTGATGATGAAGATTCCGCAGATGACCGTCATGGCGGCGAAAGCGTAACCGACGGCCGGGAAAAGGTACTTCGCGGCGGCGCTGTAGGTGCCGATGATCTGGCGGATGATGGTCGCGGCCGTGCAGTAGAGCGCGACGCAGATCGAGCCGAGAAAAAAGACGACGGGACCTGCGGTCAGCCGTGAAGGATCGCTTCCGGCGGCGAAGACGTAGGCTCCGTAACCGAAACAGAATGCCGCCATCGCGAGGGGTATGGCGCGGAAAAGAATGCTTATGCCGTGGTTCATAAACTGAGTTTTTGTTCGAACGCAGACCTGCAAATCCCGAACCAAAGAAAAAATGGCTATCTTTACGCCATGAAAAATATCGTTTTCGACCTCGGCGGGGTGCTTTTCGCCCGCGACAAAAATAAGTCCACACAGGAATTCCATGAATTTTTCAGCTTTATCCGCTCGGAGCGGATGCCCCTTTTCTGGGAGGAGTACGACCGGGGCGCATCGACGCTCGGCGAGGTGACCGACATTCTCGCCCGGACGACCGGCTGCCCGCGCGAAAAGTGCGAACGTTTTCTGCTGCTGTCGATCGACATGCAGGAGCCCGTCGCGCCGACCGAACGGCTCGTCGGCGACCTGAAGGCCGCGGGGTACAGGCTTTACGTGCTTTCGAACATGTCGCGCGAGTTCATCGCCTTCCTGCGCCGTTTTCCCGTCTACCGGCTTTTCGACGGCGAGGTGGTCTCCTGCGAGGAGGGGACGGTAAAGCCCGAACCGCGGATTTACGAAATCCTGCTGGAACGCTACGGACTCGATCCCGCCGAAACCCTTTTCATCGACGACCGCGCGGCGAATATCGCCGCCGCCGAAGGGCTGGGCATCGCCGGATACCTTTTCGACCACCGGAATCCCGCCGCCGCATGCGACGAGCTGCGCCGCAGGCTGCTGTAACAATAGGAAGCGATAAAAATAAGAGAGGCCGGTTTTCACCGGCCTCTCTTTGCATTGCAGTCTTTCGGAGACTTAGTTGAACGTGTAGCGGATGCTGAACATGGCCGACCAAGTCGCAACCGTGCTCGCATACTTCGACCAAACGGGCTTGGTGAAGTTGTAGGCGTTGGTCTTGGTGTTGTATTTCAGAATCTGCGACGATTCGAGACGGTCGATGCCGCACCAGTTGCGGTTGATCAGGTTGGCGAGGTTGTTGATATCGACGCCCAGCGTGATCGTGTTGCGCTTGCCGTTGATATTGATGTAGAAATCCTGCGAGAATTTGAAATTCACCATGTGCTGCCACGGCATCACGGCGCCGCCGCGCTTCGAGTATTCGCCGATGTGCTTCGACAGGTAGGAATCCTTGTTGATGAATGCCCAGAAGTCGTTTTTCTGGTCGGCGGCCGAGTAGATGACCTTGCCGTTGTCCACCAGATCGGCGAACGTCATCTTGTCGAGCTGTTCGCGGGTCGGGATGTAGAGAAGCAGGGCTGCACCGCCGTCGCCGGTGACGTTACCCATCGTATAGGAGTAGCGCGAGTAGGAGTAACCGCCGATATAGCCGTGCTGGAACGCTTCGTAGTAGAGTCCGAAGTTCGATGCGCCGTTCTTCTGCGCCAGACGGTAGCCTACGTTGAAGAGAATGCGGTGGGGCGATACGTACGATGCGTATCCCAGTTCGGGCGTGTTCGAACCGTTGCGGTTGAACGTATTGGTGTTATATGCCGAAGTCACTTGGTCGCCGATGCCGTCGATCACGTTCTTGGCGCTCGAATAGGTGTAGGCAGCCATCAGCGAGAGACCGAAGCCCCAGCGTTTCGACACCTGAGCGGAAACCGATGCGTAATATCCGTCAATATCGGCGTTGTTGATCAGGTAAGGATTGATGGAGTATTTCTCTTCGGGATTCTTGTTTCTGATATTCTGGCTCTTCCATGCCTTGCGCAGAGCAGGTTCGCCCGGAAGCTGAATGCCTGCGGGGTTCTCTTCGATACCGAGTTTGGTTACGGTTACCGAGTTGAAATCCTTGTTGTAGATTCCCTCGATATTCAGGTCAACGTCACCCGGCAGTTTCAGATCCAGCGCCAGCGAGGTCTTCCACGTGGAGGGCATCTTGAGTTTCTTGTCCAGAATGGTAGGCTGCGTGTTGGCCGCCAGATCCTGCTGTTTGTAGGTGCCGCCGTAAATGTCCTTCAGCATGTCGTTGACGTTGGTGTGGAAGCTGGGCATGCGCGAATCGCCCTTGTAGAGCGAGAGTCCGTTCTGGATGCAGTTGCTGTTTCCGGCTACCGACACCAGCCATACGAACGGCAGACGGCCGTTGAAGACGCCCGTACCGCCGCGGAGAATGTATTTGCGTTCGCCGGTCATATCCCAGTTGAAACCTACGCGGGGAGCTACGGCCAGACGTGCTTTGGGCATGTCCGAGGTCTTATAGCCGCCGTAGTTGGCGAAAGCCTGCGTGAAGTCCTTGTTCTCGTTGTTGTCGATGGAGGGGTAGGAGGGCACCTCGAAACGGATGCCGACCGTCGCCTTGAAGCGCTCGCTGAAATTGATCTCGTCCTGCAGATAGATCGAATACTGCATGTAGGTGAACTGGGGATACTCCTGAGCCAGTACGTCGTTGTTGCCGTGGGCGATACGGAACGCCAGCGGTTCGCGGTCGTTCTTGAAATCGTCCCATGTCTCATAGACGTAGTAGCCGGCGCCGCCCTGCAGGTAGCCGTTCTTGGCCACGTTGTGCTCGAACTGCAGACCGGCGACGAAACGGTTCTTGCCGACCGTATAGCCGATTTCGTCCGTCACGACGTGCGTGCTGACCTCGCGCAGGTTGCCGTACGTGAAGGGGTCGAGACCGAACGAGGCGTATACGGCGCGGTTGCCTTGGTATTCTTCCAGAATGTCTACGGTCGGGAAGAGCTTGCCGTCGTAGCTGCGCGGCTCGTACTGATGCGAGTAGGTGTAGCGCAGCGTGTTGGTCAGACGGCCTTCGAGGAAGCGCGAATTCAGCTCGGCGGCTACCGACGTGAAGTTCTGCTCCTGATAGTAGCGCGAATTCTGGAAATACATGGCGTAATTCGAAGTACGGCCGTAGTCGTTGCGGTCATAGGTCAGTTTGCTGTCCAGCGGGCTGATCGAACTGGACGGCGACGACGAATACTTGTTCTGCGTACGGCTGAAGCGTACGTTGAGCGAGTTGTTGCGGTTGATGTTCCAGTCTACGCGGGCCATGAGTTTGTAGCCGGGCGTTTTTACCGAATAGCCTTGGTAGGGACCGGGGTTGTAGCCGTATTTGTCGATCAGGAAATTGCTGATTTCGTCGAGTTTTTCGACCGTCGGACGGTTGTACTGCGAGCCGCCGCCGAAGCTCTGGCCGTCGCTGGTGCGTGCCAGACGCGACGTTCCCGGCGTGGTGTTCCACTCGCGCTCGAAGTTGGCGAACACGAAGAGCTTGTCCTTGACGATCGGGGCGCCGATGCTGAAGCCGAGGGTGGTGTTGCGCATTTCGCTCAGCGACAGTTTGCCGCCGTCGTACTTGTCGCCCTGAAGCTGGTCGCTCTTGGCGAAAACATATGCCGAAGCCTTGAATTCGTTGGTTCCCGACTTGGTTACGGCGTTGATCGCACCGCCCGTAAAGCCGCTCTGGCGAACGTCGTAGGGGGTGACCGATACCGACATCTGCTCCAGTGCGTCGAGCGAGATGGGCGAGCCGCCTGCGGGCAGGTTGCCGCCGATGCCGAAGGCGTTGTTGAACGCGGCGCCGTCGACCGTTACGTACGACTGACGGTAGTTACCGCCGCCGATCGCCAGACCCGACGTGGTGGTCGAAGCCTGCGGCGTGAGTTTCATGATGTCGTTCATGCTGCGGCTTACCGAAGGCATCAGCTCGATCTGCTCGCTGGAGATGCTCGTAACGGCGCCTGCGCGGTTTACGTTCATCGAGCTGTTGCGGCCGTCGGCCGTAACGACTACGGCTTCGAGCGTCTGGCTGTCCTTCAGGAAAGCGTTGCGCGTGAGGGTTTCGCCCAGCTGCAGTTCGAGTCCGGGGAACTCGACGCCCTGATAACCCACGAACGAGAAGGTCACGGTGTAGGGACCGCCCGTACGCAGGCCCTGCAGGTTGTAGCGGCCGTCCTTGTTGGTCACGGCGCCGTACTGCGTACCCGAAGGGGTGTGCACGGCGATAACGGTGGCGCCGGCGAGGGGCTGGCCCTGTTCGTCGGTAACCGTACCGTTCATGCCCGAAGTCGTCACCTGCGCGGAAGCCGCGGCGACGGTGAAAATCGAGAGCATCAGAATGAAAAGTTTCTTCATACCAGATAATTTAGTTAATAAAAAAGGGTTTTGTTATGGTTTTCGTTGCATTTGCGATTCGCTTCCCTGCCGCAGACCCCTGCAAGGCCGTTTTCCGGAGTGTCCGTAAAAGCAGAGAGGGATACACCTCGTCCGGAGTATCCCTCGTTACTTATATTATATAGTCACGATGATCTAGTTGCGTTCGTTTTCGCACGTTATAAAAGCCACCCCCCCCCGCATATATACGGAAAAGATGCGAACAGACCGATATGTTGACTAAGTCAGCCATAAGTTTCATAGCACAAATATAAATCAAATATTCCGACGCCGCAATAGAATATGCGAAATTTTTATCAAACAAATTTTCAGTGCGTTGCCGGGGCCGCCGGAGGGGCTTCCGGCACGTTCCTTGCGCCCGCTGCGGCGTATGCGGAACTTCAGGGAAAGATACTGGCGCTATTCGCTTTTCGTGCTGATCCTCGGACTGGGGATCACGATCTGCATCGAGCTGACTCCGTTTCTGGGTGGTCTGCTCGGAGCGGCGACGATCTACGTGCTGCTCCGGCGGCAGATGCAGGTCCTGACGGCCTGCCGCCGCTGGCGGCGCAGTCTTGCCGCCTCGCTGCTGCTGGCCGAGGCGGTGCTCTGTTTTCTGGTCCCCATCAGCCTGATCGTCTGGATGGTAGTCAATCAGGTGCAGGACATCACGCTCCGGCCCGATTTGATCATTACGCCGCTCAAGCACATCGCGGCGCTCATTCACGAGAAAACCGGCTACAACCTCTGGCAGGAGGAGAACATCTCCTCGATGATCGGCATGATTCCCAAGCTGGGGCAGTGGGTCGTGTCGAGCATTTTCGATTTCGGGATCAATATCGTCGTGCTGCTGTTCGTGCTTTACTTCATGCTCATCGGCGGCCGCCGCATGGAGGAGTACTGCCGCGAGATACTTCCCTTCGACAGCTCGGTGAGCGGCAGCGTCATGCGCGAAGTGCATATGATCGTCCGCTCGAACGCCATCGGAATCCCCCTGCTGGCCGTGGTGCAGGGTATCGTGGCCTACATCGGCTACCTGATCTTCGGCGCTCCCAGTCCGCTGTTCTGGGGCGTGCTGACCTGCTTCGCGACGATCATCCCGATCTTCGGCACGGCGCTGGTCTGGCTGCCGCTGGCCGGATACATGGCCCTTGCGGGCGAGTGGGGGCCGGCCGTGGGGCTGACGCTGTACGGCGGACTGGTGGTGACGCACGTGGACAACGTCGTGCGTTTCGTGATGCAGAAGAAACTGGCCGACACGCACCCGCTCGTGACGATCTTCGGCGTATTCATCGGACTCTCGCTCTTCGGGTTCATGGGCGTCATCTTCGGTCCGCTGCTGCTTGAGATGTTCGTCTTCTGCGTCAATATCTTCAAGAAGCGCTACCTCGACGGCACGCCTGATAAACAGCTCTTTGTGCCCGGCGGCGCTGTCAGGGCGCATGGCCCGGAAGTCCCTGCGGAGCGGGGCCTTTACGAAAAGTAATCTTTTCGGTCGTTTTTTGTGAAAATTCCGTGCAAAATAGTTGGAATTTGAAATTGTTTATTATATTTGTTATTGGAATAACAGTAAGAACGAGCATAAGAACCCTTAATCCATATATCACAATGGCGAGAAATCTCAAAATCAGAGACCTTACGTTGCGCGACGGACAGCAGTCCTCGTTCGCGACGCGCATGTCGCAGGCGCAAGTAGACCGCTGCCTGCCGTACTACAAAGATGCAAATTTCTATGCGATGGAGGTCTGGGGCGGTGCCGTGCCCGACTCGGTGATGCGCTATCTCAATGAGAATCCGTGGACGCGTCTGGAGACCATTTACAAGGCCGTCGGCAATGTGTCGAAACTCACGGCCCTGTCGCGCGGCCGCAACCTGTTCGGCTACGCTCCCTATCCCGACGACGTGATCGACGGCTTCTGCCGCAACTCGATCGAGAGCGGGCTGGGCATCATGCGTATTTTCGACGCCCTGAACGACGTGGACAACGTCAAATCGACGGTCAAGTACGTCAAGCAGTACGGCGGCATCGCCGACTGCGCGGTTTGCTATACGGTCGATCCGAAATATCCCGAACCCGGTTTCTTCGCCAAGCTCATGGGCAAAAAAGGCCATGAGCAGGTCTTCACCGACGCCTATTTCCTCGACAAGGCCAAGCAGATGGCCGCGTTGGGCGCCGACATGATTACGATCAAGGACATGTCGGGTCTGATTCCGCCGCGCCGCGTCGCTACGCTGGTCAAGCTGTTCAAGAAGAACATCGACATTCCGGTCGATTTCCATACCCACTGTACGCCCGGCTACGGCCTTGCATCGGTACTTGCGGCAATCATCGCCGGCGTCGATGTCGTCGATACCAACTGCTGGTATTTCGCCGAAGGCACGGGCGCCCCGGCCATCGAGCTGGTGCACGTCTTCTGCAAGAAACTCGGCGTCGATACCGGTGTGAACATGGAGGCCGTCGCCAAGATCAACACCCGGCTGCGCGAGATCCGCAAGGAACTCAACCAGTCGGTATTCGGCACGGAGAAACCCGAACCCAAGCCCTTCAATCCGCTCACCGACACGCTGCCCGCCGAGATCGACGCGCTGTTCGACAAGGCGATCAAGGCCGCTCAGGCCGACGATGAGGCCGCGACGATCGACGCCTGCCGCAAGATCGAAGCTTACTTCGGCTTCCCGGCTCCCAACGAACTGGTGCAGAAGGCCGAGATTCCCGGCGGTATGTATTCGAACATGGTCGCCCAGCTCAAGCAGCTCAAGGCCGAGGATATCCTGCCGCGCGCCATGGAGCTGATTCCGTCGGTGCGTCTGGCCGCGGGTCTGCCGCCGCTGGTGACCCCTACTTCGCAGATCGTGGGCGCGCAGGCCGTGAACTGCGCCCTCGACGAGAAGGCCGGACGTCCGATGTACACCAACAAAAGCTCGCAGTTCGTGGGGCTGGTGAAGGGCGAGTACGGACATACGCCCGTGAAGATCGACCCCGAATTCCGCTTCAAGATCTGCGGCGTCCGCGAGGAGACTCCTTACGATACGTCGAAATACCAGATGCAGCCCAATCCGGAGCTTCCCGAAGCCGGCGGCGTGAAACTCGCCGCCAACGAGAAGGAGGTCCTGCTGCTCGAACTCTTCCCGCTGGTCGCCAAGAACTTCCTGACGGACATGAAGGTCAAGGCCTACGCCGCTTCGAAGCCCGCGGAACCCAAGGCCGAGGAGAAGAAGGCCGAGGAGAGTGTTGCGGCCGCCATTACGGGCAATACCGTTACGGCACCGCTGCCCGGCCGCATCATCGAATTCAAGGTGAAGGTCGGCGATACGGTAAAAGCGGGTCAGGAAATCGTTGTTCTCGAAGCCATGAAGATGGAGAACTCCGTGACGACCGATTACGCCGGCACCGTCAAGCAGATTCTGGCGCATCCCGGCGACAACGTGGCCACCGACGCCGTGCTGGTCGAGATAGTATAGTTCCCTCCGGCCTGCTTATCCGAAGAAAAGCTGCCCGCGTTCTGCGGGCGGCTTTTTTTGATTGCGGATTCGGTAAATATCGCTATATTTGTTCCATCGATTAATTTAACCTCAGATTTATGGCATTTTTCAAAGAATTCAAGGAGTTTGCCCTCAAGGGAAACGTGATGGACATGGCCGTCGGCGTAATCATCGGCGGCGCTTTCGGCAAAATCGTGTCGTCGCTGGTGAATGACATCCTGATGCCGCCGATCGGGGCGCTGATCGGCAATACCGACTTCTCGCAGCTGCGGCTCGATATTTCGAAGTTCCGCGACATGACTTCGAGCGCCGTGCATGCCGTCGGCGATGCCGTGACGGGTGGAGGCGAGACGGTGGCGCAGGCCGCCGTCGAACCCGTCTACTGGAATTACGGCGCTTTCATCCAGCAGTGCATCGACTTTACGATTCTGGCGTTCTGCGTCTTCATGATGGTGAAATTGATGAACCGCCTGATGAAGAAGAAGGAGGAGGCCCCTGCGCCCGCCGCCGGGCCGGTGCTGTCCAAAGAGGAGCAGCTGCTCACCGAAATCCGCGACCTGCTGAAGGCGCAGAAGAAATAGGGGATGTCTCCCCGAAAAGAGGAGTCCGGCCTATTGGTCGGACTCTTTTTTGTGCGAGTACTCCTGCAGTACGTAGGTCGTGAAGATCGGGAAGAACATCATGCCCAGCGAGGGGAGCATCACGCAGAATATCTTGCCGATGGTCGTCACGGGGAATATCTCGGCCCCGACGGTCGTGACGTTCATCCACGCCCACCACAGCGCGTTGCCGAAACCGTGGAGCTTGCTGTTCACGAGTATTTCGTAATCGTAGAAGACCAGCGCCGAAATATAGGTGAAGACGACCACGGTGAAGATGTAGGCGAAGAAGAGTTTTCGGACCTTGTTGTCCACGAGCCACTGCACCACGATGTAAAATGCGAGGAACGCCCGCATCAGCGGCATGATGCCGATCAGCGTGGCCCAGTAGCGGGGGAGTTCGGCGCTGCTCCAGTCGATGATGTTCAGATAGGGTATCGAAATCAGCAGTACGAGGAAATTGCGGCCGAAGAAGCGGGCTTTGCGCTCCGAGGCTGCCCACCGTACGAAGAAATCGCACAGGAACAGAATGCAGACTACGAGCTGGATGATCAGGTAGTTGCGTGAAAAGTGCATGTGGTCGCCGGCGATTATTTCCCACGAAATGGCGGCGAGCAGAACCACTCCAGCGATTACTTTGAGGATGCTCAGGCAGTTACGGATCTCCGTGCGTGTAGATTCTGACAGGGACATATTTTCGGTTTACGTGCACTCGGCTCAAAATCAGTGCCAAAGCGTCGGAATGCGAATTTTCCGTCGATTTTTTGCCCGAAGATTTTGCACGATCGAAAATTTCTATTACCTTTGCATTCGCTTTGATAGCAATGGCGGGTTAGCTCAGCTGGTTAGAGCGCATGATTCATAATCATGAGGTCCCGAGTTCAAGTCTCGGACCCGCTACTTTTTCGAAATGAGGTGCTTAGTAAAATTAAGCACCTCATTTTTTTCTATAGGGTTTATTCGGTAGGTTTTTCGGCATCTGTCTCGGATAAAAACGCTTTTGCGGCGGATCTTATCCTCTCTACGACGTTGGATTGTACTTTGACGGGCATTTCGATAATGGCTTTTGCCGTACGCATCGCTTCGTTTGTCCGCCCGTTTTTTTCATAGAGCCTGAATAATTGATAAAGGGGAACAAATCTGTTCGGAATCATTCGGCTGGCGATAATATAGTGCTCCTCGGCTTTTTCTTGGTTATTCATGTTATCGTAATTGTCCGCAATTATCCGCTGAACGTCATAATCGTTGAAATAGTCCGTGCATTGAAACATGACAGCGTTGCTGCCGGAATAATCTCCGGCATGATTTAAAACGGCTCCGTAATTATAGAGAAACATGGGGTCTCCGTTCCACTGGGCATGCAGAGCCGCATAACGGTCAAGAATTTCGCTCTTGTCCGGAAGACCGTCTTGCCGGGCTAACCGGCCCCAGTGTTTTTCAAATTCCACATCCCGTATCAGGAATATACCAATAACACCCAGCAAAGCCGCCCATATGAATTTTCCCCTGCCGTTTATCCTAAAGGCGGTCGCTGGTTTTATCTTAATCGCGGCCAAGGAATAAGCCAGCAAGACCGTCACGAAAGAATAACGCAGCGGATACGAGAAGCACGCGAAGACAGCTGCGGACAAAATACAAAGATGAGGGATGGTTATTTGCCGGGATGATTTTATCAGAAATACGAATGCGTCGAGTACAGGCAGAAGTCCGACTGCGCCATATTCTATTGCAACCAGCAAATATTCATTGAATGGATGAGTTACATTGCCGGCCAACAGTGCATATGGGCTGTCGGTATTTTTAGCAAAATAATCAGCCTGACAGAGCATATATTCCCGCATAAATCCCGAAGGTCCGAAGCCCAACACCGGTTGGTGGGAAATCATCTCGCAGGTATTTTTCCAGATAAGAATTCGGCCGAGAGCGGAGTCCTTTTTGAGGAGAAACAATCCGGCGACCAATATGACGAATATGATGCCTGATAGCGGAAAAATGAAATTGCGGTGTTTCCTGAGCAGGCCGCAATATCTATGGCCCAAATATACTGCGGCAACAATTACAACGGCAAGGATGCCTGCCCGCGATCCCGAAAGAATTATGGACAGGGTAATAATTGCGGATGCGGCCAATCCGAAAAGGCGCATCCGTTTACTTTTCCGCATGACTGCCAGACAAAAGGGGAAACCTGCTGAGAGGCATGCGGCAAAGCCTGCCGGATTGTCAAAACTCCCTGTAATGTCAAATCCTCGGCTGACATAAAAGATTCCTATGTACTGTAGTAATCCATATACGGCCTGCAGCAGGCATGCTATGACAATGAGAAGATCGGTATTGTGCAAATCCCAATCATCTATTAGCCTGAACGACAGATAAGTTGAAGCGAATGAGGCGATCGAAAGAATGAAAATGTCCGGTTGGGGCGATCCGCTGAAAAATATACGGGCAAAGAGATAGAAGATAAATGCGGCTGCCAAGATTGAGATTTTATCTATGGCGATCTTCGGACGCTTGATCAGGACCAGCAGGCCAAAACCGAGCAGTACGCTTCCTCCTGTAAAGGCATACCATTTCGATACGATTTCGGATTCGACGAATCCACGGCAGTTGAGGAACATGGTCGAAAACAGCATAAGGGCAATGGCCGCGTTTATAACCAATGCCCTTATGTCGAGTGCTGCCAATGATTTATAACTGACCACCTTTTACCAATTTGCGCAGATAATCTTTTGCATCGTTTATACTTCCCCGGAAGATTAATGTACCATCGGGATCGAAGATAATTATCGTCGGGAATAATTTGACTTTTATTTCCGTAACAGCCGGATCATTCCTTTTTATTGAAAAGACCGGAAACGTATAGTTGTACTCTTGCAGTCGGTCCTGTCCGGTCGTAATTGTCTCTGCTTTTTCTTCCCGTCTGAAATGCAAGGCTCCGATTTTTATAGACCGGTTGTCTTTGTATTTGTTATAAAGTTCCTGCAGAATTGGAAACTCCCGGTAGCATACGCCGCAGTTGGTATTCCAACAGTCGAGAAGCAGATACGAACCTTTGAAATCTTCAAGACCGAACGTCTCTCCTTGGGCATTCCGGATATCGAGCGGGCACTTTATTATTTGAGTTACGCGGCCCTTCCAGCTCTTGAAAGTCAAACAATCGTAAATGAAGTCCGCACCGCTCCAGCTCATCCAGACAATCGTCATGGCAGTCAGCAGGCTGATGATTATCCGGGACGACCACCGTCGGCGGGTAAATGTTATATAGGCGGCAGAAATAGCCAGATATCTCATTGCCACCTCCACAAGATACAGGGGGTGAATATCCTCTATTCGTTCACCATACAAAATGGTCGCATACAAAATGCCAATTATTTCGATAATTGAACTTCCGATTGCAATAAGCAGGGCGGTGCTCCGTGGATTATTCAACCTCAGCTTCCAGAGACAAAGGATCGTGAAAATAAAAAATGCACTGGGATCGATCAATATGTCTAATAGGAGGAACCCCTGCAAAAAACTTAATGCTGACGTTCCTCGCCGCAAGTCAATCATACAGTATGATATCAGGACCGATAGTCCGATGAGTAAAACTATTTTTAATCCTTTTTTCATTTTGTTTTTCATGAGGTTCTGACTTGATTTTTTGGCATCTCTCAATGAGATTGGATTCGTCTCACCAAAGCGATTGGCTTTTGGACCGGCAAATTAATTAAATAGATGTAAAATTAATATGGGCCAATCGGCCCATACCGTTAGATTAGATATAATATTTCAGTTACCCATTACAAAGTCCGTCACAAGACCATTGTCCCCCGATGCCACATTTACCTGTTATTTTACAATTGGCTTTTATATTACAATCTCTGTCATTATGACATTCGCTGTCATACCGGCATTCACAATCTGGGGCATCGGCCTCACTTCTTGTCGAAACCCGTAAGGTTTTTAAACTTTCCTGAAGCAAAACTTTTTCATATTCCTCCGCTGTTAGCCATGTAAAAATATGGTAATATACCATATCGTTATCCCAATTATATGTCGTTTGCATATGGTTAATCCATTTCTTTGCATATTCTTCCGCTTCTTCGAGTCCATCCTGCGAATAAAAATATGGAATGAAATAATCATATATGTTTTTCACCTCTTGTTTTTCCTCTTCTGACAACTTGCTGTCCTGCATGATATAAGCCAGCTTCTCTCTCCATAAATTTGCTTTCTTATCTGCTGGCAGCCCTCTGAGAATGGCCCGTTGCTGATCCATGGATAATTCGACTATTTCACTTCTGGTTGCTGTTACATATTTATCGATATTAGTTCTGGCCCATTTTTCAATTTCAGGATTGCAACTATATTTTGCATCAGAAGAACACGATAATAATAAGATTGATATACAGCATACCAATACTTGTTTAATAGAGATAAATGTGAGATTTTTCATAATTAAATTGATTTTAATGTTTATAGTGTTGCCTGTCCTTTCGCCGTTAAAATTTCATTTCGCTTTGTAGCATTCGTAATTAATATGATGCTTCGGTTAAAAGCTCCCAAGTTTTCTTCACTCCCATTATAGGTGATACAAATCTCTCCAACCTGCCCTGTCAAAAGAGGTTTTTGCTCCCATGTTACCTTGATACAACTGCAAGAAGTCAATGCGCTGACAATTACCAAAGGCGCATTTCCCGTATTTGAATACTTTATAACTTTTTTGTTTGGTGTCTTGATAGAAATTTCTCCAAAATCGACCATTTTGGTGTCAAATTCTATCTTGGCGGTTTTAGTCGTATCGGACTGAAGTAATTCCGCATTAAGATATGTATATAAGGGCGCTGTATTAGATTCAAACCATGTTATTGCATGCTCTCTATATTGATTGCTAATGGAATCCCTGTCCAACTTTCGGGTTAATTTATATCCTAAATAATAATTATAAAATGGGGTTCCGTTGAGATTGATTTATTGATATTATCCAGTCCCTTTTTTAGACTGTCGATATTGTCCGAGTCTAAAGAAAGATATGCATTATAAATATTTGAAAAATAGGAAGAAAGTATTTCGCCTTTGATTTTGAAATTTGCATTGGTTAATTGGGGTGCATCCTGACTGTTAATTTGATTGAGCTGAGATACTAATTTGCTATCAAATGAGAAATTCGTTATGTATTTTACCTTTTTTTGAGGTGATATCAACATTGCACATGGCAATGTCTCCAACTGATATATGAAATTAACATGTTCATTATTCTGTAGAGATATATCGCAAAAATAAAAATCGTATGTATTCTTATATCTTGATATAAATCTATTGATATCATACTTTTGGATTTTTGTTATTAAACCTTGATCGCCTATGAATACCCATGATTCCTTTTGAGTTTTATCAATATTCTCCATGGCCTCGTCAAAGGCAATATAATTTATATTGCCTGCAGAGCAGCTTATCAGTACTATTGATAATAATGGAATAAAATATTTTTTCATAATTAAAATTAGAAAAACAAAGATTTTGGAGCAAGTGACGCTCGGTATATTAAAATGTTGATAACAAAAGTATGGATATATTAATTGGATTATCACGCATAAATTAATCGAAGTTGATACTAACTTAATGTTTTAAATTTTGACTTAGTATATTAACTATTTAATATGTAGCGATTTGAACCGTTCGTTTTTGTGCGGGTGCAGCACGGGATGTTCGAGTTGAGGGTGGGGCTGACCGTAATATTTCCATACATTTGCATAACCTAAATTTCGTTTGTTATGAGATTTCTGCTTTTCTTGAATTTTCTCTTCTCCGTTTGTTTTCTTTCCGCTTGCATGTCCCGTCGTAGTGCAGAGGTAATCGAGGCGCTTGAGCTTGCCGGGCGGAACCGCTCGGAATTGGAATGTGTACTTGACCATTATGCAGCGTGTGAGGCGGATAGTCTGAAGTTGCGGGCGGCAGAATTCCTGATTGCCAATATGCCCGGACATCAATGCATATATGGTCCGGAAGTCGATTCGTTCTTTTGTGAGATCGACTCGCTGCTGGATTGTGAAGTCAGTGACTCTTATCCAATTGTGGTGGGATTAAACGAAATTGCGGATCGGCATGCTCCACTGGAATCCGTCATACGTAACGATATCGAAGTTATTACGGCGGATTACCTGATTCATCACATCGACCGGGCGTTCCGCCTGTGGGAAAGTCCATGGGCGGACTACCTGACCTTCGACCGGTTTTGTGCGTGGTTGCTGCCCTATAAGGTTGCGGAATTTCAACCGCTCGACTATTGGTGCGACTCGCTGGGCTGCCGCTTTTCCGAACGGCTTCGAACAGCCCCGCAGAATGATGAGAACAGCTATTCCCCTTATTACAGGACTTTGCAAATCCTGCCCGAAGTGCGGGCGGGTGTCGGACCTAACATACCGCTGAACTATGCCGAATACAAAGGCTACAGGCTTTTTGCCGCTGCGGCTTTTTACAGAATGCCTTTCGGAGACTGTTTCGATTATTCGACGCTCTCCGTCGCCGTATTGCGAAGTCATGGTATCCCCGCGGTATTCGACTATTTACCCCAATGGGGACGGGGATTTCTGCGGCATGCATGGTTCGGTTTTATGAATGACAACGGAGTTTTTATGGCTTCGGAGTGGGGGCTGGATTCCGATCCCGGAACTCCCTTTCATCCGTGGCGCCCGATTCCGAAGATTTATCGGTATAGTTATGCGCCTGTTCCGGCGCGTTCGGATTATCTTCGTAATTCTAAATATCCGCTAGACGGATTTTCTCCTTTCGAAGAGGATGTGACCGACTGGTATATGTCTACCTCCGATCCGAATGTCCCCTTGTTCCGAACCGACCTTTCGGATGATTACCTTTATATAGCCGCATTTAACAATTACCGCTGGAATCCGATTGATGTCGGTCGTCGCAACGGGCGGAAAGGGGTGTTTTCGAAAATGGGCCGCCGAAACGCCTATTTGGTTTTCGGCCATGATGGGAGCGGGCTGGTTCCGGTCTCCCATCCTTTTACGATTGATGCCGGCGGACGCATTTGCTGCCGGAATGCCGATACCACATGCAGAGAGCGTATCCGTGTAACCCGTAAGATGTTGCTGAACGAACATGTCGCACGCATGGAACATCGTATTGTCGGTGCCCGGATCGAAGCCTCCGACTATCCCGACTTCCGGATTGCAGAGGTTTTGTATAGTATCAACAGCGTTGTTTTTCCCGATATGATTCCCGTTCGGGCCTCGAAAAAATATCGCTACTGGCGACTGTATTCTGCCGACGGTTCTCATGGGAGCATTTCCGAATTGCAGTTCTTTATGCCCGGCAGCGATGTTCCGGCGATCGGACGGCCGATCGGAACGCATGGACTTCCGCCGCAGCGGGGGCTGGATAAAGTTTTCGATGGAGATTGGCTTACGTCCTATGATCACCCTGACGCGGACGGCAACTGGTATGGCCTGGCTTTCGACAAACCTGTAGTTATAGATCGGGTCCGCTGCGTGCCCCGTACGGACGATAATCTGATTCATGCAGGGGATACTTACGAGTTGAAGTATTGGGACGGAATAAAGTGGGCTTCATTGGGCTGTCAGGTCGCATGCGAAAGATACCTGTTGTTCGACAATGTTCCCGCAAATGCGCTGCTCTGGCTCAGCAATCTCACCCGTGGTTACGACGAACGGATATTTACGTATGAAAATGACCGGCAGGTTTGGTGGTAATACCTGAACCTCGGATGCTAGGTGGTGGACGGCGGGCGCAAATTGAGGTCCCGAGTTCAAGTCTCGGACCCGCTACGGAAAAAAAGCGACCGCGACATTTGTCGCGGTCGCTTTTTGTTTTTGCGCTGTTTGTTTCCCTCCTCAGCTGTGCCGCCGGGCCAGCTCTTTTTCGAGGTCGGCGACCGAACAGCCGGTCGCTTCGAGCAGCACCAGCAGGTGGTATACGAGGTCCGACGCTTCGTAAATCATCGCCTCGCGGTTACCCGCCACGGCTTCGATCACGGTTTCGACGGCCTCTTCGCCTACTTTCTGTGCGATTTTGTTCACGCCGCGGTCGAACAGCCTGCTGGTGTACGATCCTTCGGGCATCTCGGCGTGCCGGCCCCGAATCACGCTCTGGAGGTAACGGATGAAGCCTTCGGTTTCGGGCGCGGCCCCCGCGAAGCAGCTTTTTGCGCCCGTGTGGCAGGTCGGGCCGTGGGGGACGACGCGGATCAGGAGTGTGTCGTCGTCGCAGTCGGCCGTGACCGAAACGATGTCGAGATAGTTGCCGCTGGTCTCGCCTTTGGTCCAGAGACAGCCCCGCGTGCGGCTGTAGAAGGTGACGCGGCCTTCTGTCAGGCTTTTTTCGTAGGCTTCGCGGTTCATGTAGCCGAGCATCAGCACCTGCAGGGTGCGGTCGTCCTGTATGACGGCGGGAATCAGCCCGTCGGCCTGTTTTGCGGAGTCGAGTTCCGCAAAGGGTTTTGCTTTGATTTTCATGGCGTTTATAATCTTACGTTGATGTTTTGCCGGTGCAGTTCCCGTTTGAGCGCGGGAATCGGAATTTCGTTGTAGTGGAAGATGCTGGCCGCCAGCGCCGCGTCGGCCCTGCCGAGCGTCAGCACGTCGGCGATATGCCGCACCGAGCCTGCCCCGCCCGAAGCGATGACCGGAATGGGTAGTTCGGCCAGCCGTGCGAACGTTTCGCAGGGGTAGCCGTCGCGGGTGCCGTCGTGGTCCATCGACGTGAAGAGAATCTCGCCCGCGCCGCGCCGCCATACTTCGTGCGCCCATGCGAACAGTTCGCGCTCGGTGAGCCGCTTGCCGCCGTGGGTCGTGACGCGCCACACGCCGTCGATCTTTTTGGCGTCGATGGCCGCGACGACGAACTGCGAACCGTATTTCGACGCGATGGCGTCGATCAGCGCCGGATCGCGCACGGCGGCGCTGTTTACCGTGACCTTGTCGGCTCCCGCGTCGAGCAGCCGGCCTGCGTCCGCGACCGATGCGATGCCGCCGCCCACGGTGAACGGAATGTCGATGCGCGCCGCGATGCGCGATACCAGCCCGGTGAAGGTGCCGCGCCCCTCCTCCGTGGCGCTGATGTCGAGATACACCAACTCGTCGGCCCCTTCGGCCGCGTATTTCGCACCGAGTTCCACCGGGTCGCCGACGTTTTTCAGCTCTGCGAAGTTGATCCCTTTGACCGTCTGCCCCTCGCGGATGTCGAGACAGGGAATTATGCGTTTTGCAAGCATCGCTTCAGTTCTTCGAGTGTGATACGTCCTTCGTAGAGGGCTTTGCCGACGATGACGCTGCGCAGGCCCGCGCCGTCGAGCGCCTCGATGTCGGCCATCGAGCCGATGCCGCCGCTTACGGTGATCTCCACGCCGGGAAACTGCCCCTGAAGTGCGGCGTAAAACTCCGCCGATGCGCCGCAGAGCATGCCGTCGCGGGCGATGTCGGTGCAGATTACCTGCGCGAGTCCCTGCGGTGCGAACTGCGCGATCAGCTCCTGAGCCGAGAGCTCGGACGCTTCCGTCCAGCCCTGAACGGCTGCTTTGCCGTTGCGGATGTCGGCTCCGAGAATCAGCTTTCCCGGCCCGAATTCCGCGAGCCATCCGGCGAAAAGCTCCGGCCGGCGTACGGCGACGCTTCCGCAGATGGCTCGGCTTGCGCCCGCGTCGAATACGCTGCGGAGCGCCTCGGTGCTTTTGATGCCGCCGCCGTACTGCACTTCGAGCGCGGTTTTCGACGCTATGCGTTCCAGCACGGCGAGGTTGCGGGGCTGTGCGGCCTTGGCGCCGTCGAGATCGACCATGTGCAGGCGGCGTATGCCCGTCTCTTCGAAGCGGAGCGCCGCTTCGAGCGGGTCGCTGTAATAGGTCGTCCGGCGGCCGTAGTCGCCCTGCGTCAGCCGCACGCAGGCGCCGCCGATAATGTCCGTTGCGGGTATGATTTCTATTTTCATCGTGTTACGGTTTTAAAAAGTTGCGCAGGATCCTTTCGCCCGCCGAACCGCTCTTTTCGGGGTGGAACTGCGTGCCGAAAAAGTTGCCGCGGCCCAGCGCGGCGCTGAACTCCCCGCCGTAATCGGTGCGGGCGATCGTCGCTTCGCAGACCTCCGCCGCATACGAGTGGACGTAATAGACGTAGGTCTCTTCGCCGATTCCTTCCAACAGCGTTCCGCGCAGGCCGCCGACGGTGTTCCAGCCTACATGGGGAATCTTCAGCCCGTTTTCCGCGGGTTTCAGCCGCCTGACGTGCGCCGGGAAAATCCCCAGACAGCGGGCGTCTCCCTCCTCGCTGTCGAGACACAACAGCTGCATGCCGATGCAGATGCCCAGTACGGGCTGCGTCAGGGTGGGGATGACCAGATCGAGTCCCCGCTCGCGGAGTTTGGCCATCGCCGACGAAGCTTCGCCCACGCCGGGCAGCAGCACCCTGTCGGCGCCGCGCAGGAGCGCGGGATAGGCCGTGATCGTGAATTCGGCCCCGATGCGCCGCATGGCGTCGGCGACCGACCGCAGGTTGCCCGTGTCGTAATCTACTATCGCCGTCATAATACTCCTTTGCTGCTGGGTATGTCGTATCCGAATCCGCTGCGGGCCACGGCCATGCGCAGGGCGCGGGCGAAGGCCTTGAAGATCGCTTCGGCCTTGTGGTGGTCGTTGTCGCCTTTGGCCGCAATCTGCAGGTTGCAGCGCGCGGCGCAGCAGAGCGAGTGGAAGAAGTGGCGGAACATCTCCGTCGGGACGTCTCCGACCCGCTCGCGGCGGAATTCGGCGTCCCACTCGAAGTCGATGCGTCCCCCGAAGTCGAGCAGCACCAGCGCGCGGCAGTCGTCCATCGGCAGGGCGAATCCGTAGCGGCCTATTCCGGCCTTGGAGCCCAAAGCCCGATCGATGGCTTTGCCCAGCACGATCGCCACGTCCTCCATCGTGTGGTGTTCGTCGATGTCCAGATCGCCGCGGGCCTCCACTTCGAGCGCCACGCCGCCGTGGTGGGCGATCTGCGCCAGCATGTGGTCCAGAAAACGCAGTCCGGTCGAAATCCCGTCGCCGCAGTTTCTATTGTCGCCGTTCCCGTTGTCGTCGTTCCTTTCGTCACTGCTGCTGTCGTTGATCCTGCTGTTGTCATTTCCGTCGTCGCGGTTTCTGTTGTCGCCGTTCCTTCCGTCACTGTTGTTGTCGCTGTCGCCGTTTCCGTCGCCGCTGTTCCTGCCGGCGTCGTTCCATTCCCCTGCCGGATTTTTCGCCCCGGCCCGGTTGCCTTCCGGTCCGTTGTCTGCGTCCGGATCAACCGGGTTTTTCGTATCCGCGCCGTTCTCCGGAGCGCCGCCGGTTCCGGCGGCCGGACGGTCTGGCGAAACGCCGCCGAACCCTTTGCCGTCGAGGTCGAGCCGGACGGTGATCCGCGTTTCGCGGGTCTCGCGCGTTACGACCACCCGCCGTTCGCCGCGGCGGATGTACTCGGCGATCTCGGACCACGAATCGCTGATCAGCACGCAGGGCTCTTCCGCTCCGGCTTCGCGCAGCATCCGGCGGCCCGCCGTCTCCTGTGCGAACAGAATTCCCCGCGCTCCGAGATTGCGGGCCAACAGGATGTCGGTCGCGCGGTCGCCGACGACGTAACTCGCCGCGAGGTCGTACCCTCCGCCGGTGTAGCGGCCGAACATTCCCGTGCGGGGCTTGCGCGTCGGGGCGCCGTCGCTTTCGAACGTGCGGTCGATCAGCATGTCGTCGAACAGCACGCCTTCGCCCGCCAGCGTGCGGAGCATCTTCTCCTGCGGAATCCTGAAATCCTCCTCAGGAAAGGAGTCGGTTCCCAGTCCGTCCTGATTGGTGGCCATCACCAGCTCGAAATCGAGTCCCCGGAGGACTTTGAGCGCCGAAATGGCTCCGGGCACGAATTCCAGCTTGGCGAGGCTGTCCACCTGCATATCCACGGGCGGCTCGACGATCAGCGTGCCGTCGCGGTCTATGAACAGTGCTTTTTTGAGTGCTTTTTTCATGGTCTGAAGTTTTTGACGGTTTCCAGCATGCGCCCGTTTTCGGCGGGAGTCCCCACGGTGATACGCAGGCAGCCCTCGCATCCCGTGAGCCGCGTACGGTTGCGGACGATCACCCCTGCGGCGATCAGTTCGCCGTAAAGCCGGTCGGGATCGGCGGTCTTCACCAGCAGGAAGTTGGCCTGCGACGGGTAGACCCGCTCGATGCAGCCGCATCCGGCGAGCGCCGCCGCCAGCCGTCCGCGTTCTTCGCGGATTTGCGCGATCTGCGCCGCAATGTCCCGGCGCAGACACTCGGCCGCGGTCTGCTGGGTGAGCGTATTGATATTGTAGGGATACTTGACCTGCCCGAACAGCGCGGCGATCCGCTCCGACGCGAAAGCCAGTCCGAGCCGCAGTCCCGCCATGCCCCAAGCTTTGGAGAGGGTTTGCAGTACGATCAGGTTGGGAAATTCGTCGATCCGCGGCAGGAATCCCTGTCCTTCGGCGAAGTCGATGTAGGCTTCGTCGAGCACCACCACGCCGTCGAAGCGGCGCAGCAGCTCTTCAATCTTCCGGTCGGGGAATGCGTTTCCCGTGGGGTTGTTGGGCGAGCAGAGCCACAGCAGTTTGGTGCGCCCGTCGGCCGCCGCCAGCAGCGCCTCGACCGGAAGCGAGAAATCGGCTCCCAGCGGCACTTCGCGCAGTTCGACGCCGTTGGTCTGCGCCGCCACGCGGTACATGCCGTAGGTCGGCGCGATCGAAACGGCGTTGTCGCGGCCCGGCTCGCAGAAGATCCTGAACGCGAGGTCTATGGCTTCGTCGCTGCCGTTGCCGAGGAATATTTGTCCGCTCCGCACGCCCTTCAGCGCGGCCAGCTGCGCCTTCAGCTCCCGCTGGTGCGGGTCGGGGTAGCGGTTCACGCCGTTGTCGTAGGGGCTTTCGTTGGCGTCGAGCCAGACGCCGATCCCGCCGCCCGCATATTCGTCGCGGGCCGTGGAGTAGGGTTGCAGCGCCAGAATGTTGGGCCGCACGAGCTGCGCCAGCGGTTTCATCGCGCACCTCCTTCCGTCCGGATGCGCACGGCGTTGGCGTGTGCGTCCAGCCCTTCGGCTTCGGCCATGGCCGTAATCGTCGGCGCGAGGGCTTCGAGTCCGCCGCGCGTCAGTTCCTGATAGGTTATCTTGCGCATGAAGCTCTCCGTGTTCACGCCGCTGTAGGCCCGCGCCCAGCCGCCCGTGGGCAGCGTGTGATTGGTTCCCGAAGCGTAATCGCCCGCGCTTTCGGGCGAGTAGCCGCCGATAAATACGCTCCCCGCGGCCGTGATCCGCGCCGCGGCGTCCCATGCGTCCCGCATGGCGACAATCAGGTGTTCGGGGGCGTAGGCGTCGGCGAACGCGATCTGCTCGTCTGGGTCGCTGAAAACCACGATCCGGCTGTTGGCCAGCGAATTGCCGATTGCGTCGCGGCGGCTGAGCCGCGCGGCCTGCTCCCCGACGGACGCTATTGCCCGCTGTGCGAACTCCTCGCTGCGGCAGACCAGCACGGCCTGACTGTCATCACCGTGTTCGGCCTGCGACAGCAGGTCGGCGGCGGCGAATTCGGGCCGGGCGTCTTCGTCGGCCAGCACCAGCACCTCCGAAGGCCCCGCGGGCAGGTCCACGGCGACGTCGGCTGCGCCGGCCAGCTGTTTGGCTTTGGTGACGTAGCGGTTGCCGGGACCGAAAATCTTGTCGACGCGCGGAATGCTCTCCGTTCCGTAAGCCATGGCCGCCACTGCCTGCGCCCCGCCGAGGGCGAAGACGCGGTCCACGCCGCAGAGGTCGGCCGCATAGAGAATTTCGGGTGCGATCCGCCCGTCGCGGCCGCACGGCGTGCAGAGTATCACCTCGCGGCATCCGGCGATCCGGGCCGGCAGGGCGAGCATCAGCACCGTCGAGAAGAGCGGGGCTTTGCCGCCGGGGATATACAGCCCCGCGCGGCCGATCGCCACGGCGCGCTGTACGCACCTGACGCCCGGCATCGTTTCGACCTCGACCTGCGCCGGGAGCTGCGCCCGGTGGAAGGCTTCGATGTTGGCCTTCGCCTGCTCCAGCGCGGCTTTTAACTGCGGCGATACGGCCTTCGCGGCTTCCGCACGCCGTTCGCGCGTCACTTCGAACGTTTCGGGGAGGTATCCTTCGATGCGGCGGACGATCCGGCGCAGGGCCGCGTCGCCGCCCGTGCGCACCTCGGCGAGGATCGCGGCTACGCGCTCCCCGATCTCCTCCTCCTGCCGCGTACAGCGGGCCGTCAGCGCCGGCCATTCGCTGCGCGGGGGATTTACATAGATTTTCGGCATTTCCATTTTTTCGGGTCGTTTTTAGGGGTCAGCGGATCATGTTTTCGAGCGTCAGCACCAGAATTCCTTCCGCGCCGAGGGCCTTGAGCCGTTCGATGCGCTCCCACAACTGCGATTCGCAGATCACGGCGTGTATCGAGCACCATCCCTCCTGCGCCAGCGGCAGGACGGTAGGACTGCGCATGCCCGGCAGGATCGTGATCGCTTCGTCGAGCTTCTCCTGCGGGAGGTTCATCAGCACGTACTTCATGCCGCGGCTTTCGAGTATCGAGTTGAAGCGGAACGTGAGTTGGGCCGTTTCACGGCGTTTATCCTCATCGAGTTCCGGATTTGCAATCAGCACCGCTTCGGAATAAAATACCTTCTCCACTTCGACCAATCCGTTCGAGATCAGCGTGCCGCCCGACGATACGATGTCGAATATCGCGTCGGACATTCCCACGGCGGGGGCGATTTCGACCGACCCTTCGATGGTGTGTATTTCGGCGTCGATGCCCTTCTCGGCGAAGAACCGCGCGAGGATGTTGGGGTAGGAGGTCGCCACGCGCTTGCCGCGGAAGTAGTCCAGTCCGTTGTAATCCGCCGTCCGGTCCACGGCCAGCGAGATGCGGCAGCTGCCGAATCCGAGGTCCATGGTCCGTTCGACCGGGAAGTTCTTCTCCGCGACCTCGTTCAGCCCCACGATCCCCAGATCGGCGACGCCCATGGCCACGGCCTGCGGAATGTCGTCGTCGCGCAGGTAGAGCACCTCCATCGGGAATCCGTCGGCGCGGGAGATGAGTTTGCGCTTGCTTTCGGCGACGCCGATGCCTGCTTCCGAGAGCAGGTCGATGCTCTGCTCGTTGAGTCGGCCTTTGGCCTGAATTGCTATTCTCAGCATGTTTGTTTGTTGTTTTTCAGACACCCGCCTGCGGAACGGACATGAAAAAAGCCCATCCGCAGGGGATGAGCTTCGTTATGATATATAATCCTTATTTACATATGCACATCGATCTTACCCCTTCGGAAAGTGGTTGTGATGATGATGGATATGGTTGAATATTGTCATTTGCAATGTCGTTGGGGCAAATGTATGTATTTTTGGATGAAAAATCAAAATTTCTGCCGAAAAGTTTTCGATAATCTTCCGCCGGTGCCGCCGAAAACCCTCTTTGCTTTCGGTGTTCAGTCGTTTGTTGTTTTGATTGTCAGTTGTTTGCGTCGTTTGTAGATTCGCTGCGTCTTTTCGGTTCGCGGGCCGGTGATTTGTCGTCGGACGGCCGCGAATGGCCACCGCCGAGCCGCGAAAGACGGGGTTGCCGGTTTCAATATACGGATTATGCTTATCTTTGGAGGTCTGCCTAAGCAGTCTTTAGTAAAATATTGTTGTTATGGAAACCGAAAAGAAACGTATCGAATATACCAACGGCGAGATCGTCGTGGTCTGGCAGCCGCACCTCTGCATCCATTCGGGCGTCTGCGTCCGCATGCTTCCCGAAGTTTACAACCCGCAGGAGCGGCCGTGGGTGAAACTGGAAAACGCCACGACCGACCGGATCGTTGCGCAGGTCGAAAAATGCCCTTCGGGAGCGTTGTCCTATCGTAAGGCGTGACGCCCGCTCATCCCGTTGAAAAGCCGCCCATGGATGCTGAATTCGTCGATCTGACGGCCGAAAACCTTGCCGACGAGCATTTGTGCTGCATTATCCGCACGAAAAAGGCCCATCCGGGCGTAGAGGCGAAGCGGCGGTGGCTTTCCGACCGGCTCCGCGAGGGGCACGTCTTCCGGAAGCTGAATGCGAAGGGCGTGGTCTTTATCGAATACGCGCCTCTCGAAACGGCATGGGTGCCCGTGATTGGCGACAACTATTATTATATCTATTGTTTGTGGGTTGCGGGTCCTTACAAAGGCAAGGGCTATGCAAAGGCGTTGATGGAACATTGTCTGGCCGATGCGCGGACGCATGGAAAATCGGGCGTCTGCATGCTCGGTGCGGAAAAGCAGAAAGCGTGGCTTTCGGACCAGTCTTTTGCCCGGAAGTTCGGCTTCGAGGTCGTCGATACGACCGACAACGGCTACGAGCTGCTGGCGCTTTCGTTCGACGGAACCACTCCGCAATTCGCACACAATGCGAAAAAACAGCGTATCGAAAGTCAGGCGCTGACCGTCTATTACGATATGCAGTGCCCCTTTATCCCCGGCAATCTGGAAATGATAAGACAACACTGCGAAGCGCACGGTGTCCCGGCGGATTTCATCGAGGTGGATACGCTCCGCAAGGCCAAGGAGCTGCCCTGCGTATTCAATAACTGGGGCGTCTTCTACAAGGGAAGATTCGAAACGGTGAATCTACTGGACGCCGCAGCCTTGGAACGGATCCTGAAAAAGTGATTCCCGCCGGGACTGTCTCCCTATATCGGCCCTCCCCTCGAAAAAATCTCCGAACCCTTCGTCGTTCCGGATGCTCCATCCCGCCCGTCCCCGCATTATTCTGCTTTTTTTGCCCGCTTTTTCGGGACTCTTTTCGTATATTTGTAATTCGAATCTGAACTTACGCTTATGACATCCGCCGCCGTTATCGCTACCGTTCTGGGCTACATAGCCGTCCTCTTCGCCGTAGCATGGGTCTCCGGCCGCCGCGCCGACAACGCCGGGTTTTTCTCCGGCAACCGCCGCACGCCGTGGTACATGGCCGCCTTCGCCATGATCGGCGCCGCCATGTCGGGCGTGACGTTCATCTCCGTTCCCGGCTCGGTCGCCGTAGACGGCTTTTCCTACATGCAGATGGTCGCGGGCTTCACGGTCGGACAGCTGATCGTCGCTTTCGTGCTGATTCCCACGTTCTACCGCCTGAAGGTGGTGTCGCTCTACGAATACCTCGACGACCGCTTCGGCGTGCGGTCGCACCGTACCGGGGCGTGGTTTTTCTTCGTCTCGAAGATGCTGGGGGCGGCCCTTCGCATCTATGTGGTCTGCGCCGTGATGCAGTTGCTGGTCTTCAGCCATTACGGACTTCCGTTCTGGCTCAATGCGGCGGTCACGATGCTCTTCGTATGGCTCTACACCCAGCAGGGCGGCGTCAAGTCGCTGATCTGGACCGATACGCTCAAGACGGTGTGTCTGGTGGGAAGTCTCGTGCTGTCGATCGTCTTCATCATGCAGGCGCTGGGTATGTCCCTGCCCGAAATGACCCGCGAGGTCGCCGCGTCGCCCTATTCGAAGATGTTTTTCTTCGACGACCCGGCTTCGGACCGCTATTTCTGGAAGATGTTTGCGGCGGGCATCGTGCTGCTGATCGCCATGACGGGACTCGATCAGGACATGATGCAGCGCAACCTGAGCTGCGCCACGCCGCGCGACTCGCAGAAAAATATCGTCCTCACGGCCGTCAGCCAGATTTTCGTGATCTTCCTGTTCCTCGTGCTGGGCGTGCTGCTTTACATCTACATGGACCGCAGCGGGCTGGCGATGCCCGAAAAGGGCGATCAGGTCTTTTCGCAGGTCGCAGTCAACGGCGGATTGCCGGTATTCGTTGGCATACTGTTCGTTATAGGACTTATTTCAAGCACCTATTCAGCCGCAGGATCGGCCCTTACGGCCCTCACGACTTCGTTTACGGTCGATATCCTTGACGGCACGAAACGTTACGGCGAACGACGTCTGACCCGCCTGCGCCGCATCGTCCATGTGGCGATGGCCCTCGGCATGGCGCTGGTGATCCTCGCCTTCGAATACCTTGCCGACGACAGCGTCATCAATCTGGTCTACAAGGTCGCCAGCTACACCTACGGCCCGATTTTGGGTATGTTCGCTTTCGGTATCTTCACGCGTCTCAGGGTGCGCGACGGCTGGATGCCCCTCGTGGCGCTCGCCGCTCCGCTGCTGAGCGCCCTGCTGCAATACTGGGCGTATGAGGCGTGGGGTTACCGGATCGGTTTCGAACTGTTGATTTACAATGCCGCATTTACGATGGCCGGCATGCTTTTACTGGTCAAACGACATGAAAAATAGACTGTTGTATATTCTCCTGCTGCTCGGTCTGTGCGGGCAGGAGGTCTCGGCCGCCGGAATCGATGGCCCTGCGCGCCGCGAAATCGGACGCACGCTGACGCGCATCGTCGCCCGCGAAGTGGCGGGCGGCTATGTCCGCATCGAGGGGGTGGACGCCTCGCGCAAGCGGGTGCGAATCTACACCTCGGTCGGCCTTTCGTACTATCCGTTCCGCGAAGAGAACCTGCGCGCCATGCGCGACTCGGTGCGTCTGCTCATGCCGCCGGAGTTCCGCAAGGCGGACATCGAACTTTATTCCGACAAGCGGGAGGTCGGCGAGCTGATTCCGATGGCCTGCCGAACCGGGGCGGAATACCGGAAACTTTTGCGCAAGAAGAAGATCGTGCCCTTTACCAACCGCTCCGAGCGGCCGCTGGTGACCCGTTCTTCGGCGCCCGTGGTGCCGTCGCAGGGACTCGCCGGGCGGCATATCGCCTTGTGGCAGAGTCACGGCCGCTATTTCGACCAGCCCCAGAACCGCTGGAAATGGCAGCGTTCGCAGTTGTGGCAGACCTGCGAGGACCTCTATACCCAGAGCTACGTGCTGCCGTATCTGGTTCCGATGCTCGAAAATGCCGGGGCCTGCGTGATGCTGCCCCGCGAACGCGACGTGCAGAAGTACGAGATACTGGCGGACAACGATGCCGCCGGGCAGTACCGCGAGGAGGAGGGGCCTGAGAAATGGCAGCCGGGCGGCATGGGCTTCGCGCATGTGCAGCAGGTCTACACGACGGGACAGAATCCCTTCCGGGACGGCACGACGCGCCGCGTGAGATCGGTGACCGGCGGGGCGGAGAGCCGCGCCGTGTGGACGGCCGACATTCCCGAACGGGGCGAATACGCCGTTTACGTGAGCTACGATTCGACTCCGCAAAACGCTGACGACGCGCAGTATACGGTGCATCACCTCGGAGGGGACAGCAGCTTCGCCGTAAACCAGACCATGGGCGGCGGAACGTGGATCTACCTCGGCCGCTTTCTGCTCGACGCCGGTTCGCAGGAGGTCGTGACGCTCACCAACCGCTCGCGTCAGGCGGGCCGCATCGTCTCGGCCGACGCCGTGAAGATCGGCGGCGGTTACGGCAACATAGCCCGCACGGTGTGCGATTCGCTGCGCCGGCCCGGCATGGTATGCCATCTGGAGACGAGCGGCTATCCCCGTTTCTGCGAGGGCGCCCGCTACTGGCTCCAGTGGGCCGGATTCGACGAAAAGGTCTACTCCCCGAAGGAGAACCGGGACGATTACAAGGACGACTACATGTCGCGCGCCCATTGGGTCAATGCCCTGACGGGCGGTTCGGAGCGGATGCCCGACAGCGCCGGGCTGCGCATTCCGGTCGATATGGCGCTGGCGTTCCACTCCGATGCGGGCGTGCGGCTCAATGACGACATCATCGGCACGCTGGGCATCTTCTATACGCGCGAGAACAAGGGCAAGTTCGAAGGGGGCGCCGACCGCTACCGTTCGCGCGACCTCACGGATATCGTCATGACCCAGATCGTCGAAGATATCCGCAGCACGTACGAACCGGCATGGAGCCGCCGCGGGCTTTGGAACCGCGCCTATTACGAAGCGCGCGTGCCGGGGGTGCCGACCATGCTGCTCGAACTGCTGTCACACCAGAATTTCGCCGACATGCGCTACGGCAGCGATCCGCGTTTCAAGTTCCTCGTGAGCCGTGCCGTCTATAAGGGTATCCTGCGCTATATCAGCTCGCAATACGGATTACCTTACGTAGTGCAGCCGCTGCCCGTGGAGTCGCTCGCCGTGCAGTTCGCCGAAGGTGGCAAGGCGGCGGTCACTTGGTCGCCCGTGATGGATTCGCTCGAAACGACCGCGGCTCCGACGGGGTATGTGGTCTATACGCGCATCGACGACGGCGGCTTCGACAACGGCCGTTACGTCGATAAACCCTGCCTGCTGACCGCGCAGGAGCCGGGGCGCATCTACAGCTACAAGGTGACGGCCGTGAATGAGGGCGGCGAGAGTTTTCCGTGCGAGACCGTCGCCGCATGCCGCATGCCCGACGAGAAGGGGACGGTGCTGATCGTCAACGGCTTCGACCGCGTCAGCGCGCCGCTGAGCGTGCGCGCCGATTCGCTGGCGGGGTTCTATACCGACATCGACGGCGGCGTGCCCGACCGGCAGGATATTTCGTTCATCGGCGCGCAGCACGTATTCGACATGCAGATGGCCAAATGCGAGGTAGACAGCATCGCTTTGGGTGCCTGCGCCTGCGATTACGAAACGGAGGTGATCGGCGGCAACACGTTCGACTATCCCGCCCTGCACGGACGTTCGGTCGCAGGGGCCGGATATTCGTTCTGCTCGGCGTCGGTGCGCGCCGTCGAGCGCGGCGAGGTGTCGCCCGACGGTTATTCCGCCGTCGATCTCATTCTGGGCGAACAGCGTTCGACGACCATCGGACGCGGGGTGACGGGCTATGCCTTCAAAACCTTCTCCCCGGAGTTGCAGGCCGTTCTGCGCCGGTATATGGCCGGCGGCGGTGCGCTCTTCGTGTCGGGAAGCTATGTGGCGACCGACCTCTGGACGGGCGGCGAGGCCTCGGACGACGACCGCAGGTTCGCCGAGGAGGTGCTGCACTACACCTACGACGGCGGCCGGGCGGCGCAGCGCGGACGGGTGCGGGTTGTGACTTCGCATCCCGGATTTTCGCGCGACGAGTACCGTTATGTCAATGAATACCGTCCGGACCGCTACCGGGTCGAGTCGCCCGACGCCCTGCGGCCCGCCGGGGCGGGGGCCTTCTCGGTGATGCGTTACGTCGAAAACGGCCGCACGGCGGGCGTGGCCAGCGAAGCGGGCGGAACGTTCGTCATGGGATTTCCGTTCGAGTCCATCGAGAGCGACGTGCAGCGCGACCGGCTGATGCGCGACGTGCTGGACTTCCTGCTGAAGCAAAAGGATAGATGATTTGTGTATTTATTTAAAAATAGTAATTTTATGTCACTCGAACAACAGATTTCGAAAGGGATCATGGAGGCCATGAAGGCCAAGGATACCGTGCGTCTGGGCGCACTGCGCAATGCCAAGAAATACATCATCGAAGCCAAAACGGCGGGACCGGAAATCACCGAACTGCCCGACGCCGACGTGCTGAAGATCATCTCCAAGCTGGCCAAGCAGGGGACCGACTCCGCGGCGATCTTCACCGAGCAGAACCGTCCGGACTTGGCTGCCGAAGAGCTGGCGCAGGTGGCCGTATTTCAGGAATTCCTGCCCAAGCAGCTCACCGCCGAGGAGCTTGCCGCCGAGGTCAAGGCCGTGATCGCCGAGGTCGGCGCGACGTCGATGAAGGAGATGGGCAAGGTGATGGGCGTCGCTTCGAAGAGGCTCGCAGGCCGTGCCGACGGCAAGGATATCTCGGCCAAGGTCAAGGAGTTGTTGGCGTAGGGGCGGCGGATGAGACGGTTGCTGCTGGTCGTTTGCTGGCTTGCCGCGGCGCAGACGGTCTGCGCCCGCAAACCCGCCGTGCGCTTCGACCTGCCTTACACGCTCGAACGGGGCAAGTATGTCGTGACGGTCGAGACCGCTGCGGGACCGCGCCGCTTCGCCTTCGACACGGGGGCTTCGCAGACCTGCATCAGCGAACGGCTCAGCCGCGAACTGGGACTCGCGGCGTCTGGCCGGGGGACGTCGGGCGATTTCGAAGGCCATCGTCATGCGATCACCTATGTCCGGGTGCCGTATCTCCGGATGGGCGAGGCGACCTACTCCGACCGGCAGGTGATCGTGCTGCCCGACAGCTCCTATATCTTCCGCTGTCTGGGCTTCGACGGCATTGCGGGCAGCGATCTGCTGCGCGGCTTCGTCGTGCGGATGCCCAATGCCGACTCGACGATCACGCTGGCGGGCGACCTGCGCCAGCTCGGCGGGTTCCGCTGCCGGGGCGGTGCGCGGATTCACTTTGCGGGAAACGCTCCTGTAATCGCCGTCCGTGTGGGCAGCGGCAAGTCCCGGATGAAAACCTACATGAAATTCGATACTGGCTCCGGGGCCTTGTTCGACTGCCGTTACGACGAGTGCCGGGCGATGATCGAAAAGGGGATTTTGCAGGAGGTGCGCCGCACGGAGGGACATTCCGGCAATCTGGGGTGGACCAACCGCTCGGTCGTCGGTGAAGCCGTGCGGGGTGTGATTCCCGAATTCGTACTGGCCGGGAATACGCTTGCCGGGATGCCCCTCGAAGTGACCCACGGCGGACACAGCAAGCTCGGATGCGGAGTTTTCCGCTGGGGAACGGTCGTGATCGACTATCCCGGCCGCCGTTTCTGGCTGCTGCCGCATGCCGAACAGCCCGGACCGCCCGATGTGTCGGTAAGCGGCGTCACCGTCGCGCTGGACGGAGGACGGTTGGTCGTGGGGCAGGTCTGGGACGAGACGCTTGCGGATAGGGTGGCTCCGGGCGACCGGATCGTATTTCTCGGAACGGTGGATGTGTCGCGGGTCGATCCCTGCGCCGTAATCCGGGGTGAGATCCGCGGCGACAAACCCCAGATGACGGTCGAACGCAAGGACGGTACCCGTGTGACGGTTCCGGTAAAAAGGATGAAATAAATGCACGTATTGGAATATCTGCACCGCAATGTCAAGACGGTCGCCATGCCCTCGGCCATGGTGGCGGGCGCCTTGCTGTGCCGTCCGGTGACGGCGCTCGAAGCGTGGACGCACCAGATGATTACGCCCTCGCTGATCTTTCTGATGCTCTTCGTCACCTTTTGCCGGGTGAAACCCAGCCAGATGAAGCCGTCGATGCTGCACGTGTGGCTGTTGCTGTTTCAGGTCGTGGTGAGCGCGGCGCTTTATTTCGCGTTGCTGCCGCTCGATGCGATCGTGGCGCAGGGTGCGATGATCTGTGTGCTGGCACCCGTGGCGATGGCCGCAGTGGTGATTGCGGGCATGCTGGGGGCCAACGTTCCGACGATGGCGACCTACAGCCTGCTGTGCAATATGGCGATCGCGTTGATAGCGCCCGTCGTGCTTTCGCTGGCCGGAACCGGGGCCTGCTCTTTCACGCAGATACTGGCCCGCATCGCACCGCTGCTGATCATGCCTTTCGCGGCGGCGCAGTTTTGCCGTTTTCTGCTGCCGAAGACCGCGAAATGGATCGGCGACCACAGTCAGATTTCGTTCTACATGTGGCTGGCGTCGCTGGTCGTGATTATCGGCCGCACGACGGCATTCATCATCGACCTGCACGATGCGTCGCTCTCGGTCGAGCTGTGGCTGGCGTTCGCCGCACTGGCGATCTGTCTGGTGCAGTTCAAGGTGGGCCGCATGCTCGGCCGCCGTTACGGGGACGCGCCGGCGGGCGGGCAGTCGCTCGGCCAGAAGAACACGGTGCTGGCCGTATGGATGGCGCAGTCGTTCCTCGACCCCATCTCCTCGATCGCCCCGACGGCTTATATCGTGTGGCAGAACTTCGTGAACAGTTATCAAATTTACAAAAAGGATAGAGAAACGACGAAAGATCGAATATAAATTACTAAAATATAGCGATTTATATTTGATTACGGGAATTTTTGTTGTTTTTGCGATTTTCCAGACAAAGCCCATAATTGCCTGATATTTGTTACTATTTTGTTACTCGAAAATGCTCTGGTAACAAAACAAATTCGCTATATTTGCCGTTGGAGCAACAAACGGGAACGGTATGGCGAAGCAGAAACAGACGGTCAAATTGAAGGAGCCGGTGCGAATCCGGTTCAAGCAACTATCCAACGGGAATCAATCCATCTATTTGGAGCACTATACGGGCGACGTGATCCGCAAGGAGAACTATGTCGGTGGCAAACGGAAATACGAGTTTCTGAAGCTATACCTTATTCCCGAACGAACGCGGGAGGACAAGGTGAAGAACGAAGCGACGCTCGCCCTTGCCAAAGCGATTCAGAGCAAACGGATCGTCGAGGTGCAAAACGATGCGCACGGATTCCAGAACACGAACAAGTCCCGAGTGAACCTGCTCGACTATCTGGAAAATATCGGGAAGCAGTCCGCTGAGCAGGGAAGCCGGAACTATGCCCGAACAGTGCTCAATACCGTCCGGGCATTGAGGCTGTTTCGCGGCGACTATATCGCTTTTCGGGACGTCGATAAGGAGTTTCTCTCGGAGTTTACCGATTACCTGCGACAGATGCCTAAGGCCAGTAAATACGGCGCATTGAAAACCGGAGGCCGGTTGAGCAACAATTCGGTCGTGTCTTATTACGGTACTTTGAGAACAGCCATCAACCGCGCTTACAAGGAGGGAATCATTACCGTCAATCCGACCAAAGAGTTCGATTTCGCAAGTAAGGTGCGGCAGGAGCCGAGCCGCCGCGAGTATCTGACAATCGACGAGTTGAAGACGCTGATAAATACCGAATGTCGGCACGAGATCGTCAAGCGGGCTTTTCTGTTCAGCTGTCTGTGCGGGTTGCGTGTAAGCGACATTCGCAAATTGAGGTGGTGCGACCTACAACGGAACGGCGGACGTGTCCGCATCGAAATTACGATGCAGAAGACCAAAGAACCGCTTTACCTGCCGATTTCGGACGAGGCTTTGAAATGGCTGCCAGAGCGCGGTGAGGCGAACGACAGTGATTTTATCTTTCCGCTGACGCACGAGGGGACGGTGAATGACACGCTGCAACACTGGGCGAAAGTCGCCGGAATAACCAAACACATCTCGTTTCATGTTGCCCGCCATACCCATGCCACGATGATGCTGACTTTGGGCGCCGATTTATATACCGTCAGCAAATTGCTCGGCCACAAGAATATCGCCACGACGCAGATTTATGCCAAAATCGTAGACAAGAAGAAAGAGGAAGCCATCGGGTTGATTCCGAATCTGACCGACTGAAACAGAGGCTAAACGTGCGGACGATGATTCGCACGTTTTTCTTTTTCAACAGTTTTTCGTATCTTCGTATGAAACAAGACGGATTATGGAAGGTATGGAGTTGAAACCGCAGTTCGACGAGCTGCAAAAGATATTCGATCGTTGCATCAAACACGCTTGCCGGGTATTGGAGGAGTGTATTGCGACGAAAACCACCCGATTCGCCCCCGACCAGCGGCAAGAGCAGGAACGGCTGGAGTATAACCGAATTGCCGACGAGCTGGCCGAGCTGTATCTGCACCACTCCGTATTGTCCGACCTCCGGTTCTGTTACTCCGAACCTGCATTCCTTTGGGAGGGCGGATTCTTTGAGGCACTGCATGCCGATGAAAAGAAAAAATACCTTGCATTCTCTGCGCCCTCGTTCGACTACTCCCGATACGAGCGGGATAACACGGCCTATGATGCCGAACTTCCTTATTTCTCTGCTGTCGTAAATGTCGTCGTCCGAGAACGTTATGCCGCTTACTTGCGGCAAAGGGAAATATCCATATCGGAATCTTCGCAGAAGTCGGCTTCTATTACTGCGCCGCCCATTGCGGAAACGGAGAATCCGTTCGATTCGATACTGACCGACGAGCAGATCGCCCACCTCGCTGCGGCCATCAACGACGTCAAGATGTTCAACGTATCGTTGTCGGCGGACGAGTTGAAAGCCATTTTTGCCTGCAAACCCGAAGCGATCGTGCGGTCGAACAACAACCGCCTCGTCGCCTTCTTTTTCTCGGGATTGAGCAGCCGCGGATTGATAACCCCCAACTGGCAATCTGTCATCGCCAATCACAAACTTTTCCTCTCGAAAGATACATCACGCGATAAATACATCAATCAAAGCGACTTATCTACGGCGACCAACTACATCCGCGACGTCGGCGTAGAGGGAAAATACGCAACCCTTGAAAAGTACCTCATGCAAGTGAAAAGACTTTGAGAACGGGTTGAGACCTCAAAGATAGGTCAGTCTGCTATCAAGCTTATCCTCAATATATTTGCCCCCGTAACGGTTACAAGACACGGAGGGCATGCACTCCATTTGTTTTATTTAAAATCCATCGAATTATGGAGAAAAGTATTGAGATGCGAGTTGCAGAACTCGAAAAGCAGGTGTTCCACACCAAAAACGTGTTGAGCTTCGAGGAGGCCAGCCGTTTTCTGAACCTCTCGAAAAGCTACCTCTACAAACTGACGTCGGGTAATCTGATTCCGCACTACAAGCCGCAGGGCAAGATGCTCTATTTCGAGCGGGCGGAATTGGAGGCATGGTTGCGTCGCAATCCCGTCAAGACGCAGGCACAGATTGAAGCCGAGGCACAGCAATACCTGCTCGGCCGCTCCTCGAAGAAGAAGTAGCGATGAATGCGCAACGTGATTCCGCTTCGGTTCCGGTTTCTTCGTGGTGTTCGGCCCGTCTGTTCGTTACGGATGAGTTCGCGGCTCCGCCCGTGATTCTGCGAGTGGATGATTCGGTTATCGGGACTTTGGGGAATTTCAGCGCTTCTACCGGCAAGGCGAAGAGCAAGAAGACGTTCAATGTCTGCGCAATCGTGGCGGCAGCCATGACCGGCGGCACGGTGTTGAACTATTCGGCCTCTTTGCCGCCGGAGAGGCGGCGCATCCTCTACGTCGATACGGAGCAGAGCCGCTTCCATTGCAAGCGGGTGTTGTGCCGGATTCTGCGGCTGGCGGGATTGCCGACCGATGTGCATCCGCCATTGTTGGAGTTCTTGTGCCTGCGCGGTTATGCCACCAAAGAGCGGTTGCGGAAGATCGAGGAGGCAATCTACGACCTCGACGACCTCGGACTGGTCGTTATCGACGGCATCCGCGATCTGGCGCACGACATCAACAGCCCCGGCGAGGCGACCGACCTCATCACGAAGTTGATGCAGTGGACGGACGAGCGGCGCATCCACATCCATACGGTGCTGCATCTGAACAAGGGCGACGACAACACGCGCGGGCATTTGGGCACGGAGTTGAACAACAAGGCCGAAACCGTGCTGCAAATTACCAAAGACGACTTCGACCGCGATATAAGTTCCGTTGCGGCGATGCACATCCGCGACCGGGATTTCGAGCCGTTCGCCTTTCGCATCAACGCCGATGCCTTGCCCGAGCAGGTCGAGGACTACCAACTTCGGCAGACTACCGCTGCCAAAAGTTTCGACTATGCCGAGGTCTGCGAGGCCAAGCACCGCGAGGCGTTGGAATTGTTGTTCTCCAAAGCCGACCGTGTTTCCTATTCGTCGCTTATCGGACGGTTGCAGAGCAGCTATGCCGCCATCGGCCATTCGTTCGGCATCAACAAGGCCAAGCAGCTCAAAGTCTTTTTGGAGAACAAGCGGATGATCGTCAAGGAGGATAAGTTCTACCGTTACAATCCCGATTTCCACTATTGACCTTTGCGGGCGGTTTAGTCCGGAACGAGGGTATATATTATTAAACCATTCTAAACCGGTACGGCGGATTAAACCCCGAATCGTACCAATAAACCGAGTGAAAGAAAAACAGCTTATGGACGCAAAAGCAATCAATAAGTTCCCAATACGGGAATACCTTGCCTCACGGGGCATCCGTCCGGCCAAGGATAGAAGTTATTGTGGCTTGTATCATTCGCCGCTGCGCGAAGATCATATGCCGAGCATGAAAGTGGACTATGACAAGAATCTGTGGATCGACTATGGTGCAGGCGAGGGCGGCACGCTGATCGACCTCGTGATGCACATGGAGCGGTGCGATGCCGGAGAGGCCATGCGGCGGCTGGAGCAATGGATAGATGGGGGCCCTATTTCTTCTTTTATAGGAAAAAATACAGCCCCGCAACGTCCACCCTCAATTGTAGTCGAGAGGGTGCGGCCGCTGGAAAACCCTGCTTTGCTTGACTACCTCATGGAGCGGGGCATCGACCTTGATACAGCTCGTATGCATTGTTCGGAGGTGCATTATCGCGTAGCGGACAAATCCTATTTCGCAGTTGGATTCCGAAACGATGCCGGAGGGTGGGAGCTGCGCAACCGCTATTTCAAGGGCTGCACCTCGAAAGCCCCGACGACCCGACGCGGCGATTATCCGACGTGCCTCGTTTTCGAGGGATTTATGGACTACCTTTCGTTTCTGACGCTCAAGCGCAACCCGAACCCGCCGCACAATATCGTCGTGCTGAACTCGGTAACGAACCTTGCCAAAGCCGTTCCGTTCATCGCGTCGCACGAACGGGTCTATACCTACCTCGACAATGACGAGGCGGGGCGAAAGGCGACCTCTGAATTGAAAGCCGCCTGCCGCAATATCTCCGACCAATCCGTCCACTATCGGCCGCACAACGATTTGAACGACTACCTGCGCAGCCATCGTCCCGTGAAAGGACACAAGCAGTCGCGCGGTCGCAAGTTGTAACGTCGCCCACCATTCGGCCGCTCTGCGCCCGCGGCTTTTCCTCCTCAGAAAAGCCATAGCCTATTAGGGCTTTTCCCGAGCCGCAACACTTCGTGTCGCTGAAAAAGCCCCAATAGGCCAAAGGGCGGCCCTTTGGAAACCCCTTGCGACCGTTTCGGCCGCCGACCGCACATGCGGTCGAAAATCCAACAACCGAAATCATCAACCGCAAAATTATTACTGAATCATGGGATACGTCGTATTGCATTTGGATAAGTCGCCGGACAACGAAGTACCGATGACCGCTCATATCGCACGCACCAAAATGCCGCCCAATGCCATGCCGGAACTGACCTACCTGAATGAAGAACTTGTCGAATTTCCGGAGGGCGTCGCCGACCGAACGGAAGCAATCAACCATCGGCTCGAACATGCCGGACTGACCCGTAAAATCGGGACGAATCAAGTGCGGGTAATTCGTGTCATGCTGACCGGCACACAAGAGGATATGCTGCGTATCGTTCAAGAGGGACGCCTGAAAGCGTGGTGTACCGATAACCTTGCATGGTTGCGAAAAACTTTCGGAGCCGAAAATGTCGTTTCGGCAGTATTGCACATGGATGAAGCGACACCGCATATCCACGCAGCTGTCGTCCCTATCGTAACTGGCGAACGTCGTAAAGTCCGAAAGGAGAAAACTGACGAAACAGGCAAGCGGAAATACCGCACGAAATCTACGGCCCGACCTCGGCTATGCGCTGACGATGTAATGTCGCGTATCAAGCTGAAAGAGTACCAAGACACCTATGCCGCAGCAATGGCCAAATACGGACTGCAAAGAGGTATCGACGGCTCGAACGCCCGACACGTTACAACACAGGAATTTTACCGCAACGCCATTGCCCGACAGCAGAATTTGCAGGACAATATCGGCGAACTACTCCGCATTGAGGAGGAGAAGCTCAAAGCCGTCGAACATGCCACAAAGCAGGAACAGACGGCACGTGCAGAATTGCATCGAACCGCGGCCGAACTGGCTGCGGTAAAAGGCGAGTTGAAGACCGAGAAACTGAAAAACTCCGCCGCCGAGGTCGGCACGACCATCCTCGACGGTATCGGGTCGATGATCGGAACGTCGAAAGTCAAACGGCAGGGGCAGGAAATCGGAGTTCTGCGACAAGAGGTCGCCGCACGCGATGAAACGATCGAAATCCTGCAAACGAAGATTCAGACCATGCAAAGCGAACATAGTCGAGAACTGACGACAATGCAGGCGCGACATACCACCGAAAAGGCGAACCTGACGAATCGACACGAAAAAGAAATGTCGCTATTGAAAGCAATCATCTCGAAAGCGACAACGTGGTTTCCCTATTTCCGTGAGATGATCCGAATGGAGAGTGTTTGCCGAACGGTCGGTTTCGACGATGAACAGACCGCGATGCTTATTAAAGGTAAACCGCTTGAATATAGCGGCAAACTATACTCCGAAGAGCACAACTGCAAATTCACGGTCGAACGAGTAACGGCGCAAATAACTCCCGACCTGACCGACAAACGAAAATTGCAACTAACCATCAGCAAAATACCAGTTAAGGAGTGGTGCAGGGAGAAGTTCGAGAAAGCACGGCACTTTTTCTCTCAAGAGCCACGACAATCCAAAGGCTTTAAACGATAAATATAAGTCCCGATAATCTATGAATTATCGGGACTTATTTATTTTCGGTTTTTGCCAATAGCCTTATCTATAACTTTTTTGAATTTTTCTAAACTATAATCATCGCCGTCATCCAATATAAAACAGCCATTGACATATTCCATATTTTCATCTACGATAATCAAAACATCACTGATCTGTTGCATACCAAGTCGATTCGCGCACCGAAATCTATGGTAGATATTCCATCCGCAAAATTGGTGTTCACTCACTACATTTGCATGGTCTTGAATCTCGTTCATTTTAACCTTGACCTCCTCGTCCAATTCTTTGAGTTGATTAGCGTAATCATCCATTTCTTCTTTGGCCTGCCGATATTCTTCTCTGGCATAGCTGCTCCATCCTCTCGAATCGCTCCAAATGGCAGCCGATGATTTTGCGGAATTGTATTGACGTTGCAGTCGTTCTTTTTTCTCTTCCGCATTTAGCTCGATCAAATCATGAGCGGCTCTAATCACAGCTAAATCCGTATAAATAGAAGTATATGCGCTGTCTATATGTGTTTCAATGGGTTCATAACTATCCGCATCGTAAAGACGTTTCATCATTTCCGACTTGGCAATCTCTGCTCCTCTTTGTTCTCTCGTCTGCACACAACCGAACAAAAATGGGACAATACTTAAAATTAAGAAAATCTGTTTCATAGTGGCTTTTATATTTGTTTTATAGATTTATCTGTAATGATAATGAATGCCCACTCGTTCTTTGCCATCTTTTTCATAAGTATATACATCGTCAATAATGACGGAACCACGACGATACAAATCGTATATCTCCGGAAAATTCGTTTTGATTAATTCGATGCGTTCTCCATAATCTCGAACATAAGTTCTTTTTACGACGCTACACGAGGTTAGCATGATGATAACCGACAGCAAGAGAATCAACCTTCTCATAATAAAAATTGTTTTCATCCTCCAGCTGCCACAAGGATATTAATAGTAACACGAAGCGTGGAACTGCAATGCCACGTCTTAACTTGAAGGTCGTAGGAAACCCATAGATGCAGATGTAGTGATAGCAGCCCACGCTATACGCGTGAGAACCACTATGCCCTCCTTGCATCTAATTGAAAATTTCCTACGTTTTCAAGTTACAAGATAAGCATAACGCTTCTTCTCAATATGTCTGGAACGAGCGAACTCTATCCAAATACAAAAATACGCAATTTTCTTGAGTTTAATATTAACCACTGAAAATTATGAAAGAATTTTATGGCAACCTAATTCAAAATTTGTAATTTTGATACAGCTAAAAAATTGATAAATAATGAAACTTAAAAGTACAGTAATAAAGAATTATAGAGGTATCAAAGAAGAGACATTGGTTTCATTTCAGGATTTCAATTGTATTGTGGGTAAAAATGATGTGGGGAAATCTACTTTATTGAAAGCAATAGATGCATTCCTTAATGAAAATAATCCTAATATAGAGGATAAAAACGTATATAGTGATTCCAATTTTATCGAAATAAACTTAATTTTTGATTCTGCGTCAAGTCCAATTATTTTGGATGATACTATTCCGGTATCACTTTTTGATGAAGAATTAGTTGATGAAAATGGATTAATCTCAGTTAAAAAGGTCTGGGATGTATCCCAAAAAACGATTAAACCTAAAATCTTTTTATGTCGCAAGATATATGATGCAGATGACTTTGTTATGTTGAGTGAAAAAGAGTTACGTACTCTTTGTGCAAAGTTTCATATAGAAACGGCAAAAGCAAACGGAGAAGAATATAACAATAAAGAAAAGCGGGAGAAATTGCGTGCATATCATCATGAAGCAGGCACGTCTTTCCATTTCGATTTTGAAGAAATGCCTGCTACGGGTACAACTCGTCCTAAAAAAATAATAGAAGCATTAAAAGGTATTTTACCGACCTTTGAATACTTTAGAGCTGACAGATCACTTTCAGATAGTGATACCTCTGTCCAAAAATATTTTAAGGATCAGGCTTATAAATTATTGAAATCAGAGATTTCGACAGATGAAGTTGAAGATTCGATTAGGCATCATATTGAGGAGGCATTAGGCAAAATTACACAAAAAATCAATCAAGTAGTTCCAGAAGATGAACAAGTTGAAGCTCAAGTGGAGTTTGATTGGTCGAAATTAATATCTACATCATTTCGTTGTAAAAAAGATGAGGCTAATATTCCTCTAACATCCAGAGGGGATGGTTTCAGACGGATTACAATGATGTCTTATTTTGAGATGTTAGCCGAAGAAAAACACTCTGGGAGGGATATGTTATTTGGGTTTGAAGAACCTGAAACTTTTTTACATCCCGAAACACAGCAGCAATTATATTCAAAATTAATCGGGATGAAAGATAATGGATATCAAATATTGGTAACAACTCATTCTCCTAATATCGTTGCCGAAAGTAATATTGAAGATTTGATATTTATACAACGAATAGATGGAAAGTATACTGTTCGACAACTTCCTCGTATAGATATTTATCAAATTATAGAAGAGTTAGGCATAAAAAGAAATAGTGCGCTTTTGAATGTATTCGGTGATATAAAAGTCCTGTTTTTACTTGAGGGTATTGATGATGTTGGTGCTTTTAATACTTTAGCTCGGGAATATAAGAAACATGGTGATATAGAGAAGACATTTGATGAGTTAGGTGTTTTATTAATTCCGGTTGGTGGATGTGGCGCTATCAAGCATTGGGCAGATTTGCAGATTATTCGAAAAATGCACAAACCATATTATATTTTATTAGACTCAGACAAACTTAATAATGATATGGATTCACCTAATTTATTAAGACTTAGAGAGCTGGGGTATGATGAAACCAATAGCAGTGTTACTCAAAAAAGAGAAATAGAATGCTATATACATCCTGATTATTTTAAAACGCTTAATCCTCCTATTGAAATCGAGTATGGAGATTGGGATGATGTAAAAACAATCTGCAAAAATCATGAATCATGTATCCAACTGGGTGGATCAAAAGTTTGTGCAAAACATTTCCAGAACTTAATATATGAAGATTTAAGAAAAACATTTTGCCCGGATGGAGAGCATGATGAGTTCCTCGACATTTATCATAAAATTTATGATATGTGCGAAGCTTGATTCCCTATATTTACTTTTTACCAATTAGTATGTTCTTGTTATTTGTTATAGGAGGTTGTGTAATTATTATAGCCATAATAGTTGTAATAGTGAAACGACTGCGTCTTACAAAGCAATCGGAACAACTTTCCGCAAAGATTGGTCGTATTCCCTCCTATGAAAGTGCAATAACGAACGACGGTAGAAAAGAAGCTGTTTATGCTCACAATGAGCGTTTTTCAGTCGATATTATTACGGATTTAGAGACCAGTTTTGCCGCCCGTTATATAACCTTTGCGCAAGAAAAAGAATTTACCTGTTATTACGCGGATTATTACCAAGAAGCAAATGCGCTCGTTCCACAACTCAAAAAGTTCAGTATCGAGCCATCGGATGTCATTGTAAAATTTCTCCATGATTTCGATAATATCGGCAAGCTCGTCAGATTGCATAACCAGCAAGTTATCCAAAATTCGCTCGATAGGCACAAACTCTTTTTCGATCATTGTTTGAAATATCCGTTGGACGAACAGCAGAGGCGTTCCATCGTATCGGAAGAGGATAATTGTCTGGTCGTAAGCAGTGCCGGAAGCGGCAAGACATCCTCCATCGTAGGAAAGGTCAAATACCTGATTGAAATAAAGAAAGTCGATCCGACACGGATTCTTCTTATCAGCTATACGAACAAGGCTGCCGCCGAGCTGACCGAACGAATGGGAATCGAGGGCTTGCGCGGCTATACATTCCATAAGTTGGCCCTTGATCTGATCGGGCAGCAAACAGGTAATAAACCTTCGATCTGCGACAATACGGATGCGTTGTTCGTGAAAATATACCGCGATTTGCTGGCCGATTCGCGATTCCGCAAACATGCGGTCGAGTATTTCGTCGATTATCAAGCCAATGAGGCGGATTGGGAGAAACGGAAAAATGAAAGACGGCAGCAGCTGTCCGAACAAAAGGACGTGCGGCTGAAAGCCATGGTTCCGGATATGGACGGCAAACAGATTTACGTGCGGAGCGAGCAAGAGCAGAAAATCTGTTTCGTCTTATCGTCCCTTGGCGTGCAGTTCAGATACGAGGAGCCTTACGAGCATCCGGTGGCCGATGCGATGCACTCCCAATATAGACCGGACTTTTCAATCTATTTTGAGCGTGACGGTAAACCGCAGCGTCTTTATCTGGAGCATTTCGGGGTAGATGAACACGGCTTCGTACCCGCATGGTTCGCCAAAGATCGGAATATATCCTACGAGGAGGCCAATCAAAAGTACAACGACGGCATCACATGGAAGCGGGCCGCCCACGAGAAATTCGGAACAAGACTAATTACGACGTCCAGCGTGGATTTTTACCGTTCGGATATTCGTGAGACGCTCAAACAATTGTTGCTCGATGCCGGTGTCCCTTTGCAAGAACGAACAGATACAGAGTTGTACAGCATGGTATTACCGGAGGGCAGCAAGCAGGAAAAGGCATTTATTAGATTGATCGCTACATTCGTCACCTTGCTGAAATCGAGTTGTCGATCATTGAAAGACGTCTTGAAACAGACTGACGAAGCCAATGACCGGCGTAGTGAGTTCGTAGTCAAAAACATTTTCCGTCCCGTGTATGAACGCTATGCGGAGGCTTTGCGCAGTGGCGGACAAATCGACTTTACGGATGCCATCTTGCAGGCGACCGAACTTTGCCGGGCAACGCATCCTGTGTCGTATGAATATATCATTGTCGATGAATTTCAGGATATATCCGTTGACCGCTACAACTTTCTCAAAGCCTTGCGCGAGGGAAATCCTCCGGCAAAACTCTATTGCGTAGGTGACGACTGGCAATCCATCTATCGTTTCTCGGGAAGCGATATGGCTCTTTTCAATAATTTCGCAGCTTTTTTCGGCCCAACCGAAATCAATAAAATCGAAACGACCTATCGTTTCGGTGAGCCGTTGGTTGGTTTATCGGCTCGATTCATCCAACGTAATACGGCGCAAATAAAAAAGAACATTCGGCCGTTCAGCGAGCAAAGGAAAACCGAGCTATCGTTCCAAGCCTACGACCGAAACAGCTATTGCAATGTCATCGGACAGCTTATTGCATCTATTCCGTCCGACAAATCTGTGTTCCTGCTGGGACGGTATTCATTCGACGATTACTACCTTTCGTTCATGTATAAAAGCGTCAAAGAAGGGAACAGATTTTACTATATCATTGGCGGCCGAAAGGTCGAATTCCTGACCGTGCACAAATCCAAAGGGCTTGAAGCCGACTATGTGATTCTGCTCCAATGCAACAAGGATACCTATGGTTTCCCCTCTCTCGTAAGCGATGACCCGTCTTTGCAATATGTGCTGACGGCAAGCGACCACTTCCCTTATGGCGAGGAGCGACGGTTGTTTTATGTAGCAATCACACGGGCCAAAGTCAAAACATGGGTGCTCTACGATGCACGATTCCCTTCTGTTTTTGTGGACGAGTTTCTGCGTCCCGAAAAAGTTACGGTGGAGAGTTACACCAAGCATCCGAATGCCAACAAGCGGTGGACGCGCCGTGCCGACCAATTTTTGCTGACGCTCCATCGTGAAGGAAAGAGCATCCGATATATTGCGGAGAAGATGGGCCGCAGTCAGGCTTCCATCGTCATGCGGTTGGGGAAGTTAGAAAGTTAATGACCACGTTTGTTGAGTTTGTGTAATGTAAATTATGATTGATATTGATGATTTTAAGCACGAGATAGAGTGTATTTATAAAGATGAAAAATACTCTGTCCGAGATAATGGAGCTGTTTTCCGGTATCCTCGTGATGGTAAACGGCCTCGTCAATATGATAACTTCTGGACTTTCGGTAAGTCCAATGATAAACACGGATACATGGAGATTGCGTCCGTTCGTGTTCACATTATCGTGGCAACGGCCTTTCATGGTCCGAAACCAACGGAAGACCATGTCGTCGATCATATAGATACGAATCGCCGCAACAATCGCCCGGACAATCTTCGATGGGTCACACGATTGGAGAACGCACTCGATAACCCGATTACCCGCAAACGTATCATTATGCGTTGCGGTAGTATCGAAGCGTTCTTAGCCAATCCGTCTTTGTTGAGAGAAAGCGATGTTACCCCCGATTTCAGTTGGATGAGAACTGTAACGGATGCAGAAGCCCAAGTCAGCAAAGAGCGATTATTGGCATGGGCTGAAAGCGACAAGCAAGCATCCGGAGGCACTTTGGGCGAATGGGTATATGGTCGGCAGTCAATTTCGCAAAATGACGGTCAGTCATCGAATGTAGACGAAATTGACAAGTTGCAATCCGATTCCTTAAACGGGTGGGGCCAAATTCCGCCTCGAGCATATGAACGTCCCGTTGAGCCGGAACAAAGAAAACCCAATGTTATGCTCTCGTTAACACCCGGAGCAGCCCAAGAAATCTATTTTTATAATGATAAGCCCAATGAATACCCATGTACTCCGCAGGAATATAGTGGTGATCCTTTAACTGCTTATGCCGCCAATTTGACCGAAAATGCAGTTTATTGGCGGAACAATAATGGAGATCGGGAGTATGTAGTAGACAAGTATGGATTTTCAGAAGATCGAAATTCTCTATATGTAATGACTAAATCCGCATACGTGTGGCAAAGCCAAGAGGATGGAGATTCTATGCCTATTCCCATAGCAAATCTCAATAAAGACGAGTTTAGTGAAAGTGAATTGGACTATCAACTTGGAGTGGTTGTGTACGAAGATAATTTATTCGTACATAAAAGGGTAGAAACCGGTTTTATGCCCAAAGAGTATTTGGAGGAGTTATTTATTGGCAAGAAGAAAAAGATTGACAAGAATTAAAATATTTCGGGAAACCCAATTTTATCCATATTTTTGTTGCTATTTTGTTACTTGCTGCAAGAACTGTTTTATGTTATAGATTAATAATCAGACGAATACAAGCGCAAGTAAATAATATGTGGCAGAACTTCGTCAATTCCTATCAGATTTACCGCCACGATCAGCGGAAGTCGGATTGAGCGCCCTTCGGCGCCGGGCTTTTTTTCCGCCTGCAATCGTCACGAAAAATAGGACAGCCGCGATTTCGGGTCGCGGCTGTCTTGTGTGTATGCGAGGTGTTTCCGGACGAGGGTTATTTCCGGAAGATGAAATAGACGGCCAGAATCAGGCAGAGAAATCCGGCGAGGTGGTTCCAGCGCAGGGTGTCGGATTTCATGAAGACCAATGCGAAGAGTGTGAATACGGAAAGCGATACGACCTCCTGTATCACTTTAAGTTCCCAGATGGAGAACGGGCCGCCGAACTGCGCGGAGCCGATGCGGTTGGCGGGGACCTGAAAGCAGTATTCGAACAGGGCGATGCCCCAGCTCAGCAGGACGATCGCCAGCATGCCGAAGCGTTCGAGTTTCGATTTGAATGCGATATGTCCGTACCATGCGAGCGTCATGAAGGCGTTCGATATGACGAGCAGAACGACGGTGGAGATTCCTTTGAACATATATGCGTCCGGGTTAAAAATCCCGCAAATGTATCAAAAATTTCCGTACGATATCCGCTTCGGGGAAATATTTGCGTCGGCCGGCCGAATCCCGAATCCGGGAGGAGCAGAGGAAAGGTAATGCTGAGGAGGTTGCAAAGGGGGCGCGAGGGGCAGGAAGCGGGGCGTTTTCTTGGGTCGGGCTTCTGAGAGGGGGCAGCCGATCCGCATGATCCGCCGAAGGGGCGCCGGACAAAAATCCCGACCCTATTGTGGTCGGGAATTGCGGCGGCCTTTTGCGGGGCCGTGCGCTTATTTCAGCAATGTTTCGAGGTCGGTGATGTCGCGGAAGTCGCCGATGATGACGTCGGCGTCGGTTTCGGCGGCCAGCATTTGGCGGGAGTGCGTGGACGCCAGCGCGACGATGCGGCCCGCGCCGGCCCGCCGTGCCGACTCGATGCCCGCCTTGGCGTCTTCGAAAACGACGCATTCGGCCGGTGCGAGTCCGAGTGCGGCCGCCGCCGTCAGGTAGATTTCCGGATCGGGTTTGCAGCGCGTCACCATGTCGCCGTTGATTTTGGCGTCGAAAAAGGATTCGATGTCGCACTTCTCAAGCACGAAATCGACATTGGCCCTGCATCCCGATGAACCTACGGCGCAGCGTATGCCCGCATCGCGGAGCTTGCCCAGCAGGGCGACCAGTCCCGGCATGGGTTCGATTTCGGGTGCGTAGATTTCGCGGTAGACGGCCTCCTTCTCGTCGCCAAGCGCCGCCAATCCTTTCTCGCGGATCACCTCTTCGGGCATGATGAGCCGCATGATGTCGTCGTTGCCCATGCCGAAAGCCTGTCCGAGTTTCTCCTTCCAGCCGCGCACGCCGTAGCGGTCACAGAAGATTTCGAACGCCCGGATGTGGACCGGAGAGTTGGCCACGAGCGTACCGTCCATGTCGAATATGGCGCCTTTTATCATATGATTCCGTATTTTAAGCCCCAAAGGTAGTCAAAATCTTCGACACAAGGAACCCTATGTCAGAATTTGAGGTGCATGCTCAGGTTTACGGCGAAGTTCTGCACGTCCTGTCCCGGTTTGGGATCGCGGTGGGTGAGACGCCAGATGCAGTCCACGCGCAGCAGGCGGAAGATATTTTCGACGCCGAAGCCCATTTCGACGTAGGGGTCCGAAACCGACGTCATGCCGCGGGGGAAGAGCAGTGGGGCCTGCGTGTCGGGCAGACTGCCGTCGTTCTCCTTCGAGAGCGTGCCCCACACGCCCTTGCAGACCAGCACTTCGCGCCACTTGAGTTTCTTGACGAGCGGAATGCGGCCCAGCAGGATGCCGTTGAAGTGGTGTTCGAAGAAGAGCGCCACCCATGCGTCCGATGCGAATTCGTAGAAATTCATGCACGAGAAGGCATTGGGATCGTAGAAATAGGTGCCGTTGCCTTCGTGGAGCTTGAGCAGCGGATAAGGGACCTTGCCGAAGATTTTGCCGCCCTGCAACGTGATGTTGGAATAACCCAGCGGCGGCAGTTCGGGTTTGTAGTGGATGCCCCCTTCGAGCCGGTAGTATTCGTAGCTGTCGTTCAGCATGGCGGGAACGCCGGCCGTGAATCCGAGCGTCAGGACGGGGTAGACCGTGCCCATGTACTGTTTGTCGAAGGGCAGGCGGTAGATGCTCTCGTTCTTCGAAATACGCATCCCGACGTGCAGCGCCGCGTCCGATACGGAGTTTACGATCCGGCCGTCGGGACGCACCAGCGGCACGTAGCGGTTGCCGAAGATCTTCTGGATGCGGGCGCCGAGGAAATTGCTGGTGCCGTGGCTCCATTCGTGTTCGTAGCCGATCTCGCCGCGGTTGACCATCGAAAGCCGGGAGTCGCCGCGCGAGAGCAGTGAGCCGAGGATGTTGCTCTCCGTGAGCGCGTTCTGTCCCGCGCCCAGCTGCATCACGTCGTGCCGGCCCGAAACGGTGAGCTTGCGTGTCAGGCGGCGGTTGAAGGCCAGTTCGACGCTGCCGCCGCCCTTGAACATGCCGTCGCGCGTGCCGTAGGCCGCATATCCTGAGAGACGTATGCGTTTGCTGACGGCCGTGGTCGTGCGGAATCCCGGCTGCATGCGGAACCCTTCGAGTTTGTTGAAGCTGGCCAGTTTGTAATAGGGGCCGATACCGATGTATTTGGTGTTCCAGTAACCGACGATCACGGTGTTGATGAGCGTGTAGATGTTGCGGTAGAGCGGCACGTTCTGCACCGAATCGACCATCGAGTAGATGCCTTTCTCCTTCTCGCTCAGCCGGTAGGGGCGCACCTCTTCCCAGAAGGCTTCGTCCGTGCGGCAGACTCCCTCTTCGTCGCCGATGACGACGTTGTTGTCCATGCGCGCGACTTCGTCGGGAATGGGAACCCCGACGCGCACGTCGGAGTAGACCACTTCGCGCGTACCGATGAACGAGGTCAGCTTCGACGAGTCGCCCGTGGCGATCGAAAATTCGGCCGAAACCCGGTCGCGGTGGCGGAACCACGTGCTGTCGGCGACGATGCGGTTGTCGTTTTCGAGCCGCAGGTGTTTGATCCAGTTTACATTGACGCCCTTAGGCATGCGCGCCGAGGCCGACTGCAGGGCGTACGACGCCGAGTCGATATTGACTTCGCCGTCGAGTACGGGCGTGGCGAGCCGCTTGGGATGGAAACGGATTTTGTAGGTTTTGCGCCCCTCCACCTGCATGCTGTCCACCAGAAAATAGTCGTAGAAGGCCAGACCCGAATCGGAGAGCGGACTGGCGAAGCGGACGTTGAAGATGTCGATGTAATTGGCGTAGAAATTGACGTTGCCGTGCATCCGGCCCGTGAACTGGGCGATGGCGAAGCTGTCCTCGACGCCCGACACGCGGCTGGCGCGGATGATTTCGCGCGAAACGGCGGGGGTGCGCCTGCTGTGGTAATAGTCGGCCGTGGCTTCGGAGATCATGGCCGGCAGGTAGGCCTGTCCGGTGAGCGCCGAGGTGTCGATGTAGTCGAAGACGAACCCGAAATTGCGTTGCAGCCGCTTGCTGCGGAACCGGGGCTTGATGTTCGTCAGGTCGAGCTGCATCTTGGTATAGGTGGCGCAGGTGTAGCTGTCGTACAGGTCGGGATCGTTCTGGGGCTTGCGGCGGATGACGCCCCGCAGAATCGGATGCGCCGGGTTGTCGCCGGGGGTGATGACGACGCTGCCGATGCCGAACTCCACGGCTTCGAGGGCGAAGTCGATCTGGTTGAAGCCTCCCTGCACGAGCGGCTTGGTCTGCGAGGCGTAGCCGACCATCGAGGCCTGCACGCGGCTCACCGTGTCGCGGGTTTCGAGTGTGTAGATGCCCGCCTCGTCGGTGGTGATGCCCGTCGTGGTGCCGGGAAAGACGACGCTCACGAACTGCATCGGCGTGCCGTCGGCGGCGTCGGTGACGCGCCCGCGGACACGGGTGCTCTGCGCCGGCAGGACGGTGGGGAGGAACAGAACCGCGATGAGAAAGGCGAGCGGTTTGTATGTGATTTTTCGGCGAAGCATCTGACAAATGTAGCTAAAATGCGACAATCCGGGTAAAATAAACTACCTTTGCGCAACTTAAGCCGAAAAATTGAACATCAAGAGCTGAGATGGCACACGGAAAAGTCGAAAAGACGAATGCGGCGCGGCTGCTCGACCGTGCGAAGATAAATTACGAGCTCGTTCCCTACGAGGTGGACGAAGAGCATCTGGCGGCGACGCACGTCGCTGAACAGCTGGGCGAGGAGATCGCCACGGTTTTCAAGACCCTCGTGCTGAAAGGCGACCGGACGGGATACTTCGTCTGCGTGGTGCCGGGGAATCACGAGGTCGATCTCAAGGCCGCGGCCCGCGTGTCGGGCAACAAGAAGGCCGATCTGATTCCGATGAAGGAACTGCTGCCCGTGACGGGTTATATACGCGGCGGCTGTTCGCCGGTCGGCATGAAAAAGCGCTTCCCGACTTATATCCACTCTTCGGCCGGGGAGCATCCGTTCATCTATATCAGCGCCGGCGTCCGGGGCCTGCAACTGAAAATCGCCCCGGCAGAGCTGATAGCATTCGTCGGGGCGACCGTGGCTGAGATCAGCCGGGAAGGGTAGTGTCTGAGTTTACCGTTCCGGCCGGGGCTTTGCGCATTTTTCATATACTGCGGCCGTTTGTTCGGCGATAGCGTCCCAGTCGTATTTTTCCATCGGATATTCCTTTTGCCGATAGGGTGCGTCGATGTTCTGCTGGAGCTTCTGCGCCAGCGCGGCTATGTCGCCGACGGGGAAATAAGCCTCTTTTTCAAGACCGACCTCCAGATTGGCCGGAATGTCGCTTACGATGACGGGCAGTCTGTAACTCATCGCTTCCAGCAATGCGATCGGAAGCCCTTCGTGCGAAGAGGGCAGCACGAAGCAGCGGGCGTGGGTGAGAAGGGCGTGCAGCTTTTTCCCCTTGATGAAGCCGGTCAGGACGACGCCCTGTTCCCGTGCGTATTTTTTGAGTCCTGCGGAGTACTCGTCTTCGAAATCCGTATCTCCGGCCAGCACCAGTCTGCACCCCTTGTTGTCGGTCTTCGAGAAGGCTTCGATCAGGTGGTGCAGGTTCTTTTCCGGGACGAAGCGGCACATGCTGAAGATGTATTTCCCCTTTTCGACGCCCGTTTCTTCGAGATATTCCGGAAAATCGACGATCTGGGGAGCCGGAACCCCGTTGTAAATCAGGTGACACTCTTTGCGGTGGTATTTGCGGATCAGCATGTCGTTTATGACGTTCGAAATCACGATGATTTCATTGGCGAAGCGTGCGCCCATCATTTCACCCAGTCTGAGTACCGTTTTGGCCGCCGCACCCCATTTGTCCCGGTCGTAATCCGGTCCGTGGTGGGTAAATACCACCTTCAGTCCCAGCAGGCGTGCGACCGGCGTCAGCAGCGCCGGGCCGACGGCGTGGATGTGGATGATCTCGGCTTTCAGCTTTTTGGCTTCGAGGACGGCCCGGAACGTATGGACGATCGCTTCGAACGACTTCTTTTTCGGGGTTGCGAGATCGACGAGCGTGATTCCCTCGTATTGCCGCAGCGTGTCGTGCACGTAGCTTTTCCGCCGTATTACGGTTACGTCGAATCCCTTCCGGGCGATACGCGGAAACAGCTCTTCGCAGTGCGTTTCCACGCCGCCCATGATGCCGGGAATCCCACGGGTGCCGGTGACGACTATTTTCATAGCCGGAAAACGGTCATTCTTTTTGGCATTCACGACTTGGTTAGAATTTTTCCCGCAAATCGCCCTGCATCGGGTCTTGGCCGACATCGCACCACTTCTTGTCCAGACAGGCCGGTTTTCCCCGCAGGCTGCGGAGCTTGTTTCTGAGCGCCCACCTCAGCGGGTATTTCATGTATTTGTGCATTACAGGACTGGCTGTACCGACCATCCAGCAGTTTTTCGGGCATTTCCGGACCATGGCGCGGACTTCCTGCGCCCGGTCGCTCTCCCAGATATTCATGAAGTCGGGCGTTTCGTGGATATTGCCCATAGATTTCTGCCAGTATTTCTCTTCGAGACCGTTGCACGGATACACCTCGCCGAAAGGATCGATGAAGAAGTTCGCCGAACCCGCTTCGCACGGCAGCATGCGGCGGCCGCCTTCGATGTAGTTGATCAGCCCCATATTGAACCATGCGCGGAACCAGCTTTTCGGATGGTTCTCCTGCAACTGCCATTCGATCAGCTGTTCGAAGTTTTTGCACACCTCGTCCTTGTTGGTGATTACGTTGTCGTCCTTGTGGAAATAATAGGAGTTGTGGAAAGCCGCCGTAGCGAACTCCATGCCCAAGGACAGCGACAGCTGATAGAGCGAGAGCATATCCTTGGAATTGTTGTTCGATACGGTGCAGCCGAATCCGATGTCTTTCAGCCCCATTTGCTTCAGCGTGAGCAGTGTTCTCAGCCCTTTGTCGAAGCCGCCGGCATGTCCGCGCAGCTCGTCGTTCTTGCAGCTCAGGCCTTCGATCGAGATGCGGATGCCGATGTTCGGGAATTGTTTGGCCAAGGCCACGACTTTGTCTTCGAACCATCCGGACGTGGAGATGACGATGCGGTCCGTATGTTTGTAGCACTCCTCCACGATCTCCGCCAGATCTTCGCGGACGAAGGGTTCTCCGCCGGTCAGGTTGATGAATTTCAGGCGCGGCAGCGTACGAAGGTCCGCAGCTTTGATTTCGTCGTCTTTTTTCGTGGGGTTGAACCAGATGTTGCACATCTTGCATTTCATCGGACAGCGATAGGTCAGGATGATGCTGGCGTCGGTGGGGTGCGGGATATTTTCAGCAGACATGATTTTGACAGATTTGTATGAATCCAAGGTTTGAATTATAGATTGTACAGCTGTATGAGCTGTTTATAGTATGTTTCCGAATTATAGCGCTTTTTCGCTTCGAGGGCGATGGCGGCATGGTCGAACGGTGCGTCATACATGGCCTGAATTTTGGCGGTCAGATCGTCCGTATCCCTGCTTCTGAAATACAAACCGTTGAAGTCCTCCTGAATCAATTCGGGAATACCGCCGATTTGAGCGCCCAGTACCGGCGTGCCCAAGCATTGGGATTCGATGACGGAAAGCGGATTGTTCTCATATGATTCGGACGGAATGACGCAAAAGCGGGCCTGACTGACAATTCGTTTTATTTCATTCCACTGCTTGAATCCGGCGAATTCGACATTTGGCCCCGCGAGTTTCTTCATTTCGGCATCCAGCGGACCCTTGCCGATGATTACCAATTTGTAAGGCAGTCGGTTCGCGGCGTCGATCAGAGTCTTTATTCCCTTTTCATGCGATATGCGCCCGATGTAGCAGTAGTAATCTTTTTTCAGATAGGCTGCGTCTGCACATTTTTCAACGTCGATAAAATTGCATAATGTATGCAGTTTGCCTCTATCGAAACCGCCTTGTATCATTTTGTCGGCTAGGAACTGACTGGGGCAGATAAATGAATCGGTACAGGCCTCAAGTCTTTCCCTGTTCCATTTCCGGGCTTCTTTATACGCCAATATACTCACCAGCCACGAGTTTTTCATGCATTTGTTCTCCAATACCTTGTGTTTGTCCGTGAAACATGCTTCGCAGATCGTTTTCCCGTTGCGCAGGCAATCGTACCGGGGACATAGCAGTTTCAGGTCGTGCAGCGTCCATACGACTTTGATACCTCTCCGATGGGCGAGTTCGGCGATCAGAGGGGATAATTGCGTGTGGATATTGTTCAGGTGAACGACATCCGGCTGGAAATCATCCAGCAATGCGTTGAATTTCCGTTTTACCTCTTTCGAACCGAATGGCCGTCTAAAGGTTTCAAGTATGTTGGGACCCGGCGAGAAGCGTATTTCGCTCGGAAAATATTTGCTCCACGGAGTCGGGAAATTTTCCGGATGTTGCATGGCGAATACCGCAGTATCGTGATTGTGGTCTTTGAGCAACTGTTCCAGATTCAGCGTGCATACGCAGTCTCCGCCGCGGCGGTAGTAGAATTTATTGGCGAGCAGAACTTTCATAAAAAACGATCGGAGGTAAGACGGAGAGTTTTCAATTTGCATTTTATATCGGCCGCAACTATTTCCGTATAGGCTCTTGCGCCGTTGTCGTTCAAATGCGATGAATCGGCAAAATATGTTTTGTTGTTTGCGAAGCGTTTGTCGCTTAGATAATTATAGTAGGGAATGCTGTACTTTGCACATATGCCTTCCACGATGTCTGGCCAGTCGGCATTGCTCCCGTATTCGGGCGATATGAATACGAACAGGGCGGAATGTCTTTTTACTTCGCAAATAAATTGCTCAAAATAACGGATTTTGACAGGATCTGTTTCGTTTTTCTTTGCGGTGGATTTTGACGGCTCGTAAGTCATCGTATCGTATAAAGGTATGTAGCCGTTATCGGAAGATATGGCTCGATCCGATAAATTATCCATTAGAATGCTCAGGAATTTCGAATTGAACCGGTAGGAATTCGACATCATTTTCCAACGTTCGGACGGATTTATGTCCCAGAATAATGAATCGACTCCCGGATATTGATAATACGGCCGCAAGGGAGCCAAGTATTTGCAATTGTCGTTTGTAAACAGATCGAATGTAGGCTGGATGTCCAGTATGACGATTTTGGGATAGTACCGGGCCGTAATCGTTTTTAGCTTTCCATACCCGTATATGATGCCGTTGCCGTCCAATCCGCAGTTATAGCAACTCATATCCAATGAATCGGACAATATCGAAGGGACGTAGTGATGAGCGGCCCGCGACGAGCCGAAAATCAGGATGTTTGCATCGACTTCGTCGGATATGAAATTATCCCGTTTTGTATATCCGCCGGTTGCATGGACTGTCAGATAACCGAAGATTTTGCCCAGACCGAAGTCGAGCAGACCGCATAACGCAAGAAATATGGCCGATTTGATCAGAAAATTCCGCATGCGTTAGAAGTTTACATAAATGAATTGTCCGGAATCCAATACGCCTGTCAGAAGGATTAGAAACATTAGAAACAGATAGGAACTCCACCTGATTGCTATGTTTCTGTTTTCGAAGAAGAGAAACCGGCGTGGGAAGAATTCGTCGCGCATGTCTTTAAAAAACAATATGCAGACGGCGACGAGCATGTAGATCATATTGCTGTTGTTTGATAAAAACAGGGTAGTCCCGAAATCCGTGAATATTTTGCCGATGACCTTGCATGCGTCCGTTATCGAGGGCATCCGGAAAAATATCCATGCGAAGTTGACGATAAGGAATGTGATGATAATACGAAGCCGGCGATTCCCCCCCCCTTCATACTTCTGAAGACGCAATGCCTTTTCGGCTATTTGCGCGACTCCGTGAATAATTCCCCATATGATGAATGTCCAATTCGCGCCGTGCCAGATTCCGGAGACCAGAAAAGTCGCGAAAATATTCCAATAGGTGCGTAATTTGCTGCATCTGCTGCCGCCCAGCGGAATGTATACGTAATCACGGAGCCAGATGGACAGCGAAATGTGCCATCGGTGCCAGAAGTCGGTTATGCTGGTTGCGAAATAGGGGCGGTTGAAGTTATTGATCAGATCGAATCCCAAGACTTTGGCTACTCCGATAGCCATTAACGAATAACCTGCAAAGTCTCCGTATATTTGCAGCGAATAACACAAACTGGCGACGAACAGAGAGAACCCCGTCTGGTAGGTGTAATTGTCATAAATGCTGTCTACGTACAGACCTAATCGGTCTGCTAACACGACTTTTAGAAACAAGCCCCATAACAACAGTTTCAACCCCTGTGTCGCTTTGTCGGCATCGAAAGTTTTGAGACTTTTGATTTGCGGCAGCAGGTCCTTCGCCTTGCTGATAGGACCCGAAGCTATTTGCGGAAAAAATGAAATGAACAGTGCATAGTCCCGGAGGTTGCGTTCGCAGTCGGTCCGTCTGTAATATACGTCCGCCAGATATCCGTATGCCTGAAATGAAAAGAAGGATATGCCGATGGGAACGGCCCAATGCATCGTATTTATTTCGATGCGCAGGTGAAGAGACGTCAATATATCGTATACGATGCCATTTATAAAATTGTAGTATTTGAAGAAAAGCAGCGGGAGCAAGGTCAAAATTCCTGCGACGGTCATTTTTAGCTTGTTCTTGGGGCTGTTGAGGGATATATAACGAGCGCCGGTATAGGTCGTCAGAGTTACCCACAAGAGGATCAATGCGTATATGGGCACCCAGTTCATATAGACTGCATAGCTTATCAGCAATAGAAGCCAGCTGCGCCATTTTATCGGACAGAGATAATATGCGGCGAAGATTGTTGGGAATGCAAGTAGAAATACAAATGAATTGAACAGCATGCTGAGGCTCTCTAGTTAGGCGTTGCGTCTGATATGTCGGAAATGGTATTTTACTGTTTTTGAATTGATTTTTTATAGATGTCCGTCAATAATTGCGCAGAATGGACGTTTGTCAGGTTGTCCCGGTAGCCGATGCAGTTTTTGACATAAAAGGAGTTGTTGTCGATGATTTCTTTTAGCTCGTCTACTCCCCATTGATTCTTGGCTATTCCCAGCTTATTCGCTTGGATGTAGCCGGCTGAAGCCGGTTGAGTGTTTGTCAGAATCGGGGTCCCTGAAACGATGGATTCCGGAATGGAAACCATATTCAGATCTTTTCGCGTATTGATAAGAAAGCAAAGAGATTCTCGGATATATTTATTCAGTGTTTGCTGAGGTAAAAATCCGAGAAATCGGACACTTTCCGAGAGTTTTAATTCCGACACTAATTTTTTTAAATTTGCTTCTTCTTCACCTCGCCCGGCTATCAACAATTTAATGTCTTCATATGCTTCCATTTCATGGAATCGCTGGAAAATCCGAATTATTCCGTCGATATTTTTTCGGTGAATCAATTGGGACGAACTGATTATTTGGCGTTCTTTTTTTTCGGAATAGGTGAATTTATCGACATTAATTCCATGATCAACGATTTGCTTTACTGTTTGCGGCATATATTTGCTAATAAATTTGTAAGCAGGCTCTGAGCGGGGAGCTACTGCTGCAATCCGTTGCATGAATAAGCGAACAATGACATTATGCCATATTTTCGATGGAAGTCGATGGAATTTGTTTTGATGATCGGTCAGTTCTTGCCAAATTATAGTTTTTTCGGGACAGATTCTTGCCGCGAATAAAGACTGAACTGAAAATGTTTCACTGGATATAAGCAGATCGAATGATTTTTCATTTTCTTTGATATATGGCCATAGTTCAGGAGAAAAGGGCAACATAGCCGGCGGGAAAAGTTTTTTGCACTTGGATTTGAAAAAAAGAATTTCGAAATCATACGCTTCTTTTTCCGCAGGAGCATACTCTTTGGCGGCGGCTAATGTTACATCGTGTCCCAGTCGTTTGAATCCTAGACACATGTTGTAAATCATCGTGTCTTTTATGGATTTGACTTGCGGAATTACATTGTTGTCCGCCGTAAAAAGGATCGGATTCAATATCAATACCTTCATGGCATCACATCTGTTTGTTCGCAGGGGATGAGTACAGATTTATATAGTCTTGTTCCAATATATTCTCTGAATAGAATTCTGGATACAGATTCGCATTTGTGCTGGCGCTGCCGGAATCCAATGCCTGTTGCAGCTTGTCGGCCAGATCTTCGACATTTCCGGCTTTGAAGAACAGCGAGTCCCGGTTGGCGTATTCTTTGAAAAAAGGCACGTCTGACATCACGACTTTCTTCCTGAAATAGAACGCAAGGGAAAGCACGCCCGACATGGTGGCCGAACGATACGGATAAACTACGATTGCGGCTTTGGTGAATAGATCTCGGACTTCGGCATCCTCGATGAACCGGTTCAGTCTGATAATGTTTTTATTGTCGGTTACGTAGTGTCTGCCTTTTCCTGCTATTACCAGCTTGTGCTTGTCGTGGAAGACTTTTTGGTCGTACGCCTCTATCAGCAGATCGACACCTTTGTAGTGATCTACAGTGCCGAAAAACAGAATGTAATCGGATGTGTTTTTCAGCTCCTCTATTTGTTTCCTTCCATTTTTTATCATTTGGGTTACTAAGGAAGGAAAATGATTGAATACAACGCGCTTATTCGGGTAACTTTCTTTTAAAGCTATATACTGATGTCGTGATGATGTCGTTAGATTCGGAATGATCTTCAGGTAAGTGCGTGTACACCATATGACGTATTTGTGCAAGAGTCTGCCCGGAAAAGTCATTGTGTCGGACTCATGTATCTGCAGATCATGGACCGTGTAATAAAACTTCTTCTTTTTCAGCTGAAATAAAACGTAAAAAAATAAACTGAAATCACCTGTTAGCAAATGAATTGCATCGATATTTCGGGCTTTCGCAATTTTTTTTATTTTTCGGATAACTCTTGCTGGATATATCTTATAGATTAACTTAAAGAATTTGGAATGGGGATACTCAATATATTCAATATTTTGAAGTTCACCTAAATTATTGCAGTAAGAACAGGCTTCGGAATTTACAACGACTGCATATATCTCAAAATCACTGCTTTTCGATAATGCATTTATGATGGAAGATGCGTATGGAATCATTCCCGGCGCATATTCTGTTGCAATCAATAAGATTCGGTCCATTTATTTGACAAAATTCAATATGTATGATCCTATTTTCCCGGTTTTCAGTTTGACATAGTGTAATGTTTTAATAATCGGAATTGTCGAAAATAAAACGATACAACTAATGATAAATCCAAAAAGAATATTGTTTTGTATATAGTCTATCGACCAATCAAATCCGATATGCGAACATGTTATTTCCGATATTTTCAAGACAACTCTTTTTATCGGTTCGTGAATTGCCAATATTGTGATAGTATTCATTCCGATATATTCCAAGAATGCATTTTTTACGATGAAATTCCGACAGACACCGAAGATAAACAAACTGCCTGAAAGTCCGAATAATGTATATAGAATGTAGTTGTTGGTTACGGAACTGTACATTGATACCGAACCATTGATCTTAAATCCTAAAATACTGACTAAAAATAGTATTACAGTGCCCCCCCCCTCAGTGCTGTGACATTCAATATCTTAATGTTTCTGATTACCCCGCCCCACAAAAGCCAAACCGATCCGTTTAAATAGAGCAGAATCCAATATAGAAAGGACGAATACGGATATGATTTTAGCGCTAAAAATAACGTTGCGTTTATTAATAAATAAACAGATGTCATCAATAGAGATCTGTGTCTTAGCAGTATGGGCACGATGGTTATTTCTATGGAGAAAAGTATAGGCAGGAACCAGATGGGCCCAAGATCCAATTTCCTAAAGCCTGATTCGACAACCCACCAATACAATATCAGAGCGATACGGAAAAGAATAAAAGGTATGATTAATGATTTGAATTTTTTTTTGAAATATTCGCTGTAACATGGGACTGTGAGTTTATCTGCAATTAAGTATCCTGACAGAATAAAAAACAACGGCATATGAAATGAATATATCCACATACCGATATTGTTACATTTGTAGATGTGTCCCAAAATTACAAAGTAAATACCTATTCCTTTTATGCAATCGATCCAGTTGATGCGATCGGTTGCTGTAGAAGCATTACTCATTTTTGTGGCGTTTATAATTCAAAAAGGTGCGGAAATTGTTCCGGATTCGCTGCCATGTTATCTTATGCCGATTTGTCCATAGGCTCTCTGCAAGAAAGGCGATATTGTTTCGGGAACCGTATTTTTTCAAGCTTTTCACGCTTACTCCGATCTGTTTGTCAGTCATGACATCGGGATACATGTAATATGTCGTGTCGGGGGACAAGCGGTCGGCCGAGTATTTCATGGGACGGCAGAAAAAATGGATATACAGAAATTCATCACGGTGAATTCTGTCTTTTTGCAGGTAGTTTCTATATAACCTGCCGTCTTCCCATGTGAATATTTGATATTTGTTTTTATCCTTTTCCGAGGCGGGAAAATGACCTAGAACAAATCCCGGTTCATATTTTTCCAGATCTGCAAAGACCACTTCGTCGAAATACGGAATGTTCAGATACCGGTAAATCGCATCCATCCCGTTTTCATCGAAGCTATAGCTGCTTCTGCCGCTGAATACGTCTTTGTAATTGATTTCTCCGGGGACGATCCGCTTGTAACGGGCGTTTACTTCCGGCGTGTTCTTATAGAGTGTGGAATGCCCCAAAAAGCCGAGCCGCTCATATTTATTTAGATTGTTTTCCGAATAAAATGTCCGTATATTTCCCCACATCAGATCAATGTCGCAATGTCCCCAAAAATCATATCCGGAAAGTTCTTCTGCGAAAATTTCTCCATATGCCGGCTTGAAGAGCGATAATCGCCACGGCCTGTCGATCACGGTTTCAAAATCGAACCAAGCCTTTATCCGTTGTTTGACCTCTTCGTAATTACAGTATTTGACGTGTACGTTCGTTGGAAATTCATAAGGCGTTCTGTCGTCAGTCAGTATTTTCCAATTTACGGTCGGATTTTGTGCACAGCTTAATAGATAAAGTGCAAAATTCTTCGGTAATTTCCCGAAATAGGGGATTATATAACAGATTGTCTTCATTGTTTGTCGATATCGAACTGAACGGGTTTTATCTTCATAAGAGCAGCAACGGAATAATCCGTAGTTTTGCCCCTGAAATTGCTGCTGAACAATTCCGCTTTTTTCATGGATTCTTCGAATGTACCTATGATTTTTGCCGGGACGCCTCCCACTACACTGCCGGCGGGTACGTCCTTTGTAACGACGGAGCCAGCCGCGACGATCGAATTTTCACCGATGGTCACACCGTACATGATCGTACTGCCCCCCCCACAAAAACATTACTATGGATTTCTATTTTGCCGTATTGACAATAAAAGCGGTTGGAGCCGGTGGCCCTGTTGAATACGTTGCATGTCATGCTGTGGGTGATTAATCGGCAGCCGGCGGCGATGCGTACGTTATCGTGCAGGCAGACAAGAAACGGTTCCGCCGGAAGGATATTCGTTTTGAAGCTGCAGTTTTCTCCGATATGATGGAATATGCGGTGCTTTTTCAGCCATTGTGCTTTTTTCTCACCGTCAGCTATTAACAACACGGCGAGTTTGACCCAATACCTTTTGAGTGTGTCCGATGTTATCATGTTTAGAGCGTCTATGGTATAGTTCGTACAGATAAAATAATAACCCGTGGAAGAAGAAGGAACCTACTCGATAGAATTCTACGGTAGTGAAACTTGACAGCAGCAGAAAAATATAGAAAAATTTCAAAAAGAGAATGTTGTCGTCGCATTTTCTTCTGATGATCCGAAAGACGGGGAAGAGAAGGGCCAATACGGCCGGAATCCCGATCATCCAGCTCAGTCCGACGATCCCCCAGTCATGCCATCCGTTATATGGACCTAATGCAGGATCGACAGTATAGAACGGCTGACCGTATTTTGTTCTGGGGTTGGGGATTCCGCTTCCGAATACATATTCGACCGGAGATTTGAAGTGCTCTTTTGTAAAATAGTTGAACTGGATGACTCGTATATAATCTTCGTTGGTGAATGTGTCGCCCGCTTCCTGCCGCTTCATCATGTTGTTTATGGAGTTCTGAACGACCGAAGTTTGGGAGAGAACGCCTATGACAATAAGGAAGAGAAACATATATTTTACACTGGCGATTTTCTTTACCGAGTAGGTAAATAGGCCCAATGCCAATAATATGGCAGCCATCTGGGTCCTGAATCCTGCTATAAAAAGGACGAAGAACGCAGGCAGTATGTATAATAGGTATTTGGTCTTGCCTGAAAATAAATATTTCCCGTAAAAATAGAATAGACAGATATAGGCGATCAGTTGTCCGTACATGGTAAATCGTCCGATGTCCATATAATCCGTTGCCAAATTGAATATTTTGTCGGGATATATCAGTTGGATTGTGAAGCAGCATAGAAAAATAACGTAGGCGATTGCTAATGCCTTTTCTATCTCTTTTATTGTGTATTTGCCGGATAAAAATATGAAATAAGATATGACCGGGAAAAGTTGCAGGCAAGCTACGGCAGTGAATGTTTTCGATAAACTTTGGTCTTCAAAATGCATGCAAGAGAATGCGCTGATAATGAAGAATATGAAATATATGATCAAATACTTCTTAAACATTCCGGGTCTTCTCTCCAGAATGGTTTTTATCATATAATACAAGGCAAAAACAACCGGCAGCAACACAAACTGATAAGGTAAAATTCCCCAGCAGCATGAAAAAAGCAATATCCAGATTATGAGTTTGTTGACATTCGAAATCATCGGCGGTTTGCACTTAGGTCGTTGAACAGTTCTTCCCAATTGTTGACAATCTCTTCTACGCAGAATCTGCGGCAGGAGTGCAGGCCGTTCATTGCCAGTTTTTCCCGAAGGGAGGTGTCTGTCATCAGCTCTTTCATTTTGTTTACATAGCCCGTAAGGTCTTCATTGGAAACGATGATGCCGTTGTATCCGGTTTCAACAATGTCGTGCAGCGACAGGTAGGAATCCATTACAACCGGAACGACACCGCATTGTTGTGCTTCGACCAATGTCATGGGAAACCCTTCGAAGGCGGAGGTCATCATGAAAATGGCGGCCTGTTTGTAATAGGGCTGCGGATTTCGGAAGCCTTCGAACGAAATCCGTTTTAATCCTAACGCCTCCGCCAGTTGTTTATACATGGCCAAATCCGGTCCTTCGCCGACAATCCGGAAGTTCCACTCGTCCAAGCGGGGATCGTTTTCAATAGCGCGCCATATTTTGATTGCTCGCGTTATGCGTTTCTGGATTTCCACCATCCGGCCTACGAGAAGAACGCTCTTCTCTTTCGACTGCAAATCTTCGGGCCGCATTTCGTTCGGGTAAACCCGCGGATTGGGGATGGCACCCAACTGGCTATTTGTATTTTTATAGTTGGCAAATTGCTCGTACTGACGTTGAAAGGCTGGAGACAGGAAAATATATTTATCCGTATGCGGTAGGAACTTTGTCACCTGCCTGCAACTATGTCTCTTTTTCCAGAATTTATACAGCGAAGTGCATCTTTTTTTCAGGAATCCGTTTATTCCCGTTCCCTCGATCATTGGGGTATAAAGTGCCTGATGGAGACATGTGATGATCTTTGTCTTATACCGTCCCCTTATTCCACGGATATATTCGACCGGCCACCATTGATTGACAAGATAATGGATGTCGTTTTCCTGAATATATTCTTTCAGATAGCCGGTTACTTTGTCGGCATCGGGAAAGCGTGTCGTAAATTCGTCGCAGCGGATATCGGGTATTTGAACGGCCTTTATGGCTGGATCGATGAAAGGCAGGTCGGCCCGCGTATTGTTTTTAAAATACAAGACGGATACATTCCATCCTCGCTTTATCATTTCGTTGGCAAGGCAGATCGTTACGGTTTCTCCGCCGCCGTATACGGGCCACAGACGTAGCAGAAAGGTTATATTCATCAGTCGGATTTTATTGTTCGTCTCTTGCAGTAAGCGCATTTTCGAGGAAGCACATGGATTTTGAACGCATTTCTTCCAGTTTCGCATTTATGGGCTTCCAGTCTATGGATTGTCTTATGGGGCAACTCTCCAATCCGTTTGAATCGGATAGGGTTCTGTTCTCTATCTTGAACAGCTTCAACAGCGACTCGAATCGTGCGACGCCTCTGTTTCTGTTGACGTATAATACGAACGGTTTGTTGAACAGAATGGAAAAAACGCAGCCGTGAAAGGAGTCCGTGAAAATATAATCGGCATAATACATCGCCTTCAGCCAGTCCGCTACGGATGGCGCTATTCTTTTTTCGAGAGGGGCCAGTCTGTCTTCGGTTTCCGTCGCTGCAAAGTTGTAGTCCATGGCTAAAACTTTCGAGACTTTTTTCAGCGCCGCCAGTTTGTCGTCGGAACGGTCTAATATGAATGCCGTTATTTTGTTTGCGTACTTTTCGGCACCTCCTTCGCCGATGAGTGCTCGATAGTCCGCAGGTGTCAGAAGCATTGTCGGATCTAAAACATGTTCAGCGGTATGGTTAAGATGCCTTTTGCATAATTCCATACCAGAATCTTCCCGTACGCTGACTGCGGTGAACTCCTTTAGCTTCTGGGTGCAGAATCGGGTCTCTTTCTTCGAATATGCCCATTTGTCGATACCGAATGACGCCGCATAGGCAATTAATTTCGCTGTACGGCCGTCGATCGGGGAGAAGTAATAATCTTTGATTTCCTCCATACACCCTTTGCGCCATACCTGATCAGAACCTACGATGTAGGCGTCGCATTTTAAGTCGCGGATGCTTTTGTATGCACTGCTGTTATAATAGACCGGTGAAAAGGGTTGCAGCCATTTGTCGATAAATGGTTGCGTGTGTTGTGTAATTACGGGGTATTCGTCGTAGATTTTCTTGTCGTAGAAAACGCAGGCAGGTTTTCTGAATATGTATTTTTTGACACTTCGTTTTAAGATGTTCCAGCCGTTGAACCGCTTTTTTTTAACGAGACGGCGAATGAGTATGACTTCGTGCCCTTGCCGCGTCAATACCGTTTTCAGCGCATATGCCTGCAATATGCTACCGTATCCTGTTTCCAAGGGCAAGGTCAGCAAGCCGATTCGCATATCTTTTGATTTTGTTTATTAGTCTCAGTTTTTTGCTCTGCCGGTGCAGCGAAGACTTTGCAACCGCCTTATAAAAAGTATCTCTTCTCGGATCCTTGATAAGACTGGCGGTGATCATCGGATTTTGTTTGATGACTTTCTCATAGGATTGCTCCGAACGTAATGTGCCGGTAATATATTTGCTGCCTTGATCCGTATTGATCAGCAACAGACTTATACCGTTGTTGTCATCCGGAAAGTCCTTGGTGCCGCGGAATCCCCAAAAATCGCCGAGTGTGATGTCGCTGCCGCTTTTCAGTTCTTTTGCCGGACAGGCGTAGCATGAATATCTTTCGGTCACATGCGACAGGAAGCAGTAAAAGAATGGATCTTTATAGTGTATTCTGGACACGTCTGCCGTCTCCGGAAGACCGGCCCCGGTTTCTCTGCGGAGTATGAACCGCAAACTGAAATGCTGCCATCCGGTCGTCTTGTCCCTGAAATTGATGCCCGTAATTTGGGATGTGGACCGCAACTCGGAATTTGGATGTCGGCCCCCCCCCGTCGCTATTATTTCATGTAAATATTGTCGCCAGATTTCGGGGCTGGGAACACCGTGGCAAACTAAATCTACAGTCAATAGATTTTCATATTCTTTTGCCAAAAAAAGCTTTAAACCTCTTATTTGACAGGGAGTGCCCGAAAAGAGCACCGGACGGCCGGATTCCAGAAATTCTTTCGCCTGCCGGTAAGTGCGGCCGATACGGCTTTGCACATACTTGCTGCCCCGCATGGCCGCGAGTCCTTCGAGCGTTTCGGTACAGGCGTGTTCTACAGCCCAATTCTCGTCGAAACGGGCACCGAAAACCACGCCGTTCTTCTGAATGATCTGTTCCGCTATATGGGTGAAGATACCTCCCGAAGAACTTTGCAGCCGAATCCGAGTCTTTGTGTTTTTTGCCGCATATACATGGAGCGGCTTCCGCTTTTCGCCCTGATTGAGTACCGGACATACTTTTTCGCACAAGCCGCAATCTATACATTTCGACGTGTCTGTTTGCGGATAAAGAAATCCTTCCTCGTCTTCACGCATTACGATGCAGGACG